>CAZGCA010000025.1:0-65234 GCA_964524145.1 uncultured bacterium | reverse complement strand
ATTTCCCAAAGAGAAGTCATCCCTGCAGATCCGACCATGCGGACCAGCCTATCAGAGCGATAAACCCCAGTAACAGCATCGTAAACAGCAAACACACGACGCGTGCGACCGCCGTGCTTTGGGTTCCGATGAGTTGCATCCACTTCTGACCTACTGGTCCCGTAAGAAAACTGCGTGGCGCGAACAGGCACGTGACCGACACGCCAAAGACCAAGCCGGCGGCTGCAAATACCAGCGGAGCAAGCAGGATCTTGGTGGCGTCCTTTGCGGCCGTGTTCTCACCTGCCGCAACGACAATCAGCCAAACACCAAATGCCGCACCAACCAGGCCCAACAGAATGGCGACTGCAACAATGCGTCTGTGAAACGAAACGTGACGCGGTGTTTCCGGCCCTGCCCGGGCAACGGCGTCTTCATCGGGTGACGCATACTTCCTCGCCTCCTCGAAGAAACCAAGCAATTGAAAAAGGTGACGCAGCACGATGTCGAGCCTCCCTTACGGTGAGCCCGGGTTTCTCGCCGAAAGAAGATTCGAGAACAAGACACTTGCCAAATGCTTCAGCTTCCCAATCGGGATCCGTCCCGTAGGGGACGACCGATAGTAGCCCAGGAATTCATTCCTGGGATCAAGTGCACAACCCGGCCAGCCAGTCGAGTCCCATAGGGACGATTGAAGCAAGCTCCACTCAACAGCGGCTTCAGCCGTCCCTCCGGGACTGAACACTCGTTGCGTCGAACCGTTCTCCCAGGAGTGAACTCCTGGGCTATTCTCAGCCGTCCCTGCGGGACGTACCGGCGTCGTCGCGCTTCTGTGGCGATTGGCTGTCATGCGTCTGCCTTGCTCCCAGCAACAGATACAAAACAGTCTGGTTGCAGGACAATCACTCCTCTTAACCCGTAACGCAGTGCCATCTCTATGCTTCGATAGCCTTCACCCTCCATCTCGTAAGATATGCGGGCTAGAGTGATCCGTCCAGTTCATCAGCTACCGGTTTCTTGCACGCCCTGCATCGTTGTGCGCCTCTGAAAAGCGGTTTCCCACAGGACGAGCAATGATACCGCTCGCATTCCGCCCGGGCCCATTCGACGCTCCCCTCCTCGTCACCGTGTTTGGCCACACTCGTTCGCCATAGAGGGATCGTTCGTTTCATTACTTTCACGCCGGTGGCGAAAGGGAACTCTTCTATCATACTGCACGGCCATTCTTCGCATTGATGGCACGAATAGTATCCTCTCGATCTCACGCAATCCCGTATTGTACATGTCTCGCAGTAACGGTACCGCTTCTTCGGCGGGTCGGGCTGCATACATCCTAAACACGCCGTTTCCTCGGGCGCTGTCCCATAGAGGGTCCCCATAATCGTTTTGAACTTCTCATTCCCGTCCCTCGTCGCAATGTAGACTCCGCACGCGCCACAGTAGAGACCGCATGGCGCCATCAAATCCTTGTTCCGAATCTCTTCTTCGGTCCAGCCTTCCATTATCGTCGCTCCTTAGTTGCAGCCGACGGCTCGTGGATGAGCGGCGGCGGTGTCCCGTATTTCGTGGGAAGTGGCCCTTGATTCATGAAGCATACGCTTATTCCTGTGCAGGTTTGCTACGGTTCTTATCAACCATCTTCATCACAGTGTGTAACATGGATTTCAGGTTCTCATCCTGCTCTGCCTGGCGAAGTACATTGAAGGACAGCATATCCTCAGGAGTCATTTCAGAGGCAGGCACATCGAGCTCCAACACGCGGCCATCTTTGTCGACAAGAATGTGCAGATAAGAAGTCTTGCCCGGCTGTTCAATCTTCTTTATGTCGTAAAGCAGCAATGAATCATAATCCACTTCGCCGGATACCCCTTCCACAGGAGCATATGCCCTTGTCTGGTCAAGGTCAAGTGCCTCTTCAATCTTGCGTGTAATGACGTTCAGATCAGTTGTAGCGATGTTCCCGGCGTTTGGCAAAAGCTTATCCAGCGTTTCGGTCTTCTGATCATAAGACATCTCCGATACCTTCCTGTCCGTATCTTCAAGCAAGGATTGAATCTGAGAGTCAGATAGTGTTGTTGCATCTTCGTGAAGCTGCATATCATGAGGGATTTCAGGAGTCAAATATGCTGCAATATCCTCAGCAAGCACACCATGCTCTGAAGGTTCAGAAGACTGCTGTTGCTCCATGTAGAACGTGATTACACGAGGAGCGGGCCTGTGTTTCTGGACACCATATCTCACGTAATACAGCATATATGCCTGGACAGACAGCAGCACGGCGGCATGAATACCTGCAGAGACTGCAATACTTATGAGAAGCCTATATCTGTCCTTCATAAGCGTGTCCTGAAGCGCGCAGTAACACTATAACGAACTCTGAGCCAGAGCACATTCTCACGAGCGCATGGTTGAACGCGTACGGCGCACGCGGATGTTAGCAGGTTTCATAGTAGTCTCACCATACCGCCTGCAGACACGCCCGTTCACTCCGTGTGCGCGGTGGTGTTGAATGTGTACGAAGCGACCACGCCTTTATCGTTGAACCGAACCACCAGGTCTTGCGTGCTCGTCTGACGAAACAGCCTGTAGCGATACCTGCCGTACGTCCACGTCGGCTGGCCGTCGTCAAGCCCGACTCGCCACGGAGACCCGAACATCGCCCGGATCTCGGCTCGGGTGGTCTCTCCTATCCGGATTCCAGAGACTTCAGAGACAGGGAACTCCCGACCGACGCTCACACAACTTGCACAGAACAGCAGCAGCGCGGTTACGCCCAACAAGATGCTGGCCAACGCAACCCGCCGATCGTGTGACGAGCACAAACGGAAACCCTTAGCTTTCATTTCATTCTTGCTCCTTCTAACGTTGCGCGCATCAGCGGCTGTTCGCACGCTGCATGCGCCGGTTCGCTGGCCTATGTTGGGTTTTCTTGTTTGTCATGCGCCTCGTAAATCTTGACACAGTAGAAAAGCACAACGGCAATGAGACCAAAGACAAGACCAAGTAGGCTCCAAACCCAAGGCGACGCTTTGTCGCGCCTCGCCGTAGTGAAAAGCCACCACGTGACTGCGACTCTGAGAGACACGAATGCCGCCGTGCCCAAGACAAACCTCATTAGTAGCGCATAAGAATCGACACAGGATACGTGTTCGAGCAAGTAGGGCAAGAAGATGACGCCCCCAACACTGATAACCCACCAGAGAACAGCAAAGACAATAGCGACTTTTGCGAGTGAGTCAATCCGTCTCACGATCATTTTTCCCTATCCAGCGAACATTGCGCGCATCAGCGGCTGCTCGCACGCTGCATGCGCTGGTGTCAAGCGCCCGTGCGGCCTTTCGTGCGCGCCTTACGCTTACCCAGTAGCACAAATGGCAGTCCAATGAACATTATAGGGGCAAACAGGACGATAAGTACAATACACAGCAGGCGAATCATGACATGCGTGGTGTGATCGTACCACGCCTTGCGCCACATCGCGCGGTAGAAGTTCACAGCGAATCTGATGTTGACATACGGAATATAGGGGGTGAGGTTGCCTGCAGACTCCCCACAAGTCTCGCAGTAATAAGAAGAAGGGTCAACTCGAGAGAGGCAGCGTGGACAAAGAGCGGTGCCCTCTGCATCGAGCTCATCCGCGTTGTTAGCTCTGCCTTCTTGCTCGGTCATCGTCTTTTCTCGCTAACGGTTCGCGGCTCACACGCGCGGTTCACCGTGTCGCCGTGCAGCCGCTTGTTGTGCCATGCATCTGCTATTGAGCGCCGGGCTCTCCAGCGCATTCAGTTGCCGCCTTCTTCAACTGCTCTGAAAGGTCGGCAGCTTCTGCAGGTGTTAAGCGGCTCTCCACAGAGCTGAACCCGCCGAGTACCGATTTCTTCTTGTTCAGTTCCAGCAGCACGCGGCATTTGCCTCTCCAAAACGTTGTCCATGCTTCCCAATAGCAGTTCTCCGGCAACCTTACAACTCCGCCCCGGAGCACTTTGTAGTCACTAAGATAGAGCTCATGCGGAGATGCCCAGTAGAAAGGATCCGCCGGCAACATTACCCGCTCGTCGAGCACAAACTCCAGTTCGGTACTACTGGAAAAGAAATCCAGTACCTGGCGAATACGCATGCCACCATCAATACTAGCGTCAACTGGGCACCCCAACTTCTCATTGACTTCTTTCACGAGCTGATCCGGCGACTCGTTGTCTACAAGTTGCACTGTCGCGAGAACCTCTGGGGGTATCGGCGATTCTTCGGCCAACACGTCTGGCCTTGAGATCCAAACGTATCCCGGCCGGACCTCGTAATCGAGCCCCATTGAACCCAGCACTGTATCTAGGAATTCGCTTAATCTGACATCCTTAAGCTTGACTGAGGGCACCTCTACATTGATGGTGGGCTTAATCACCCTGGGCATCCTCTTTCCCTCGAGCGAAGCCTCCTTCGCGGTCGCATCCAGCTCGGGAGCAGCCGCTCCGCAAGCCTCGACGCAGTCGTTCGCCACGTTGCACAGTTGTTCTGAGAGCTGCAGCGCCTCTTCCGGTGTCAAGTGACTCACCACGGATCGGAAGACAGTGTGATCCGATCTCTTCTCGCTCAGTGCCAACACTATGAGGCCGTTCCTATTCGCTGTCACAACTTCCCAATAGCAATGATCGGGCAGTTTCACAACAGCAAAGGGATCGACGCTGTATCCGCCTAGGTACAGGCTGTGCTTCCCAGAATCCGACATGGATTCCGAGCTCATGATGCCTACTAAGGAACAGCCCTCGAGAGCGAAGCAAAGCAACAAACCGCAACATGTCCGAAGGATGATCTTCATTTGCCATACCTCAGCTGAGCGTGACCGTTCAAGAGGCATAACGGTTCGCACATCAGCGGCGTCGGTCCGCTGCATGCGCATGCTAGGAGCTACTGGCGGGACAGTAGCTGCACCCTCCGTACTCCATACCAAGCTCCGTAAACAGTCTGCCCTCGAGTTTCTCAAGGGCCCTGAGATTCCCGTGTTTGGCATCTCTGAATGCATAGTGGAAGCGGAAGACAAGCGGCTGACGAAGACCGCGGAGCAGGATTACGGCAGGATTGAAGTTCTCTTCTCGGCCACAGAAGTACTCGAACATCGAGACCTCAAGTGATGATCGCCATTCCTTCCGCTCTGACCAGTTGAGCATGACGAATAGGTTCTCAAGGCGAGCCACCCAGTTGGCCTCTATGTACTCACTCCAAACAGGAGAGTTCGAGTACACGAGGACCCCACGGATACCACGCAGTTGCCAACGGAATCGCGCCTTCATCAGAAGTATGAACCCATGCAGCCACCAGAGACAGATGAGTATACTCGGCACGGCAAGGATTGCCAGTAGCCAAAGCCGGTGGACGATCGCCAACCAGACTATGAAGGAGCCCCATGTTGCGGAGACAACCAGGCAACCACGGGGCAGCCCATGGGCATCGGGCGGGGGTGTTTGCTTGCGAGCCACTTGTGTGCCTGCCTTTGCCTTCGTTCTTTCCTAACTATTGATTATCTGGTTCCGTATAAGACTCTTAACCACGCTCCTCTTTCTGTATAAGACGCCAGAGAAGCATCTTCTGATCATGAACCGAGTCCTATCCCACCACTATGTTACAGCCAGGCCCAGTCCTCCGCCAAACGGCTCGGCCGGACTACCACCAGCTCCTTTCCTGGAGTATAGTCCAGCCCTCCGATCATGTGAATTGAAACTCGGCAGAACTGTTTAGCCGGTCTCCGCGACCTGCTGTCATGCCATATATCCCAGTAACGTATCGATGTTGTCCACGCCTTTGTGTTTGACCGTCAGGTCGTTTCGGTGCGTGACACCGAGCCCGATATCCTGGGCGTGACGCACCATCGGGTGTTGCCACGGCGAGATGCTGTGCAGCCGTTCCTCGTTGCCAAGCGATTTCAGCAGCGCGATACCGGCAACGTCCGCCGCGATGCGGTCGCGGCTCGCGATGATGACGTCGGCCTTGACGGAGTCGCCCGTCACATGGTCGCCCTCGTATATCGGCTTGGTGCCGTCAATGATATTCAACGCTGGGGTGAGAGGCAGGTTCAGTTCCGCAATCATTCGGGAAATCGGCGTGGCGTCGGCTTCCGTACCGTAGAAAGGCCCGGTGAAACGGCCGCCTTTGCCCGGAACGCCCTTGATCCCTTTTCCGGCGCGTGTGTGAAAGTAGGTCCGCGTAGTCGTGGGGTCCGCCATCCCGACAAACGCTTTCATCGACATTGTGAACCAGCATTGGTTATGGACCTTGGCACACGGCACGTTAATCACGTGGTCCACCTGGAAGAGCAGTTCGGCAAGCTTGAACCCGACGTCCTTGCCGTCGGGATCTATATAGTGCCGGGCGAGCGGGTGATGAATTTCCCGCCAGACAGGCGAACCTCGTGTCAAGTATGGTCCGGCTTCATGGAACGCCACGGGCGTCACTTTCACGCCGCCACCGACGTCTGTCTCGGCCTGCTTGGCCGCGTCGTAATGGCCGATGGTTTTCATCAGGCTCGTGCCGTCTTTAAACAGTATGAAGCCCCGGTCGCTGAGAAAGATGTTCTTGCACCCCGCTTCGGCAACAAGCTTGCAAACCTCGTAGATCACTTCCGGATTGGTTGTCGCAGGATGCTTTGCAGGACCCGCTTGGTTGGGCTTGATAAGTACCTTCTGGCCGGGCTTGATGAAGTCCAATCCTCCCGACATCGCGACAGCGTCGCGTACAGCCTCCGCAACCGATTGGCTTTTGGCGATCCCCACCGTCGCCGTTATCGTGCCGGCTTCTTCAGATCCGGCGACGAGTCCGGGCGCAACCCCTGCACCGACCGCCGACGCACCGGCAATCCTCAGAAACTCTCTGCGGCTGTGTGCGCCTTGGTTCTTGCGATCCGCAGTCATCATGACCCCCCTCTCTTGAACCGAGCATCACGAGACACGGCACCCACCTCATAGCTCCAGCGTACCATAGATGCACCCTGGAATCCACCCAAGAAAGCGGCTCCTGCAACCCGTTCTACTTGGCGTTGAACGCCTCGCGCATGGCGGCGATGTTGCGGGCGTTGCCGGAATCGTCCTCGGGCGGAAGCGTCGTCTTCAAATCGGGCCGGGCAAACCCGTACAAACCCGTCCCGGCGAACCGTGGATCGTCGATGATCTTGCCGGCATCGTGCTGGTCGCCCCACCCGCAGATGCACTGGATGATTCGAGTGTGCGCACCGGCCGCTTTGCGTGCGGCCTCCAGGTACACGGGGTCCGGGTGTTCGTTCATGAGCCAGTCGATCTCTTTGAGCATCCGCGACCCGGCAAGCATAGGATGGTGCAGGTCGTAAGCGCTCAGCCAGATGATGCAGTCGGGTTTCACGGATTTCGCGGCATTGCGAATCCGTTCCCAACAGCGTTCCGTAGCGCGCCGGTTAAACTCGTTGATCCGGGCCTCGTCCATGGCACCGTCGCCGGGGAACGGCTCGCCGAAAAGCTCCTCGTACATTCGCTTCTCGCAATCGAGCCACTCGTATTTCTTGTCTCGATAAAAATGCGACGCGTTGTACACCCAGTCGATCATGAACCCGTCGATGCCCGTCATGATCAACGCTTCCTCTATCTCGCTGCAAAGGTAGTCCAGGTATTCCGTGGTGAACGGTATGGCGATGGCGCTCTTGAACGGGTGGCTGAGATCCGGGTGCGTCTCGCTCCAGTACGTGTTCGCGCCGACGCAAAAGTAGCCCATGACCCGCATGCCCGCGTCGTGGCCCAGCTCGGCGATCTCTTTGAGAAACTCGCCTTTCATTCCCGGCTGGACGGGCGCGACCTCGCTGTCGTACCAGGCATATCCGGGGCAGCTGACGCAGAACGTCTGAATCGTGTTGACGCCCAGTTCGCGGTACCACTCGAAGTGTTCCTGCGCCGACGCGCTCGTGTACATGCCCGGCCGCGCAAACCCTGCGGGTCCCCAGTTGAAGTCGATACAGAACGCCTTGATGCGTTCCTTCTTTGCCGATTTCACTGTCAAGCCTCGCTCGACCTCCTTTCCTGTCGGCGGGATCACCAGGTACCCGCTGCTGCTCTCGGCTGCGGTCGGCTCGAACGACCAGCCGTCGCCGCCCGGTTCAAGGTCCACACTGTACCCGTCGGGAAACCACTCCGCGGGGAGATAGATACGGCTGGGCGCGGTAACGGAGGGATCCTCTTTCCAGGCGCAACTGAATTCGCCACCGGCAACGTCTGACCGGCAGCGGAGCAAAGCGCCTGCGACGGCCGCAGGGTAGGGTCGCACGACCGCAGGGAAGTACGGAGCGTCCTCGACGCCCTTGCGCCTGTGGTACGACCAATACGTCTCGCTGAAGAGGTGCTTTTCGAACTGGCGCACATTCATCTCGGCGGCGGGCAGCGTGCCCGGCGCGCCCGACAAAGCGCCCCACTCACCGACAAGCACAGGCGATCCCAGGCGTTCGGCAGTCTCGGCGTGACGGTCGAATATCAGTTCGAGACGTTCCGGACTCGCGTTCGCGACGTCGCCCGTGTCGGTGAAGACGTCGTAGCCGTGCGGTGCAAACGCCTGGAGCGGATCGCGGTTGCCGCCCGGGCCTAGAATCGGCACGACGCCGCTGGGAACTCCCACGTTGCAGAAGAGGTTCGTTTCCACGAAGAGCAGATGCCTGCGGTCGACCTTGCGGATGGCCTCGGCAACGCGGTTGTACATGGACGCGAGTTCGGTACGCTCGAACTCCTGGAAAAGGGACGCGTCGGAGTCAACCAAAGACGTAAACACCTCCATATCCTCGAGGTGTTTCCTGAGGTCAGTGCCGGCTCCGGGATTCGTCAACTGGCGCATCAGGTCGCCGATAACCGGTGCGGCACCGCCCTGCTTCTTCGCTACAGCGGTCGCGAATGCCGCCAGCATCTGCGGCAACGCATCGAGGACCCTGGAGCCGATGAACGGTTCGTTGAAGAGATCGTAGCCCACCACAGCGGGCTCGTCGGCGTACCGTTCCGCGACATGCTGCCAGGCGAGAGCGAAATGGTCCTGGATCCCCACGCCGTCCGGGCCCGGTGTGTTGGCCCAGAAGTTGTCGAACGCGGCGTGGAGAGCGGGGCTGCTGAAATAGGTGTCACTCCAGATTCGGCCTCCCCGCACATGGGGTTTGTCCTCGTCGAGGCAAGCCCACAGCGGCGCACCGTCGGCACCGAATTTCGCGCTGAAAAGGTCCTGGTGCATATCCAGGAGAACATACATGCCGTTCTCTTTGGCCCATTGGATGCGCTTGTCGACGCCGGCGAGATACTCATCGTCATACGTTCCGGGCTCAGGCTCGACGCCGTCCCAGATGATGACGAGCCGGATGCAGTTGAACCCCCAGTCGCGCATCTTGGCGAACTCTTCCGGGCCGTGCCAGCTCAGATAGCCGTGCGCCTTAGACTTGTCGACAATGTTTACCCCGTGAAGGATGACCTCGCGCCCGGCCGCATCGACGAACGTGCCGCCTTTGACCGCCAGAAAACCGCCGTCCGCCCGCGCAAAGCCTGACAATGCTACTACCGCCGCGGCCAGACCCAGGTACTTCAAAGGACATTGTTTCTTCATGGATCTTCGGGTCCCCTTCCTATCAGGTATGGTTGCCGATGCGAGCGCCGTTCGCCAGGCGCTCATCATTACTCAGAACACGACGTTGATTGTCTGCTTTTCGCCCGCTCCCAGGGATTTCACCCCGCCCAACACCTTGCTTCCGTCTTCCTCGCCCACCGTTATCGTATAGGTACCGTCTTTGAAGACCTTGGGCCGGTATGACCTTCCGTTGATACGCAGTGTATAGACAATCTCTTTGTTCGATTCGTCAATCACCTGCACGACAGGATTGTCCCGGCCGCTGATCTCGAGAGTCGGCAGGTATGCTACGGCTTTGCGACCATAGTTGTCTTCCTGACGAATCGTTTTGGGCCAGCCGGGATATTGTTCCGCGTTTGGAGCTTTGATATCCATGTTTCTCGGCCAGCACTCTATCGTGATCTCTCTCGTTTTCCGGTTGAACTTGACGAGCCCGAACCCGGCAGCCCTCGTCGTGAGCTTGTCGTGGTTCTCCCGTTCCCCGGGATTGGCGACAGCCCAGACGGTGATCTTGTTGCCGAACCCGTCCTCGAACTCTCCCGTGTGGTCGGGCATCCCCGGCGCGCGGTTCCTGCCGGGCTCGAGCGGCGCCCACCACCGCAGGTACAGGTTCGCGATAGACGGCACGCAAAACGAGTAGCCCGCGTCGTTCCAGTCGTCGATGCCGTGGTGGATAATCGTCCCGAGGTGCTGGTCGCCCGCGAGCATGATGGCAAACGCTTTCCGAATCTCCCGCAAAGCCTTGTTTCTTCCCGTTTGAGGCCAGCCGTTGGAGTCAAGGTCGGCGTAGAGACGGTTGTTTCGCTGACCGTGAAGATGTGCGCCACCACAGAAAACCGTTTGGGAAAGAACTGATTTCATGTCGGCACCGTTCCAATCAGTGGCCCATTCTCTCAGGAACTTAAGCTGGCGCTCGCCCAGCAGGGTGGCTCCCGGCACATCGAGACTCGATGGTTCATAGTCGGGATCCGTGATGTGGTCCGGGCGCGGACCCATCTCCGGAACGAGGCCGCCGGGGCCCGATTTCCATTTGCGGTCTTCGATAATCGCAAAGCTGATTCGTCCCCAAGTCAACGACGTGTAGTAGACGCTGATGCCGCGCTCGACGGGAGTGGGATCATAAGGGTCGGGCAAATGGCTCGTTTGGGCGCGCTGCGCTTCCTCGACATACTCGACCGGCCTGAAGTAGCCTCCGTCATGCCCGGCCTGCGTGTGCGATTTCTTCCCGGCGGCACCCCACAGGTTCCCGTGGCCGACGTCATGGTCATCCGGTATCGTTACGGTGGGAGTATCGCGGATGATCTCGCCGAAGTCCCTGCCGAACTTCAGCCAGGCCGCGTAATGTCTGGTGTGATCGTACACCTGGTCGCCCGAGAAGAAGAGCAGGTCCGGCTGCACCTTCTTCAGGTTCTCGACGATGTCAGATTTCGGGATATCGCCGCCGTGTTTCGGGTTGATCGAGTTGCCTGTGAACGTGGCGACGACAATCGTGTCCTTCTCAACGGGATCCTTGCGGATCGTGCCCGTATAGAACGCCCTTTCCCCGTGGGACACACGGTACTTGACCTCCTTCGTCGCGTCCCAGTTCTCGACACGGAACGGTGCCGTCCACCCTCGCTCGATCACCCGTGCTTCGGCGATCTGCTCCCACTTTCCGCCTCGATCGACCTCGAGCCTGACGGTTCTCTCCTCGTCTTCCTTCAGCGGATACAACTGGGCTGTCAGCTTTAGGATGTTGTTATTGACCGTGTACAACGCAAAACAGATCACCTTGTCTCGGGAGACCTCGGGTACACGCAGAACCTGGCTATCTGCCAGTCCGGGGAAAAGCAACAACGTCAGCAGACTAGCGCTTGCCAAGAAAAACCTGTTCTTCACCATCATCTTGATTTCTCTCCCTTCGGCCATCTCTGCAGAACAGACAGGTGCGGAGCGCAACATGTTCCCCAATCCTCCACTTCTCCTCCTAACTTGGCGCATATACCCTCACTCCGTCGGTACTTCGATCCGTCCCAACTTGTATCGGCGGGCTCCGTCGCCGTCTGGAAGCGGGAGAGCGATCTTGGGCGTGCCGTCTCGCGCGCCAACGGAGACGTAGACGTCAAAAGACCCGGCTGGCATGTTGGGCGCGAAACCGTGGGATAACTCGACGGTCTGCGTGGGCGCTTCGTTCGGCGGACCCACGTCGAGACCGCGCACGTCGAACGCTTCGTTGACAAACACGGCTACTATTCCGCCCTGAGCGTCTTTCAAAGTAAACGCGACAAACCCGCCCGGGTAGCAGGGCGCTACACCCGCGTTCGCCCACGTCGACGTGAAATTCACCCGTCCGCCGCGCGATACCTTGGCGGGCCAGGACGCCTCGCGAAGCTGCAGCCTGTAGCCCAGCCGCATGTTAACTTTGTCGATGAGGTCGCGCTCTTTCTCGAGAAACTCGCGCGGGAACCAGTGGATGCACATGTAGCTCGCGTGATATTCCTCGATGGCCCGCATGAATATGTCTCTGTGCCACGCGCCCCTGCCGATCGAGCCCTGGTAGTGTTCGTGTTCGAGGATGACCGGCAGCTTCGGCCAGAACGCTTGCGCCATCTCCGCGTGAAAGTATGACTTGGGCGGCGGCTGGACAAGGATGCTGTCGTCCCTGAGCGTCATCCCCTTCTCGAGAGCGTACTGGATGGTGTCGTCGCCCTGAAAGGCGAAATCGTCGTTCGCGGCCAGCAACGTCTTCTTGAAATTTTTGGCGTACAGGTCGATGTGTCTCTTGACCACCTCCGCGGGATACTGCAACCGGGTGCTTGCAAAGGTATGCCCCTCGCCCCAAACCCCGAACGAGCCTACGTCGATAAACGCCACGTTCGGATTGCCGTCGTACCGTTCGGCCGCAGCGGCGAGAAAGGTGTCGTGCTTTTCGAGGAAGATCGGGTCCGCATAATCCGGCTCCCAGAACGGGCCGTTCTCGTCCACCCCCTTCCCCACAGTGAAGTTGTGCCCCTTCGCGCCGGCGTCCTCAACCCATTTGGGCGTCGCGTACCGCATCCAGGATTCGGATACGGAGAACCGGAACGCCACCTCGAGACCTTTGTCAATCCACCGCTGGGCGGGCGCGTCAACGACCGACCAGTCGAACCTGCCTTCCTCCGGCTCGATATACGCCCAGGGAAGACGCAGGTAGATGCACGATAGACCGGGGAAATCGTCGAGCGTATCGGAAGGGGCGAGCTTCGAGCCGTAGTTGGTCAGAATGTTGGAGTAGTAGTTGAGTTTCCAGCCCATTTGCGGGTTTACGAGGGCTTCCCGAGTGTCTGCGGGGCGGACAGTCACCCGATCGCCTGCATCCTGAGCAAACACGACTGAACAAGCCGAACAGACCACAAGCAGTGCAAGGATCTTCTCTCGATTCATACCAACCCCCAGTCTTGGTTCTCGTCCGTGCCGCCAGACAAGCCCGATCGCACTCCGGACGGCAATCGCAACAGGCCTCTTAACCAGCCGCTTCGCTCAGTATCTGGTCGATCTTCTCGGCTATCTCGGCGGGTGTCCAGATGGTATCCTTCGTGACGCCGTCCGCGATCGCTATCTTGATCTCGAATAGTCTACCGCTCTCGATCCCGATGAATTTGCCTGTGATGTCTTTGGCAAGGTCCGAGGCGAGAAAGACCGCGACAGGCGATACCCACTGCGGACCGAGATCCTTCTCGCTAATATGCGAGTAGATCGGTAGGTCGTCGGTCATGCGGGTCAGCGCCGTCGGCACAATAGCGTTGACGGTGATACCGTACTTCATGAATTCGATGGCCGCGACTCGCGTGAACCCCGCAATACCGGCTTTCGCAGCACCATAGTTCGACTGGCCAAAGTTGCCGACCAGCCCGGACATCGACGATGTGTTGATGATCCGGCCGCCCTCGCCGCGTTCTTTCATATGCGCTGCGGCGGGTTGCGTGCAGGCAAACGTGCCTTTCAGGTGCACGGCAATCACCGCATCCCACATCTCCTCGGTCATCTTGCCCAAGCTCTTGTCGCGGAGTATACCCGCGTTGTTCACCAGGATATCGAGCTTGCCGAAACTGTCTATCGCCGTCTGGACTATGGCCCGGCCGCCTTCCATCGTCGCGACGCTGTGCTGGTCCGCCGCAGCCTCGCCGCCGGCCGCACGTATTTCCTCGGCCAGCGTCTCCGCTACGCTCGAATCCTCCTCGTTGCCCGACCGGTCGCAACCTACGTCGTTGACAACGACCTTCGCTCCTTCCTTTGCGAACGCGAGCGCATGGCAACGGCCTATGCCGCGACCCGCTCCCGTTATCAACGCCACCTTACCGTCCAGCAGCCCCATGGAATTTCCTCCTAACACGTAGCGCCCGCTGTCAAATGCACGCACGGACCCGAACCGTGGGCTACGCTCGAGTCCGGCACTAGCCGACATTCCAGTCTCAGTTGTACCAGATTCCTTGCTGGTAAAGCAACGGTCGTATGCCTGCTCGGAGCCGGAGGGAGGTTGAAGGTATGGAATTGTCCTCCCGAACATGGTAGAATCACGCGGCTTTCGTATGGCGTCGCGTGTGGGAGACCGGTATAGCCGAGGACCAGTGAAATGCCTATCACCGTGGAAGAGGTTCGCACCAAACCCCAATTGAAGCAGTTCATCAAACTGCCGTGGAAGGTATACGAAGACGACCCGTGCTGGGTGCCGCCACTGATTCTTATGGTCAAGGAAGCTCTCAACCAGGAGAAGAACCCTTTCTTCGAGCATGGGGACGCGCAGTACTTTCTTGCAACCGACAACGGCCGCCCCGTTGGCCGCATCGCGGCGTTCATTGACAGAGGACACAACAGAGTGTACCGCAGCAAAGTCGGCGGGTTCGGGTTCTTCGAGACGATCAACGACGAGGCGGTCGCGCGCGCGCTTATCGACACCGCTGAACAATGGGTCGCGGAACGTGGCATGGACACGATGATGGGCCCCATGAACTTCTCGATACTCAACGAATGCGGAGCGCTCATCGACGGGTTCGAGTGGCCGCCGATGGTTTTCTTGGCACACACACCGCCTTACTATGCTGAATTGATGGAGCGACTCGGCTTCGGGAAAAGCAGGGACCTCTATGCCTATTTGATCGATCAGAACGAGATTCCTCCAAAGCTCGAACGGGTCGCACGACAGCTCGAGAGAAGACGCGGACTACTCGTGCGCCACGCAGACAAGAAGCATCTGATGCGCGAACTCCAAATTATCGGACAGGTGTATAACGATGCCTGGTCGGAGAACTGGGGGTTCGTACCCATGACACCATCCGAGCTGAACCATCTCGCAAAGGAGTTCGTCGGCGTCATCGATACGCGGCTCACGTTCATAGCAGAGATAGACGGCGAGCCCGCAGGGTTCGCGATCAGCGTGCCCAACATAAACGAGGCTATCATTAAGGCCAACGGGCGACTGTTCCCGTTCGGCATCTTCAAGCTACTCTGGTACAGGAGGAAGATCAAAGGGTTGCGCATAGCGTTGATGGGCGTACGCAAAGAGTATCGCAACCTCGGTCTCGACGCATTGTTTTACTACAGAACGTACGTTGTGGGTAGTCGTCTCGGCTACGAGCGCGGCGAGATGTCGTGGATTCTGGAAGACAATTTGCCGATGATCCGAGTCCTCGAAACACTTGGTGCGCGGCGATACAAGACCTACAGAATATATGAACGCGCCATCAAAGGGTAGCCCTCCCGAGACGCGACACATCCGGCCGATAGACGTGGTATCAGTCGTGTATCTTGTGCTGGTACTGATCCTGATTCTCGTCTTTCACAGAAACCTCAAGCCATGGTGGCTGTACGCCATCGCCCATCTCGCGGGAATTGCCGTTGTCGTCGCGCTCGCCAGAGTCAATCCAAACAACGCGAGCGGCGCGACACGATTCCTGCGCGACTGGTACTCCACAGCGCTCTTTCTGGCATGCTACGAAGAAGCCGGATGGCTGAATCACCTTGTCGGCAACAAAACCCACGAATGGCTCCCAATCGCGTGGGACAAGGCGATCTTTGGCGATCAGCCGAGCCTCGAGTTCTCGCGCCGCCTCACCAGTCCGTTGTTCGCCGAGTACATGTCTCTCTCATACATGTCGTTCTACGTCATGATAATGGTCTTCGCTCTCGCGCTCTACCTGCGACCTGACCGCGAACCGTTCGCCGACTACATATTCCGGGCGACGCTGACGTTCTTCTTCTGTTTCCTGATCTTTATCCTGTTCCCGACCGTGGGACCACAGTATGTGTTCGCCGACGAGCCCGGCAGACCGTTACAAGGGAAGGTCTTCGGCGCATTGCTGCGGCTGATATTCCGTTTCGGCGAAGTGCAAAACGGTGCGCTGCCCAGCTCACACTGTGCCGTCTCGCTTGTGGTGTTGCTGTCGGCGCGACTATACAAGAGCAGGCTGTTCTGGCCGCTGATGGTCCTTACCGCGAGCCTCTGGGTTTCCACGGTATACATCCGCTCGCACTATTTCGTTGACGTTCCCGCCGGGCTCATCATCGGCGCGGCGTTCTTCTTCTACATCGCACCGAAAACAAGAGCTCTGTTGAGCACGCACCTCGCCCGCCACAACGCCGTTGCTGGTTCCTAACAACTCGCTACGGCCGAACAGCCGCAACAAAACGCGCCGCCTGCGGGTTTCCCCATCCGTCTTCAACAGTCAGGCTGACCGAGAACGCGCCGGGCTCATCGTAAACGTGGCGGACCGTCGGCCCTTTCGCCGCGTTGCCGTCGCCGAAGTCCCAGCGCACCTTGCCCAACGAGCGAGCGGGAGGGAAGCAGAGGCCGAATCCCGGCCCGAATTTCCTCGATATGGTGATCGGAAGGCGGCCGGCGGGAGACTTGATGAACTGCTCTGCGTCGAGCACGAGCCCATCGCCTATCGACACTTGGATCTCGGCCGGCGGCTCCACACGCAGGCTTGCCCGGCCCGTAAGCGCGTCGGCAACTGCGGCAATATCCGCGCCGGTGATTGTCCTGCTTTTGTTTCGAGCAAATGTTGCCAGCACAGCCTTTGCTGCCGGGCAATCGGTCAGTTCGGTCGGCACGCCGAGCGATACCACGACCAGCGGCCGGCCCGTCGCGACGAGCGCCTTCAGCAGGTCGCGCTGCCCGTGCGGGGTGCTGCCCGGTGAGTACGTCAACGCGATAAGCAGGTCGGCTGCGTTCGCACCCGTCTGGGCTCGCATGATATCCGACGTGTCGGGGTTCCACTTGTTCCCGCGCGCCGTGCGACAATGGTAGAACTCGACACTCTCCAGTTTGCCCTTGAGATGTCCCCCCAACTCCTCCGTGCCCGCCACGCCCGTCACAAACACGCGTTTATGGGCTCCGGTTGCGATAGGAAGGATACCGCCTTCATTCTTGAGCAGCGTGACCGCGTGTCGCCCGATCTGCCTGCCGGCCCTCCGCGAGAGCGACGAGAACACCTTCAGCCGAGCCAGCTTGTTGCCCGGCAGGGGGTTCTCGAAAAGGCGGAATCGTTCCTTTGTACGCAGAATACGCAGCACCGACCGGTTTATGCGTTCTTCCGAGATACGGCCTCTTACAACAGCGTTGACGATCGCGTTTATCGTACCGATATGGCGGTAGTGACCGGCCTTCCACACGATAACGTCGGCACCGGCTTCCACCGCCCGCACGGCCGCTTCGTCCGAACCGAACTTCGCGAGCAGCGGCGCGGAATTCATCGGCGCTGTCACCAACAACCCCTCGTACCGCCACCTCTCCCTCAGGATGCCTTCCGTAATGGCCGGGGACAACGATGCGGGGACCGCCTCGGAATCGATCGACGGCACGACCACATGTCCGACCAGCACCGCCTCGGCCCCGCCATCAACTGCAGCCTTGAACGGCAGCAGATGCGTCATCGCAAACCAGCCCGCCGACTCGCGCGATTCGCGCAGCCTGCTCTCCGCCTCAACGGTTGTGCCGCCCAGCCCCGGAAACGTCTTGCAGACCGCAATGACGCCGCCGTCTTCGAACCCTCGAGTCATGGCCAGCCCGAACCGGGCAACGGCCTCTGGATCGGACCCGAACGTTCGCGTCCCCAGCGCAATGCCTTCCGGGTTCGTCAACACGTCCAGAACCGGCGCAAGGTTCATGTTGATCCCGAGCGCCCGCAGCTGCCGCCCGACTTCCTCGGCAGCATCGTGCGCGAGGTCCGTGTCGCCGGCCGCACTGCACGCCATCTGGGTCGGCATTTGCAGAAGGTCCCCGTCCCGTGGCAGGAACGGCGCCGCGCCGGATTCGCAGTCCGCGACGACAAACAACGGGATACCGTTCCTGGCCGTGAGCGCGACGGCCTGGCAGGCGGCCAAATACTCGACCAGGTGGTGTTCCGACATCCACTTGTCGAATAGAACTCCTCCGACTCCGCGTTTGTTTATCAGATCGACGTCGTACCCCGACGGGTCGATAGTGCCGTCAAGCGAAACGACGAGCATCTGGGCGACCTTCTCAAGAAGCGTCATTTGCCCCAGGATCGATTCGGCCAGCAACGTCCGCTCCGCAGGAACGAACGGTTCGCGTTTCGCCCGACCAAGCATCGAACACGATGCCGACACGGCAAGCAGCACTGAGACGACAACTGCCGTTATGGCGTACGATCGGCCGCTCAAACGCATCCTTTCCCCGCTCTTATGACGCTCCTCAATAACCGCCATACTCCAGCGCGGTATCAATAAAGGTCATGTAGTTCTGTTCCGTCACGGGCGAAAGCGGCACGTTGATCGGGCATGCTGTAGGCATGACCACGAACCTGCCGCCAGGCTTGCCGTCAAGCACAGCCTGTTTGACTATTTCGGCCATCTCCTCTGGTTTTAATGTCTCTAGATCGCGCAGTTCCAGGTTGCCCATTATGCACAACCTGTCTCCGCAAAGATCCTTCGCCTCCGCTAGAGTGATGTCGCCCAGCGGCGGCGGCTCGACCGGGTCGGTAGCATCGGAACCCGTCTTGAGCATCTCGGGCAGCGCATCCCGCACCCTGCCGTGGCAATGGAACCGGACGTACTGCCCGTGCTCGTGGATCAGTTCCACCATCTTTGTGATGTAAGGCGTCACAAAACGACCGAAGTAGCCCGGCGGAAGGTACGGCGGCACGGCTGCCTCCGGACCGCATATCCTGAACAGCTCGCCGATACCCGCATCGAGCATCTTGTGCAACGCGTCCATCAACCGCTCGAATATGGCGTCAAGAAACGCGACAAACCGCTCCGTCTCCGTAACCGCAATGACAGTGTACTCCGCGAAATCCCACAGGAACGCCGCCACACCCAACGGGTCCGCAATACTGGTCAGAATGATCCCGTTGTCACCGACGTTATCCCGTGCCTGCCCATACGATCGTGTCGAGGCGTCGAGATCAACTTCGGCAAGACAGTCGAGGATCGAGACGTACTTCTCGATATCTTCCACGTCCTTGAGCAGATGTTCCGTGCACCATGCCGTGTTAACGTCGTCGTCCTCGCGGTGAACCTGTGTCAGGTCGCCCTTCTCTGTATGGTAGGTCAGCTTTCTAAACGTGCTCTTCCCCTCGCGCCACTGCTTCTGAGACACCTCGATACCGTACGGCGGGTCCACCATCGTCGGACCCCACATGTACATGCAGTCCGTATTCTCCCGGATGTAATCCATCAACCGTGCGTAGGACGGCTGGCTGGACTCCCACGAGCCCGGATTCCACGGCACAAGTTCGTACGTCGATATGGGAACCCTGTCGGGCAGCTCCCCACGGAGCACGCTCAGCAATCGTTCCCGTGACGTCATCCGTCTCCCTCTATACGAGTTCGCGCAGGTATTCCGCTGCTTCCGCTATGTCTTTCACCGGGTCGTCGCCGGCTTCACGCTCGATTGTCAGAAAACCGTCGTACCCCACGTCCCGCAACGCGCCTATCCACGCAGGAAAGTCCACCCCGCCCTGGCCGAGAGGCATCTCCCGCATGAGCTCCGCGGGATCATCCTTTCTATCGCCGAGGAAGGCTTCCGCGGGAGTCCAGTCGCCGAGCTTGACGCCGTCCTTGGCGTGCGTGTGGACGATAAGGTCGCCGAGCGTCCTCACCCCTTCGACGGGATCGTCGCCGGACGCCATCACCAGGTTGGCCGGGTCGTAGTTTACACGCACCCAGTGGCTGTGTACCGCCTCGATGAACCGGCGAAGCGCGACCGCCTTCTCCATCCCCGTCTCGGCAGCGAAATATATCTCTTCCTTGGCAGCGTGTTCGGCTATCGCGGAAACGCACTCCATGACCGTCTTCCACATCGGATGAGCCGCAGCATTCGGGATAAACCCCCAATGGCCCGAGACAACGCTCACACCCATCTTCCGGGCCAGGCTGATAACGCTCTTGGTTATCTCGACGCGTTCCTCGTTTTTGTCCGCGTGGTTGAACCCGCCGACCTCTCCCACCAACGCGCTTATCTCGAGCCCTCGCGACTCGATGAACCGTTGTATCTCGTCGCGCGCGGAATCGGTGATTGTCTGCGCGTCCAGCTCGCCACCACACCCGTAGACCTGGATCCCGTCAAGCCCCAGCTCGGCCGACTTCTCAACGCCGCCTTTGAGACCCAATCTGAACGACTCGACAACAACGCCTACTTTCATTCGGCACCTGCCTCCTGTTCGTTTATGTACCGACGCCTGCCCTTCCTGACCCGGACAGCCTACATCGTACCACACGGTTCCGCGATCTTTCAAAACGATGTTCAACTTGTGTATACTGTACTTGGCTGATCGTTCAAGGACAAGAAGTCCGGGCTGCAAAAGGGCGAGTAGCACTTATGGCAAGCTTCCGTTCCCAGGGGTGCGCGCAAGGTGTTGCCTGCCGTAGGGGGGTAGAGCAGGGAACTACAGTCCGTCGAACGGCATGCCGTAACGACCAAGTATCCTGGCGCTCGTGTTCGATGGACCGTGGCCGATTTATCGAGTCTATATCAATGACGTGACTATCGGAGAAAATGCAGATAAGTCTTGACATGACAAATCTAAGAATATATAGTGAGAAGGCAGGGTAACTGCTTATACAGAAAGTGACAGTCTGTGTTTGCCGTTGTATACAGACTGCATAGTCATTGTTGGGCTCACGTGCGAGAATGATGGCCGATGAGCAATGAGAACACGGTTCCGCTACCGAAGCCCGAGGCGCTTACTGCCGTTTCTGCCGATGTTGTGGCCGGCGGGCCACCGATTGCCCCGATTGAACGCATCAAGATCTTCAGCCCCACGCAGTGGGAGTACTTTGTACTGGAGTGGGCAGACTCGCTGCGTACCGAGTACAGCAATGTGGAACGCTGCGGAGGAGCCGGCGACATGGGCCGCGATATCGTCGCCACGTGCGCAGATGCGAACGACGGGTGGGACAACTACCAATGCAAACACTATCGAAACCCTCTCACGCCGTCTGACGTGTGGATCGAACTCGGAAAGCTTGTCCACTACACGCATCTAGGAGAGTACACGTACCCTCGAAAGTATCATTTCGTGGCCCCGCAGGGGGCGGGAACGAAGCTCTCTAACCTGTTTAAGAGGCCGCAGGATCTCAAGGCGAGACTAATCGGTGCATGGGACGACAAGTGTCGCACCAACATCACGTCGACCACGAGGGTCGAGCTCGATGCGACGTTGCTGGCGTACCTTGAGGTTCTGGACTTTGGAATCTTCGACGCGGTTCCTCCCTTGCGGATTATTGAGGAACATGCGAAGACGCGATACCACGTCTATCGCTTCGGAGGCGGTCTTCCCGAGCGTCCGCCAACACCGGTTCCGCCGCCTGATCCGGCCCCAAAGGAGGCGAACTATGTCCGGGCGCTGCTCGACGCTTATGGAGACCACCTGAAGCGTGATGTCGCAACCATCGATGATTTGTCGGTCAAGCCCGACCTCGTCGGCCACTTCGACGATTCTAGGATCGAGTTCTACAGTGCTGAGTCCCTTCGTGCGTTCTCGCGCGACACGCTGCCCCGAGGCGACGAGTTCCATAGTCTCCAGGACGAGGTTCACAGTGGGATCAAGGACGAGATTCGCGGTGACCATCCGGATGGGTACCGGCGTGTCGTAGAGGTCGTGAGCACGGCTCGGTCTCTTCAGCTTTCTGCACACGCCCTACACACCCGGGTCTCGGTCCGGGACCGCGGCGGCATTTGCCACCAGCTGGCGAACGACAAGAAAGTCAGATGGGTGAAATGATGGCCGAAGAAAGAAGGCGATTCATCGCGCCGTTCAATGGCCCCGTCGAGATAGGGCTCCGCGCCTTGGCGGTTTTGAATGATGCGTACCCGGACGCGTACTCGCTGCAGCGCCTCGTCGTTTTCGACTACCTCATCGTTCATTCCGACGACATACCGGGTGGCCCCCCCGGCTTGCATCCTCAAACCCCCCACCGGGGAACTGAACTCCTTGTACGGCGCGGCGTTTTGCAGGAGGGGCTGCTTCTTTATCAGAGTCGTGCTCTTGTCGAGCAATGTTACGAAGAAACGGGCGTTTTCTTCGCCGCCACAGAGCGGTCGGCAGCTTTTCTCGACGTGCTGCGTACGGAGTATGTGGTGGGTCTACGGCAGCGGGCTGCGTGGCTGGTCGGCAGCTTCGGCACAATCTCGGATGCGGACCTGGAGAAGATGGTTCGCGACCATGTCGGGGAGTGGGGAGCCGAGTTTGCGATGGAATCGGTGCTCTGGGCTGAGGAGACGCAATGAACACCCAAGGTTTCCGTCTGACGCGCCTAACGCTGAAGGGTTCCGAAGTCGCAGACGCCGAGGTGCGGTTCACGCGCGGGCTGAACGTTGTTGTCGGCCCCTCGAACACTGGCAAGACCTTTATCGCCCAATGCGTTGACTTCATGTTGGGCAGGAGCCTGACGCCGAAAAAGATCTCTAAGGCTGCTTCGTATGACACAGTGTTTCTGGGGCTCCGCATTGGTGACGCTGATGAGGAATTGGTCCTGGAACGAAGCCTTCGGGGCGGCGACTTCCGCCTGCATCAAGATGGTGCGGGCGTTCTCGATCTTGGCGCGAAACACCATGCCGACAAAGAAGATACCGTCTCGCATTTCTTGCTTGGCGCATCCGGGTTGACCGGCAAGAAGGTGCGGACGAATCAGCAGGGCAAGACCCGAACGCTCACCTTTCGAGACATCGCCAGGCTTGTCCTTGTGCATGAGACATCGGTCATTGCCGAGCTTTCGCCTATCTTTTCCGGGCAATATACTTCGCGGACGGTAGAAAGCTCCGTGTTTCGTCTTCTGCTCACCGGCTTCGATGACTCGTCCGTCATCGCCAAGGAGGATCCGAACGTCTCGAAAGTCCGTCGCGAGAGTCAGTCCGAGATCATCGAGGAGCTTCTGGAGCAGGCCCGCGCGCGGGTCAGCGACTTTGGCGTCGAGGGCGAAGAGAGAGAACTCCACGAACAACTCACTCGCCTGCAGGTGTCGCTCGAAGAGGCGTCCCAAGCGTTGGCGGTCGAACAGCAGTCGGCGGCTGCACTTGAACGCGCCCGCCGACAGGCATGGGAGGGCCTTCGAGAAGTAGACTCTCGTCTCGCCGTTCTGGCCGAATTGCAGAAGCGGTTTCATCTTCTGCAAGAGCAGTATGCGTCTGACCTTCATCGCCTTGAATCGATATCGGAGGCAGGGCTCCGGCTTGGGCAAATGAAGGAAGAGCGTTGCCCAGTGTGCGGAGCCCTCGCCGAGCACCACGACGTTCAGCATCAGACACCGCACCTTTCGTTTGAGGAGGTCGCGAGTTCGTGCAGTGCAGAGGCGGAGAAGATAAGGACGCTTCTCACCGATCTGAAAGGAACGTTGTGTGCCAACGAGAAGGAAGTCATACGTCTGGAAGAAGAGCAACAGGTCAACGCAAGAGATTTGGAGCGGGCCAGTGCCCAGCTGCGGGAGAGCTTGCAGCCGCGCGTTCAGGTTGCCCTCCAGAAGTTTCGCGACAGCCAATCTCAGTGCGACAAGGTCGGACACGCGGTTGAACTTTTGGAGCGTGTTCGAGAACTAGAAGAACTTGTCGGCGGAATCGAGAAGGTGCCGAAACGCGAACGAGCCAATGGTCCTCCGACTGAGGTTGGTGCGGATGAGGCTGAAGGCTTCAGTAGCCAGGTCGAGGCGCTGTTGCGCAGCTGGCATTTCCCTGGCCTTGAGCGCGTGACATTCAGCGAGAAGGACCAAGATGTCGTGATCTCGGGTCAGCAGCGTGCGACCCACGGCAAGGGTGTTCGCGCCATCACCCATGCAGCCTTCAGTCTCGCTCTCCTCAAGTACTGCCAAAGCCACTCGAAGCCGCATCCGGGACTTGTTATCATCGATTCGCCGTTGATCGTCTACCGGCAGCCGGATGCTGGTGAGGATAATTTCACCGTCGATGTGAAGGAGGGTTTCTACCGGTCGCTGGCAACCGAATTCATGCACGCGCAGGTCATCATCTTAGAAAACGACGGACCGCCTGACGATCTCCGTAGCGACATCAACTTTGTTGAGTTTACAGGTACGGATCGTGGGCGGCGAGGGTTCATTCCAAACAATGGCTAACAACGGCATGCAGCGGACGCTTCTTCTTGTGTCAGGAATCGCGGTCGCGATTGTCCGCAACCCGTTTGCCGGACTGATACTGGTTCTGCTCGCCCAGTTCCTCCCCAAAGGCGCCAAACCTGCTGCGAAACCGTCGCGCTAGATGCCGTCGAACGGCATGCCGTAACGACCAAGTATCCTGGCGCTCGTGTTCGTCGCCGGAAATCCCTGGCTGGCCGAAATCGACAGGACCGGAAACCTGCGGAACGCGACGTGCCCGTCCAGGTACAGGATATTTATGCCGCGGCCGGGCATGTGCGGTGGCGCTTTCATCTCAGCGGTTATGTGGTCCCACATGACCGGGATTTGGGTTCGCGTTCGTGTCAGGACCGTTTCATCATCAACGTCGGTGACGATGAACCGCTCGACACCTTCCCGCAACCGGTAGATAGTATCGCCATCGTGCGCCTGGGTGCCGGCATAGGCCGCGGAGACCGTGAAGTCCCGATCGCTCGCCGCGCCGTTGGTCTCGACGTTGGCCTTCGCCAGGTCGCCCCACGGCGTGTTCGCATACTCGGACTCCGCGAAACTGCTGCCGAGGTCCGAACTTTCGGATTCGGCGAGCGGGCCGAGAATGTTGGCATCGTCGACCAGGAGCCAGCCGGTATAGTGAAACGGCTCCGTCGTCAGCTCTCCGGGCTCAACAACGCCGTCGTTATTACCTCTGGCCTTGTCGTACCATTCAACCGGCTCGCCTTCCGAGTAGGACGGGCACCACACCACGTTGATATCGGTAATGTACTCGGGCACCATCGTGGTCCCGCTGAATATCATCTCCGTGCTCAAGCTGCCGTCCATCCTAAACACCTGCCGCGGCGGAAACCTCCCCTCGTTCTCCTGGGCGTACTGGGAAAAGGCAAGACCTATCTGCCTGAGGTTATTCACGCAGGTGCTCCGATGCACGGCTTCTCTTGCACGCGATATCGCCAGAATCAGTATCAACGCAAGCACGCCGAGGATCGCTGTCGTCACCACGACCTCGACAAGCGTATACCCGTTACTTCTGCACCGCAGCATATCTGCACCTCTCATTCCTGATCGCAACAGATTTTACTCTCCGGTTCGGTTGACTGGTGTCGCGTCTTCTAACGCCTCTCCAATCGGCAGAGAATAGCAGAGAACAGCGCGGAATTGCAAGACAGCCCGCGTATCGAGTGGTCGCGGCCCGGACCTAGACGCCGTCGAACGGCCAGTTGTACCGGCCAAACATCTTGGCACTCGTTCTCGTTATCGGGAACTTCTTCCCCGGGTAGGTCAGGAACTCGACATGCCCGTCGAGATACAGCGTGTTGATGCCCCCTGGTGCGTGGGTGAAATCCTTTATGTCAAGGGTAATATGGTCCCACATTATAGGTATTTCGCTCGACGCCTTGGCGCTTGCCGCGGGGTTGTTAATGTCAGTTATGATGAACCGTTCAATGCCCTGCCTCAGCCTGTAGATCGTATTGCCGCCGCCGACCTGTGTCCCGGCGAACTCCGCAGACACGGTGAGGTCTTGGTCACTGGCAGCACCGTTCGAATTGAAGCTCGCCATAGCCAACGCGCCCCACGGCGTCTCGAGAAACTGGGTCTCCGAATAGCGGCCGTCCGGCATTGCCCCCGGAGTATCGATCAGGGGACCAAGTATGTTCACATCGGCCACCACCAGCCACCCCGTGTAGTCGAACGGTTCCTTCGTAATCTCTTGAGGCTGCACGATACCGTCGTTGTTGCCTTTGACACCGTCGTACCAGCCAACAGGATCGTTCTTGGTGTACGACGGGCACCACACAACGCTGATGTCCGAAAGGTACTCGGGTATCATCGCCGGCCCGTTGAAGATCATCTCCTTGCTCAGGCTGCCGTCGACCATGAACACCTGCCGTTGCGGAAGCCTGCCGCCGTACTCCTGGGCGTACATCAGCATTGCCAGACCCATCTGCTTGAGGTTGTTCGAGCAGGACGCCCGACGCGCAGCTTCTCTCGCACGCGACAACGCCGGCAGCAGCAAGGCGGCCAGTATGCCGATGATGGCTATGACCACCAGCAGTTCGATAAGCGTAAACCCGCCCTTGCTGATCCCCGGCCCGTGAATGCGTGACGTTCCCGGCTGGAACATCATCAGCTCCTCCTATCCCGTCAAGCGCTTCCTGCTACATCTTGAGAACGGTGCCCAGGGCGAATGCGACAAGCCCCGCGAAGAACAGCGCCACAATACCGTGCGCCCGCTTGAGCCAATCCGGTTTTTCCGCCATCCATAGGCACGTCTTGGACCAACGCGTCGACATCAGCAGAATCCCCAATCCTTTCAGCACACACACCACCCCAAAGGCAGCGGCGAATATCGTGACAAAGCTGGTCCTGCCGTGGTCCGGCATGGACGCAGCCGTGAGCCAGAGCAGCAACGCGCCAAGCAGGATGGTGACCGCGCCGACAACCTTGAGAACTCCCTCTTTGGAGAGCTTGCGCAGGATGGCGTTCATTGCCTTGGGCGAGAATATCTCCAATACTCCGATGCACAGCAGAAGCAGCGCGAAGAATCCAAGAATCCATGCCATCGATCGTCCCTCCTCGTTCTACACAACCCCTATCGTTTCAACGCCGCATCGGCCTTCATTGTCGCACACCACATCTCGTTTTTCAACAGCACCGGCCCGGCGCTGCTTGACTTGGCGTCGGCGGCGCTGCTATACTGCCACCTGCAGAACGCGGCAGTGCACGGGTGTTTGGTTCGAGGGCCCGTTTCCTGTCAACCCAAGGTTGAACAGTGCATGGAAAGAGAATGCAGTACTGACATCGCTCTAGTCTACGCGCCGAGCAAACACAAGGTAGCATGGCTGTTTTCGCTCCCGGCTTTGGGCGGATACCTGAAGCGGCAGGGATACTCGGTCGCAGTCATCGACGCCCCGTTCCTGAATATGGGTGTGACGGAAACCATCGAGGCGATCAGAAAGCTTGACCCTATGGTTATCGGCGTCTCAATCCCGCTTACTCTGTTCGTTCACGAGAGCATAGAGTTCCTCAAGGTGGTGCGCAGATCGTTTCCGGACAAGCTCATACTCTGTGGCGGCATCCACACGACGCTCGTTCCAGAGGATGCCGCATTCCATTGCGACGCGGTCGTGCTCCGCGACGGAGAGCTGACGACTGCGGAGATCATTGACCGAACAAGAGACGGGCGCGACTTCCACGACGTTGCCGGTATCTGCTACGTTGGCGAGAACGGGAAGCTGGAGTTTACGGTGCAACGCGAGCTTGTCGCGAACCTGGACGATCTCGGCCCGCCGGACTGGTCGCTCATCCCGTTTCGGAAGTGGAGCGATACGTTTTTCCTTCGGCTTGACCGGAAGTTTACCATGCCGATGAATTCGAGCAGGGGTTGCCCGTTCAACTGCACGTTTTGTGCAAACGCGAAACTGACCGATCGGCGCGTCCGGTTTCGCGCCGTTGAAGCGGTTGTGGACGAGATGGAGTCCATCGTGCGCGACTATGGCGTGGACAGGTTCTTCTTCGAGGACGAGGTGTTCACGCTCGATGCCGACCGCGTGCAGCGGTTCTGCGACGAGCTTGACAGACGCGGCCTGGATGTGAAGTGGTCGTGCCAGAGTCGCGCCGATTGCATCAACGAAGACTCCATCGTGCGCCTCAGGCGTGCAGGATGCGGACAGATGGGGTTCGGTCTCGAGAGTGCGGACCCGGGAATTCAAAAGACAATACGCAAGCAGCTCGATCTGGACAAGGTGCGGGAGACTGTTCGGCTCTGCAAGAAGCATGGGATGTGGTCGATCTTGACGTTCCTTACGGGGGTTCCGGGCGAAACGCCGGATTCCTTGCGGAGGACGCTGAAGTTCCTCGAGGAGTGTGACCCGGACTATGCATACTGCTTCCAGTGCGTTCCGTATCCGGGCACCGAGATCTTCGATCTTGCCATAGCAGAGGGAGGGTTCAAGCACATACTGTGGTCCGAGGCAGATAGCAGAAGAGCGCGTCTTGATCCGCCATATCTAGCGCCCGGATTGAAAGGTGTTCCGTTGCCTCTCGTTGCGGATGTCGTGCTTTACCGGCTGCAATTCAGGTCACTGCGCAGGTTCGCTCGCCATGTTAGAATAGCAGGTCCACTGGCCACAGCATTCCTCTTGCTCAGAGGTCTGAACTCGATGCGCCGGTTGCGACGCTATGGTATTCGCCTCTAGCCTGGAACCTCTGCAGACATTGGGCAATGAGACTCTCTCTAGGGATCGATCTTGGCACGGGGAGCGTGAAAGCGCTCCTCGTTGACCTGCAAACGGGCTCGCTGCAAGGTCTCGGTCAGGCCGCATACGGCTACGCTGTCAAGGACGGCCAACGCGCCGAACGGAGCCCCAACGTTCTGAAACGCGCGACGTTTGCCGCTATACGGGCCGCAATGCAGACCGCCAGTGTGAAAAGTGATGACGTCGTCGCGATAGGGTTCTCAGGCCAGATGCGCGGCATGGTGCTCCTTGACGAACGCGCCACGTTGCTCACCAATGTCGTGACCTGGGAGGACCAGAGATCCAGCGAAACTGTCCTCAGCGAGATTCGTCGGACCGGCGGCTGGCTCGTCCAGAAGAGCGGCTGCGGTATTGCGAAGGGTTTCGCCGGACCGACACTGTACGCAATCAAGACAGCCGACCGGAAGTTGTTCAGAAGAGCCCGCACGCTGCTTTGTCCAACGGACTGGATCAGACGCGAGATCGCCCAAGAGGACGGATTCTTAACCGACACGTCGAACGGGTCCAGCTCGGGATTCTTCGATACCGCAAGCCGGCGTTGGAACAAGAAGCTGCTTGAACGGCTCGACATCGCGCCCGGCATCAGCAGAAACCCCAATCCTTTCAACACACACACAACCCCAAAGGCAGCGGCGAATATCGTGACAAAGCTGGTCCTGCTATGTTCGGGCATGGACGCGGCCGTGAGCCAGAGCAGCAACGCGCCAAGCAGGTTGGTGACTGCGCCGACAACCTTGAGAACGCTCTCTTTGGAGAGCTTGTGCAGGATGGCGTTCACTGCCTTGGGCGAGAATATCTCCAACACTCCCATGCACAGCAGAAGCAGCGCGAAAAATCCCAGAATCCATGCCCTCGATCGTCCCTCCTCGTTCTACACAACCCCTATAGTTTCAACGCCGCGTCGGTCTTCATTGTCGCACACCACGTCTCGTTTTCAACAGCGCCAGCCCGTTCTCCTTTGGAGCACTTGCGCCGCCGCTTAAACTCTGATAAGATGCGTTCGAAGCCCAGCCGAACGCACCTTCTCAGTCGTGGGTGGGGAGGCCGGGTCTGGCTGCGGGATGCGCGATGTGAAGTGGGAGTCGGATCGGACGTGCAAATCAACCTGCTTGAAATAGCCGAAGACGTGTTGAAAGCCGCGCTGAAGAACGGCGGTGAGTTCGCTGAGGTTTTCGTCGAACGACGGTTCTCTTCATCCGTCAGATCAGAAGACCGCAAGCTGGAGCGCGTGATCAGCGGCCTCGACTGCGGTGCCGGAATCAGGGTGGTCATAGGCGACCGAACGGTTTATGCCTACACAAACGATCTGATGAAGGACCCGCTGTTGAGGATTGCGCACCGCGTGGCGGACGGAATATCCGAGTCGCGCGGCTCCTACAGTTTCGAGTTTGAGCCGGAGATACATACCGCGTCGGCGAAGGTGCCGCCGGCCGACATCGGAACCACGCGCAAGGTAGAGAAGGTGAAGTTGGCCGAAGATGCGGCATGGGCCGGTGGAGATGATGTGCGCCAGGTGCTTGTCGTTTATGGCGACAGCGTCCAGAAGGTCGCCATCGCTAACTCGCTTGGCCGGTACGTCGAGGATGAACGCATACAGACTATACTCGCCGTCCAGTGCGTCGCGGCCCGGGACGGAAAGATACAGACCGGATACGAACCGGCAGGCGGCTCGGTGGGCTTCGAGCTATTCGACCAGGAAGACCCGGTGGCGCTTGCCAGGAAGGCCGCCGGGCGCGCGATTCTCATGCTTGGTGCGGACGACGCGCCCACCGGTACGATGCCCGTCGTGCTCAGTTCGGAGGCCGGCGGGACAATGATCCACGAAGCGGTCGGCCACGGGTTTGAGGCCGATCTCGTGCAGAAAGGGTTGTCGAAGTACGCCGGTCAACGCGACAAGGTTATCGGGTCAACAGTCGTCACCGTTGTCGACGATTCCACCCTCGAGGGAAAACGGGGCAGCTTCGCCGTCGACGATGAAGGCAATCCCGCCCAGCGGACGGTTCTGATCGAGTCGGGCGTTCTTCAGGACTACATGTACGACGTGGTCACTGCACGCAAAGAGAACCGTGCATCGACGGGGAACGGCAGACGCCAATCGTTCCGCGACAAGCCTATCCCGAGGATGACGAACACGTTGATCGTTTCGGGCGATACCGATCCCGCCGAGATACTGGCGGCAACCCCGAACGGTTTGTACGTCTGCAAGATGGGCGGCGGCCAGGTGAACACCGTGAACGGCGATTTCGTCTTCGAGGTCAGCGAGGGCTACCTTATCGAGGACGGCAGTCAGGGCCGACCGGTCAGGGGAGCGTCGCTTATCGGAAACGGTCCCGAGGTGCTGATGAAGATCGACCTCGTCGGAAATGATCTGGGCTTTGGCATAGGCACGTGCGGCAAAGACGGCCAGGGAGTGCCGGTTGGCGATGCGCAGCCGACGTTGAGGATATCGGCGCTGACAGTTGGAGGCACAAGCACGTAGAACCAGGCAGACAGCCTGTTCCGGAGGTAGGGTAACAGTGACCAGTTCTGAGAAGAAATGTGTGGTATATCCCGGCAGTTTCGATCCGCTCACCTACGGACACGTAGACCTCGTTGAGCGCGCGCTCGAAGTGTTCGACGAGGTGATCGTCGCGGTCGCGCGCAACTTCGACAAACGGTCCTTATTCACATTCGAGGAACGCGTAGAGATGCTCGGGGAAGTTCTGGGCGAGATGGAAGGGGTCACGATCGACGACTTCGATTGTCTCACCGTCGAGTACGCAAAGCAGAAAGGTGCGGTGGCTATCGTGCGCGGTTTGCGTGCCGTGGCCGATTTCGAGTACGAACTGCAGATGGCGTTGACGAACAGGAAGCTCAGCCCCGAGATCGAGACCATCTTCCTGATGCCGAGCGAATCATATTCGTTTCTCAGCTCGACGCTCGTCAAGGAGATCGCATCGTACGGCGGTGACCTGTCGAGTTTCGTGCCGCCGCCGGTCGAACGACGCCTCCGCGAGAAATGCAAACGCTGACCGCCCAGGCCGACGTGTCGTCGCGACCTCCGGCGAGAAAAAAGGGTTAAGAACGCCGGGACGACTCCTTTCCGGGAACCTCCACTTCGATGACCGTCGTTCCGTCCGTGACTTCGGTGGGTTCGGCCGTATCGCGACCGGCGCGCCGTGCCGCGTGCGCCGCCACATAGAGCACCACCAGGTTCACTCCGGGCACGAGAAGCAGCAGGCTCAACCACCCGGGATACCCCAACCGCTTAAAATTGCGCCAGAACGGGCTGATCAGAACGGCCACGACGGCCGCAATGATGGCAAACTCCCAAACACCTATCCGGCCCCAGAACATCGGTTCAGTGCTTTCTCCGCAGTTTCCTGGTCTTCTTTCGTTTGCTCTTGCTGCCTGCCAGGTACGCTTCCAACTCTTCGGGAGTGCGCAACATAACGTCGTAATGCTCGCCAAACCGCTCGCAGTCCGGCGGATTATGCCTTCTACACCGGTCGGGTCGCCTGTCGTATATGGTGCACATGTTGTTCTCGTCGAGGTAGATGCACGTACCCTTAGTTTCGGTGTGCCACCTGTTGTTCCGGATGAACACGCTGACCGTGTCGAACTGAAGCTCCCATTTCAGGTTTTCTATTTCGGCCCTCGTGCGCGGTTTCATGATGATCACCACAAGATCCTTACAACACAGCGCAGGACACCCTTGGCACGCGGGATTTGAAGGTGCGTGTTTCTTCTTAGCCATCTCTCCTGTCTTATCTTTCGCTGAATACCACTGCCCGACACAACTCGCCTTCCTGAGACAATGTACCACGTTTCGCGCCCGCCACGCAACGATCATATATCGTTGAGAACGTCTGCTTCGCGGCGGGAGGGAGATACAACGGCAGCTGTTCCCGCAGGGCGGTGAAAACGAGCGGATGTACCGGACGAGCACAGGCATGTAGCCTGGGGTGAGGCGGGGTGCAACGGAGTTGAAACTGTCTTGGTTCAGCGTGAATTGGACAACGGCCTCACGCTTGCGGTATCGAAATGTTGTGTTTCTTGAGCTTACGCCACAACGTTGAGCGTGAGATGCCGAGCTTTTTTGCCGCGACTGTCTGGTTGCCTCGGACCCGGGCAAGCGTGTCGCGTATGAGGTCCGCTTCCATCTCGTCCAGAGTCATGAACCTGTCCGCCGACCGGTCGGGCAGCGCGAGCTTGGGTTTCGGTGCCAGGACGCTGTCGGGGAGGTCGCGGGCCCGTATGATCCCGTCCTCGGACATGATGACGGCGTGCTCGATAATGTTCTCGAGTTCCCGGACGTTACCGGGATAGTGATAGTTGGCGAGACAGAACTGAGCGTCGTCGTCAATACGGCTGATCGTCTTGCCCATCGTAGCGCCGAACTTGAGCAGGAAATGGCGAGCCAACCGCGGCAACGCGTCCATCCTCTCTCGAAGCGGCGGGATTGTCAGTTGAATCACGTTGAGACGGAAGTAGAGATCCTCCCGAAACTCCTTCTGCTCGATCGCTCCGGCGAGATCCTTGTTGCTCGCAGCGAGTACACGCACGTCAACCTGGCGGGACATAGTGTCACCGACACGGCGGACCTCGCCGTTCTGCAGCACGCGCAACACTCTGGCCTGTGTTGCCAGCGCCATGTCACCTATCTCGTCGAGAAAAACGGTCCCGCCGTCGGCTTCTTCGAAAAGACCCTTCTTGTCGGCGATGGCGCCCGTGAACGAGCCTTTGACGTGGCCGAACAACTCGCTTTCAAGTAGTGTTTCCGGGAGTGCAGCGCAGTTCAACGCGACAAACGGCCTGTCGCGACGCGAGCTCAGGCGGTGGACCAGTCCGGCAACGACGTCCTTGCCCACACCGCTCTCGCCCAACAGAAGCACCGTGCTGTCGGTCGGCGCGACTTTCCGGACAACCTCGAACACGCGCTGCATGGCCCGGTCGGGTCCTACCATCTCGACGACGTCGGCCTGCTCGAACTCACCGAGCTGGAGGGAACGTTCCTTGTGTTTGGCGGCTTTCTCGATCAGGAGAACGGCGTCGTCTGCACGCGCCGACTTCACCGTGAAAAGGTACGCGCCTTTGCGCACTGCCTCGACCGCGCGGTCTATGTCGTCCGGCGCAGCGAGCACCACCACAGGCGTGTCGGGTTGTTCGCGCCGGGCGAACACGACGGGGTCCATCTTGCCTTCGCCAAGAAGGGTGGCATCTATGACGATGACGTCGTGTTTGCTTGACGAGATAGCCTTGTACGAGCGTTGCACACTGCTCGAGAGATGGACTTTGTGTCCGGCAGCAGTCAGCCCGTCTGCAAGGGTGGTGCGAAACGGTTCGTCTTGTTCGACTACAAGTATCTCAGCCACGTTTGATCCCTGCTCTTGAGAACGTGCGCAGGCAACGCGTTCCCCTCTCCCAATCGCCGACTATTTCAGGCCGAGAACGTCCGACATATCGTACATGCCGGGCTGTTTGTCGGCAACAAACTTGGCCGCAACGAGTGCGCCGCGAGCATAGATGTCCCTGCTCTGGGCCCGGTGGACGAGCTCTATCCTTTCGCCGTCCCCGGCAAACGTCACCGTGTGGTCCCCGACGACGTCCCCGCCGCGCAGTGCATGGACAGCCAGCTGATCCCGCGGCCGTTCCCCGGTGATACCCTCTCGGCCGTACACGAAATCGCGGTCGGCGTTTAGCTGCAACTGTTCGGCTATCAGCGCGGCCAGCCGTTTCGCCGTACCGCTGGGCGCGTCGCGTTTGAACCGGTGATGAATCTCCGTTATCTCAACGTTGTAGTCCAGCCCGAGAACGCGGGCGGCTTCCGCGACAAGTTTGCAGAGCACGTTTATTCCCATGCTCATGTTCGGGGCGTAAACGCAGGGGAACTTCGAGGCCGCTTGGTTAAGGTCGGCGGTCTGAGCTTCGTCGAGCCCGGTGGTCCCGATCACCATTGGTTTGTGCGCTTTGGCGGCGGCCTGCGCATGCGCCACGGTAGCCTCGGGCGAGCTGAAGTCTATCAACACGTCACACCCTGCCAGTGCCTCCTCACAGCTCTCGGTCACCAGCAACGGTGCTGTGAGCCCGAGCCCCGGTCCGAGATCCGTGCCCAGACGAGGGTGTCCGCTCCTCTCGACAGCGCTGGCGGGTTCCAGAGACTCGTCGGCAGCAGCCAGGGCCAGTATTCGGCCACCCATTCTGCCGCATGCGCCTGCAACACCGATTCTCATGGCACGATCCCTCAGGACAGAACCTGCTGCTGCTTGAGAACCTCGATAAGCTCGGGCTCTTTGTCTTTTGACAGCGGCACGAGCGGCAGCCGGAACTCGTTCTCGATCATGCCAAGCAGGCTGAGTGTCTTCTTGACCGGAAGAGGGTTTGTCTCGATGAACATGGCCTTGCAAAGCGGGAGCATCTGTTTGTGCAGTTCCCGGGCGGTGTCAATATCCCCGTCGAGAAAGCTGTGTACGAGTTTCGCGACCCTGTCGGGCACAACGTTCGCCACCACCGAGATAACGCCACGCCCGCCGACCGAAAGTATCGGCAAGGTCATCGAATCGTCACCCGAGATGATCGTAATATCACAGAGCGCCGCGATGCTGCTGACTTGGTCCATGTTTCCGCTTGCCTCTTTGATCGCGACAATGTTGTCTATCTCCGAGAGCGCCGCAACCGTCTCGGGCTTCATGGATATTCCGGTACGCGACGGAACGTTGTACAGGATTATCGGTATCGGAACAGCCTCGGCCACGGTCTTGTAGTGTGCGTACACCCCGGCGGGGGTTGGTTTGTTATAGTACGGCGATATCATCAGCGCAGCGTCGGCACCGATTTCGTGGGCGTGCCGGGTCAGCTCGAGGGCTTCCTGCGTCGAGTTCGACCCGGTTCCGGGTATAACCGGCACACGCTTTCGAACGTGTTCGACGACAAAATCCATCACCGCCTTGTGCTCGTTGTGGGCGAGTGTTGCCGCCTCGCCAGTGCATCCGCACGGAACAATAACGTCGGTGCCCTTCTCTACATGAAACTCGATGAGGTTTTCGATGCTTTCGAAATCAATAGCGCCCCCCTTGACCGGGGTCACCAACGCTACCATCGAACCTTCAAACATGCTTTGTCTCCTCCCTTTTCAGTCGGTTATAGTGGATGCCGGGCGTCCGGAACCAACGCTCTCGTCACGAGAGATATGGCTCTCCCCGGCTGGTTTCCGCATTCTCGAACCGGGCATATTCCTTTATGAAGATCAGCGGTATCCGGCCCGTCGGACCGTTCCGCTGTTTGGCAATGTGGAGCGTGGCCTTGTTCTCGTTTTCCTTGTCGGGGGAATACAATGACTTGCGGCTCAGCAACAACACTACGTCGGCATCCTGTTCGATCGCTCCCGACTCGCGAAGGTCCGACAGGCGTGGCTCCTGCGACTCGCGTTTGTCCACCTCCCGGGAGAGCTGCGACACAGCTATTACCGGAACCCTAAGCTCCCGCGCCAGCGCCTTGAGCGACCGCGATATCTCAGCCACCTCCTGCTGGCGGTTCTCGGCCCTGCCGCGTCCCTGCATGAGCTGGAGATAGTCCACTATCAACAACTTGACGTCGTGGTTGGCTTTCAATCTCCGCGCTTTGGCCCTCACTTCGAGAACAGGGACCGCCGGGGTGTCATCTATGAAGATCGGCGCTTTGCGCAGGTTGTCCGCGGCATTCGGAAGATGACCGAAATCCTCCGCGCTCAAGTGGCCCGTGCGCAGATGCTGCCAGTTTACCCTGCCCTCCGCACACAACATCCGCTGGACAACCTGTTCCTTGGACATCTCCACCGAGAAGATGCCCACGCAGAGATCCTCCTTGATTGCCGCATGCTGCGCAATGTTCAGAACAAGACTTGTTTTGCCGACTGACGTGCGTGCTGCAACGATTATGAGCTCCGACGGCTGTAATCCCGAAAGAGCGACATCGAGGTCACGAAAACCCGTCGGGATGCCCGTAATGCCGTGCTTGTGCCTCTGGATCTCGTCGAAACGCTCCATGGTTCCCATGACAAGGTCGCGCAACGCAACGAACGCCTGGGACGACCTGTTCTCGGCGATATCGAAGATGCGTTTCTCCACCCGGTCGAGAAGGACCTCGACCTCCTCCTTCTCGTCGTAGGACTCGGTAATGGCGCGCGTGCATGCAGCGATAAGGTTGCGCAAAAGACCCTTGTCGCGCACTATTGCAGCGTAGTGCTCGACGTTTGCCGCCGTGGGCACCTCTTCGAACAGCGAGGCAATATAAGATGCGCCGCCAACCGCCTCGGGACCGCCTTCTTTCTTCAACTCTTCGACGAGCGTCACCAGATCAACGGCACGGTTCTTTTCGAACAGGGAGAGCACCCCGCGGAATATCTTTCTGTGAGACTCCTGGTAGAAAGCGTCTTCGTCGAGCATCTCGATGACGGTGCCCACCGCCTCGTCATCCAGAAGCATCGCGCCAAGCACCGACCGTTCCGCCTCGAGGTTCTGCGGCGGCACCCTGTCAAGTGGTATGATGTCCCGGGCAACTTTCGTCGCCATGGCTTCCTATTCCTTGACTACCCAGACCTTCAGCCTGGTCTCAACACCTCTGTCCAACCTGACCGGCACAACGAACACGCCCAACTCCTTTATCGGCTCATCAAGCAGAACGTTCTTGTGATCCACTTCCATACCCTCGGCGCTCAGCACATCCGCTATGTTGTGAGCAGTAACCGAGCCGAACAACCTGTCGCCCTCGCCCGCGTGTGCCGGGATTGTGCACGAGAAATCTTCGATCCGCTTCGCAAGATTCCGTGCCGCCTGGTTCATCTTCTCTTCGCGCTTCATGATGACGCGCTTGTGATGCTCGATCTGATGGAGCTTGCCCTCGTCGGCGCGCACCGCGAGGTTTTTCGGAATCAGATAGTTGCGCGCATAGCCGGCAGCGACATCAACAACCTCGCCCACAGAGCCGAGACGCTCCACGTTTTCCTTGAGTATAACCTTCACCTCTTTGTCTTCCTCCTCGATTCGCAACGGCTACGGCGTCAGGGCTCCTTTCCTGCCGATGCTCCATGATTGTCCGAAAAGAACCCGGTTGTCAACTCCAGCAATACGAAACAGGGCCCCTCGGCAGCATCCCGTCCAGAGAGTGCGCACCTTGGCCCCACACCCCGTCCCGCGGAGCTGCCCTAGTCCGATGCAAACGGCAACAGACCTATCTCTCTCGCTCGCTTCAGCGCGGCACTCAGCGCGCGTTGATGCCTCGCACAGTTACCCGAGATGCGCCTCGGTATTATCTTGCCCCGCTCGGTGGTGTAATGACGCAGCTTGTGTGCGTCCTTATAGTTTATAGTCTCCACCTTGTCGGCGCAAAACCTGCATATCTTTTTTCGCGATACCCGCTTCTTCTTACTGTCGAGCTTTTTTCTCTTATACCTCGCCACGTTTTACCTCTCCAACACCATTACTCACCGGAATCAAAACGGTATGTCGTCTTCCTGCGGCTCAGGCGGCTCCGCTCCAGCTTCGGCGGGTTTCGCAGGACCGCCCGTTTCGGGCCAATCCATGAAATCCACCCGGAACGCTACAACCTCCAGTGCCGAACGTTTCTGCCCGTCCTGCGTCTCCCACGAACGAGTTCGCAATCTTCCCTGGACGAAGATCGCGCGTCCTTTGCCAAGGTACTCGGCGCACCTTTCGGCCTGCTTCTGCCAAACCTCCACGTTGACGTATGTAGTCTCCTCCTTCTTCTCGCCATCCGAGGTCGTGTAAGTTCTGTTCACCGCCAGTGGAAGAGTAGTCACCGCAGTACCCTGAGGCGTGTAACGCAACTCAGGGTCCTGCGTAAGTCTCCCCGCCAGCATTACATTGTTAACCTGGATCATGCTGAATCGTGACATCGCCCCTATCCCCTTATTCGACTTCCGCTACCTCGACCGGTTCATCTCTGGGTTTCTCGTACTCCTGCAGAACCAGAAGGTGTTTGATCACGTTCTCGTTCATCTTGAAGAATGTTCTTAGCCGCCCGAGCGTGTTCGTCTCTGCCCCGAAGTTCAGCTTCAGGTAGATGCCTTCGGCAAACCCTTTGATGTGGTTCGCCAGGCGTTTCCGGCCCCAGATGTCACTCTCGAACAGCACGCCGCCCGTGTCCAGTATCATCTTTTCGACCTCGCTCGCGATGCTGTCCACCACGTCCTGCTCCAAATCAGGCCGTACGATGAACAACGTCTCATAGTGTCTCACCAATTCACCTCCTTCACCTCATTCTCTGCCACTCGCAACACTCCGGCCAACGGGAAACAAGTCTCACCCGCGTTAGCCTGCTGGCTCCCCCGAGATCAGTCTCCTGCCAACAGTGTATTCTACCACATGACCATCTGCGGCGCAACAACAATGATCTGTCGGCTCACGTGTAGACGCATGGGCCAGCGAAAACCCACGACCACCAGCTACTTTCACCAAGTATGAACGAGAGCCGTGACAAACTCAGCGCTTGCCGCAGCAGTGCTTGTACTTCCGTCCGCTGCCGCACGGGCACGGGTCGTTGCGGCCGGCTTTGCGGCCCGCCGGCACCGGCTCGACCGCCGGCGGGAACCGTGCAGCCAGAATCTGCTTTCTGAGCGCGTCGAGCCGCGGTGCTGCGTGCGCGAAAAACCGTTTGTAGGCGGTGCAGAGGTACGAATATCCGTGGAACGCGCCGTCGCGCCACACACGCTCCCGCAGACAGCCGCCATAACATTGCCGCAACCACCTGCATTCGCGACATTCGTCCGGCAGGTGTGCCTTCGATGTGGCGAAATGCCGCCGTAACGGCACCGTCTCGAGCGCGGGAAACTCGTCCTCGAGGACGTTGCCGAGCCGCCAGTGACGTTCGGCAAAAAAATCGCATGGGTAGACGTCGCCGTTGTGCTCGACGAGCAGATAGGAGTCGCAGCACGCCCGGAACGTGCAGAGCGGCGACTCGCCCGTCACGCCGACCTCGAGCAACGCGTCAAACGTTCGGATCGAGACGTTCGGAAACCCGTGCTCGTACCACCGGTCGAACAGCTCGCAGAGAAACTCGCCGTACTCCTCGGGCCGGACAGAGAAGTCCGAGAGCTCGCCGGTCTCCGGATCGATGTCAGTAACGGGAATGAACTGGAGGTATGTGTACCCCTTATCCATGAAGAAGTCATATGTATCGCGTGCCCTGTGCGCATTCAGTGGGGTGACCACCGTCAGCACATTGAATTCGACGCCGTGTTTCCGCAACGTGTCGATACCCCGCACGACCATATCGTGCGACCCCCCGCCGGCAGCCGTCTTCCTGTGGTAGTCGTGCAGTTCGGCAGGACCGTCGAGGCTTGCGCCCACAAGGAAGTTGTACTCGCGAAACAGCTCGGCCCATTCGTCATTGATGAGCGTCGCGTTCGTCTGAACGGCATTCCCGACACACTGGCCGCCCTCACCGTATTTCTTCTGCAACTCGACCACTTTGCGATAGAACTCTATGCCCATGATCATCGGTTCGCCGCCCTGCCACGAAAACGATGTCTGGTCGGCACGCAGCCTCAACGATTTGCGCACCACCGCGTCGAGCACGTCCTCCGACATCCTTGGATGACGTTCGCCGGGATACAGACTGCTCTTACCCGAATAGAAGCAATACGCGCATCGAAGGTTGCAGTCGAACGACGACGGTTTGAGCAGGAGCGAGAAAACACGCCTGCGGTTGTGTGGAGTAGCTGTTTCGAAGTCGTTCATCGACCCCACTATATCATTCTTGATGACAGCATCTCAATGTTCCAACACTGACCCCAAGGAGCAGCGCATTGACACTTGCATTTCTGCGCGAGGTTCTGTTAGGATTCATCTGCGGGACGTTAATAGTGAAATCCCTGCCGTGTTAGTGCGGTACCGTGGTTTAACTGACCCATTAACATTTGATTGGGAGCTCAAGATTCGAGGAACGGATGACATGCCGCCTCGTCGCGGACCTCTGAAATTCCCGTGAGGGCACCCACCTGTACAAACAGGGATCAGATGTAACACGGTTCCCACGGCATTCGGCGGGGATTTTTTATTCCTCTACTACTTCTTCTTCCGGTTCGGGCGGGCTGTTCTCGGATGGCTGCGGTTCGTCGCTCGCCTCTGGCTCGGAGTCGGGAGACACCCCGAGCTTGCGACCGAACGCGCCAGCCAGGAACGTCAGCACAAGGTATGCCCCGCCGGCAGCGGCGAGCGCGAACAGCGTCGGGATAACAAATCGCAGCAGTGCTCTGCTCATCATCTCTCCTTACGCTCGTTCCGCCATCTCTCCGCCGCGAACCCGGGCCAGCTCTTCCCGCTGTCTTCTGGCAACGTATCTGAAAATGCGGTTAATCTGCTGTCTGCCTTCGAGCGACGTCTCGACATCCACAAGCTCCAAACCATACACTATCTCGGGAGGGTGTGTTCCCGTCTCGCGATGGTTTCGCACCGCCACGTTGAACTTCATCTCTTCCTCGCCGTCGTTGATATCGAAGCTCACCCTGAGCCGCGATCCGATCTCGTACATCGGCGCGTCTCGCAACCCAAGCTGTAACGCAATTCCACCTGCACTTATATCTCGTAGCGTCGCCGTGATGAAATCCTCTTCCTTCTTTTCCTTGTAGGTCCATTTCTTCTGTTTCGGTCTCTTCTCCTCGCGGAGCGCTCGTATGCGAACTTCAATCGGTTGGAACGGTGATGGCCCAACCCGGTAGTAGCGCCGTCTCTGAGCACGTTCGAGTATGCCCGGATACGCAACAAGCAGCGTCTGCACTTTCGTGCCAGCACTCAACGCGAACTCCGAACGGCCGACCAGCGATGTGTGGAACAGATAACGCTTTTCTCTCACCATGAAGTGCACTTCCAGCTTGGCGTTGCGAGACAAAGGCACGACTGTCCCGTCATGTGTCGGTAGCGCGATCGACACCACACGCTTGTCATCGAGCAGCGTTATCTCGTACAGCGTGCTCTTGTAGTTTTCCGTAGTGCTCTTGCCGCGCACCCAGACGTCCGCTGCCGCGTTGGCGGCGCAGCCTCCGTCAACCAACTGGTGGACCATCTCAGGATCCGTTATCGCGTCGTACGGTGCAGTCATAACTCAAGACAGCTCTTCGGTCTCTTTCAGTTCCTCTTTCCGTTGCTTGCATCCGGGGAGAGCAGAAACGGAAAACCCGGCGGAGGATCGGCTGGTTTCCGCCGGCCCAACCCCGCCAGCTCCCTTTTCAACTCTTCGATCTCGTACCGCAACTGCCGATTCGTGTCGGTAAGTATCTTGTTACTCTCTTGAAGGATGTTGTTCGCCTCCCGCAACCGCTCGATCAGTAGCCCTTCAGCCTCATCGAGTTCCTTGTTGTCCTCGTCGGACTCGTCCGGCTCGACCTTCTCGGTGAGACGGATATCGTCGAACCACGCGGTGCCTGTGCCCGATACCACGCACCTCACCGTCACGATCCCCGTACCTTCAGGCACCTCCAGAGACGCTTCACGCAACGACCAATCCGCCGTGCCCCGGACCGGAAACACTGTTGCCGTGGTTGCAAACCCGAGCAGTTCGCGTTTCGTCTTCGCCCAACACTGAATCCATAACGCGGCCTCGGTCACCTTCTCGGACGTTATGTATCCTGAAACCGTTATCTCGCGCCCCTCGGCAATCCCGAGCACGTTCTGGCTCCAGTTGTTATACTGTTCTCTGGGATACCGTTTCTCGTTCGCGAGCATGACGGCACGCTGACCCTGGTGACTGACCTCCGCGTCCCATACCGCCCGCGCTCCCTCCATCTCGACCAACGACAGGTGCCAGTAATCCGGCCTGTCGGCGTTCCCCTGCTCGAATCCGGGGTTCTTCAGCAGATTCTCAGACGAGACCTCAGCGCTCCTTCCCCAGACCAGAACCAACGAGACCGCAATCGCCCCTACTACCGGGCAACTCATCCATCTTCTGTGCATGAAACCGCCGCTTCCAGCACCCATTTCCCGCCGATTGCACACTCCTCCTTTGCGCACAAGTATATGCGCTGCAACCCTGGAAGTCAAGCACAGCGCGAAAAAGGCATTTGCGTTGTGGTGGTTTTTGGGTGGTGGTGAGGAGGAGAAAGCTGGAGATGGAACACGGCGCTACCGCAGGGACTTCTTGTCGACTTTGCCCACGGCCGTAAGTGGCATCTGGTCGACGAACTCGATGATTCTGGGGATTTTGTATGGGGCCATGTTCTCCCGGCAGTAGCTGATGATATCATCTTCGAGCTTCTTCTTGTCCCATTCCTTGTACTGTGATGTGGGTTGGATGACGGCCTTGACCAGCTCGCTTCCGGGGCGTTCGGGATTGGCCAGGCCGACAAACGCGCAGTACTCGACGGCCGGGTGACCGTAGAGGGTTTCCTCTGCCTCCGTTGAGAAAACCTTGAACCCGCCGACGTTGAGCATATCCTTGGCCCTGTCGACAATGTAGACGTACCCATCTTCGTCCATCCTGCCAATGTCGCCGGTGAACATCCACCGCTTCCCCTGGAACTCTCTCAAAGCGTGGGCTGTTTCCTCCGGCTTGTTGTAGTACCCTTTCATCACCTGTGGGCCGTTGCCGATGATTTCGCCCTCTTGCCCGAGAGGCATCTCCCGGGTTCCCGTATCGAGATCGACGATCTTTATGCAGGTGCTCGGCAATGGCAGTCCTACTGAACCGATCTTCTTCTGTCCATCCTGGGGATTCATTGTCAGCAGGGGACCCGTCTCAGTCATTCCGTAAGCCTCGAGCACTTTCCCCTCCCCGACCGCGGTCTCGAGAGCCCGGTAGAACTCCGCCGGAAGTGGTGCGGCAGCGGAGATACAGGTTCTGATGGCCTCGACCGAGGAAGCCGGCAAGGACTTGAACCTGGGCTCGTCGAGAAGCATCTGGTAGAGAGAGGGGACATTGCAGAGACGCGTGGGCCGATGGCGAGCGATCTCGCCGCAAATGTGCCGGGCGTTCCGGGGGTCCGGAATGAGTATCTGTGCGTTGCCGTGGGCCATGGCCCACATGCACAGAGCCAGTCCTGCCAAGTGGAAGAACGGGAACCCGGAACACAGGACATCTCTCCCGGGATCCGTTCCAAACCAGTTGTTGACCTGGTGCAGATTGGCGACTAGATTCCGGTGGATGAGTTCGGCCCCTTTCGGGAAACCGGTGGTGCCGCCGGTGTACTGTATGAGGCACGTGTCCTCGGGCGTGACACTGGTCTCGGGACGTTGCGCAGGGTAGTCGCGCAGAAGATCCATAAAAGGGATGATCGTCTTGCCGGTCACCGGAACAACGTTTCCGGTGGGAATCTTCTTGAGCACTTTCGCCACAGAACGTTTCCATCGTGGGAGAAAGTCCGCGATGTTTGTCGTCACCAGATGAGTCAAATTCGGGACCTGGTCCTTGATCTTCAGGAACTTCTTCTCGAATATGGCATCGAGAGTCACGAGTACCCGAGCCCCGGAATCAGCGATCTGGTACGCCATCTCGTTGGGTGAGAGGAGCGGCGAGACTCCGGTGGCCGCGCATCCCGCCCTGAGTGTGCCCGCGTGGGCGATCATGTACTGTGGAGTGTTGGGCAGGTTGATACCCACGACGTCCCCGGGCGCGCACCCTATCCGGGCGAGAAAATTCGCGAAACGCCGGGACTGGCGGTCAAAGTCGCCAAAGGTCTGGCTGATACCCATGAAGTGGAATGCCGTGCGGTCCGGGAAATCATTGAAGCTCTGCTCCAAGAGACCGACATAAGAGATATCAGGGATCGTAAGGTCCGGGTCGACCCATTGGTCGTAACTCTTGACCCAGAGCCTGTCGTCGTCAGTCAAAGTCTCCTCCTCACAGTTTATTCGACAAAACAGAACATCATGTATCCTAACAGATCGTGCGGTATTGGACAAGGCAATAATCGCGCCGGCTCGCCGCCGGGCAGGCGTGCGCCACGTCCGCGCTAGCGTACCCGACTCTTGACGCCAAGCCAGTCCGAGCGGAGCAGAAGGCAGTCACTGGAGTGGCACGCATCTTCCCGTTCACCTGCACATGTTTTATTGCACCCGCAGTATTTTCGTTGCACTCAGGCGGTAAAGACACGTGAATTAGAGCGCGTCAGCGGTAAGCGTCTGGCGCGTTAAAGCATGTTATGACAATTGGTTGCGTTTTTGAGACTGTCAAAGCGCGGATTCTCGTCGCTTGGCACACCGTTTGCGAATACGGGAAGAAGAAGCGTTTGTTGTGGTGTGTGGAAGAAGCGATGAACCGGTCGAGTTCGCGTGTCAAGCTAATTTTCAATCCGAGCTCAGGCTCTGGTTTGCGACCGGATTTCTTGGGCCGGACCGCAGAAAGGATCAAGGGTCACGGGTTCGAAGTGGACGCATTCGAGGTCAAGCAAGGAGAGGATGCCCAGGCGGAGTCACGCAAGTTATCGGGAGACTATATGGCTGTTGTGGTTGCTGGCGGCGACGGAACGGTGAACGCTGTGTACAACGGGCTCTGCAAGAGCAAATCAAAAGTGCCAATGGCCATATTGCCTATCGGTACGGCGAATGTGATCGCCAAAGAGCTGAAAGTGGCCCGTAACGTGGACGGTCTCTGCGACACGTTGCGCAGTGGCGAGTTGCGCCGGATGGACGCGGGTCAAATGGGTGATTGGTGTTTCCTGATGGGCGCGGGTGCCGGAGTTGACGCGGCAGTGGTTCACAGCCTGAGCGCGCGACGAAACGGCAACATATGGGTGGGCACCTACGCACCTCATATACTGTCGGTGCTTGGCTCCTACGGTTTCCCGCCGATATCGGTTGAGGTGGATGGTGAGCTGCTGGCGGAGGGCGCGGGTCAGGTAGCGATAGGCAACGTGCGCAACCATGGCATGGGCGTCCCGATAACCCCAAAGGCGGACCCTTTCGATGGACGTCTCGATGTATGCGTGTTTCAGAAGGGAACCGTAGCGGATATGCTCCGTTACGTGTCAGGCGTGTATTCCGGAACCCATCTCAAGTTCGGCGATGTCTTCTACGCGCATGGAACAAGAGTGCGTGTGACCTCGGAACAGAAGGTCCCGGTCCAGGTGGACGGCGAGTCGGCGGGTTTCCTCCCGGCAGAGTTTGAGATACTTCCTGGGGCGGCCACTGTACTGGTGCCGGCAAGATGAGGACGTGTCAAGATGGCGAGTAGGGATCTGGGCATTCGTCTTGCGGCGTTGGGGAAGCCTCTGGTGTGGAACGGCCAGAGCATAGCCAGTGTGCTCGGCAGGGTTGTCGCGACAATCCGGCGTTTTGCCAAGTACGTGACTGTGGGCGCAGGTTCGACGGTGACAGACTTTGCAACCCTGTGGATCCTGACGGAGTGTTTCACGACGTGGTACTTGATCTCGTCCGTGTCGGGGTCGGTTCTGGGCATGCTATTCGGTTTTTGTTTTAACAAGAGGTGGACGTTTCCGAGAAGCCAAGGAGGTATGCTTCAACAGTTCAGCAAGTTTGGTGCGGTGGTGATAATGGGCCAGATCTTGGCGAACGCGGGCGTCTACTGCTTTGTAGAATACATGGGCCTTCACTATATGGTGGCCAAGGCGATTTCGACAACTGCGGTCCTGTTGCTCTGGGGCTTCCCCGCCAATCTTCTGTGGACATTTCGACCAGAGCGGGCAGGGGTAGCAGATACGAGTACCAGGGCAGATAAGAGGAGTCAACGATGAGTCCCTCTGGAGATCTGTATCTTTCGGTTCTGATACCGGCGCACAACGAGGAGAAGCTGCTGGAACGAACCCTGCGAGAGGCGAACTGCTATCTCGATATTCAAAACTTCGGTGCTGAGGTCGTGGTGGTTGATGACGGGAGCACCGACGGGACGGTGGCAGCCGTGAGCAGGGTGAGGCGCAGCATGCCGTCGCTTCGGTTGATCACGTACGGCCGGCGGCGAGGTAAAGGACACGCTATTAGGGTGGGATCGCTGGCGTGCAGCGGCCGGTACCTGGTGTGCATGGACGCCGACGGCAGCATACCCCTGCGATACGTGAGCAACATGCTAAGGGCACTGGCCAACGGCGCGGAGATCGTCACGGGTAACAGGTATCTGCAAGGGAGCAGGATGCTTACCGAGCAGCCCACGGCTCGCGCATTCTGGGACCGTGCGGGAAATGCGTTGGCCAGCCGGTTCCTGCTGGGCAGGTTCACCGACATCTGTTGCGGATTCAAGGGGTACACGCAACAAGCGGCGCGCGAAGTGTTATCGCGAACAAAACTATCTGGGTGGGGATTCGACGGCGAGGCGATCGCGATAGCGAATGCGCTCGGTATGAACGTGGTCGAGCTGCCCATTGCGCGGTTTAATGGAATGCACCATAGGATTTCGCCGTTACGCGACGCATTTGTTTCCGCCCGCGACCTCTCCAGAATCAAGTTAAACCTTGTGAGCGGCAGGTATGACCTGCCAGCACAGATGGCCGGGCCGAGCCCCCGACAAGGGCTCGCCGCAAACGGGAGATAGAAACATGCCAGGAACGGTATCGCCAGTCATGAAATCAGAGCGCTTGCCACCTAGCAAGAACCTCTTGCTGGGGATTCTGAGAAAGGTGGGGTTGTCCCGCGGCGGCTCGACCCTATCGTCTACAAAAGGTGTTGGGTTGCATCCGCGGGCGCGTTTTCGGCCGTGGCGTATGCGTCGTCGAAATATCGTCCCGCCGTTTGCGTAAGGTGGGCTAGAGTTTCTTCACCTTCTTGTTGAACTTCTTCCTGAGCGGGTAGGCGTCGTCGCGGCTCAGTTCCGCGAACTGTTCCAGTAGGTGGCGCTGCTTGGAACTGATCTTTGTGGGCACTTCGACGATGATGCGAACGAGTTGGTCGCCATGCCCGCGCCCGTGCAACCGGGGCATTCCCTTGCCTCGGAGCCGGAACACTCTCTGCGATTGAGTGCCGGCGGGGATCTTGACTCTGGCCTTCCCGTTAAGGGTGGGCACTTCGGTCTCAGTGCCTAGAGCTGCCTGCACGAAGTCGATCGGCACGTCGCAGAGTATGTCGTCGCCGTGACGATCGAAGACCTCGTGCGGCCTCACATGAATGAGGACGTAGAGGTCGCCTCGCGGCCCGCCGTGCACGCCCGCCTCGCCTTCGCCTCGCAGCTTGAGCCGTGAGCCTGTGTCGACGCCGGGCGGGATCTTGATGAGAAGCTCGCGTTCCGCCCTGACACGCCCCCGACCGTTGCAGCGGGCACACGGTTGTTCGACAATGGTGCCTTCACCGCGGCATCGGCCGCAGGTGGTACTGACGCTGAACACGCCCCGGGCATGCCGTATCTGACCTGAGCCACCACACTGCGGACACGGCCTCCTCTGCGTTCCGGGCTTGGCGCCGGTGCCGCCGCAGTCGGCGCACGTTTCGGCTCGCGGCACGTGTACCTTCTGTTCTATCCCATCCGCGGCGTCGTGGAGGTCTATCCCCATCTCATACTGGAGATCGGCGCCTCTTCTTGGGGCTGCACGCCCGCGCGGTCCTCTCGGAGCACCGAAGAAGTCCTCGAAAACGCTGCCGAATATATCTCCAAAACCGAATCCGGTCGCAAAATCGCCAAACCCTTCGAAATCCTGGGCGCCGAGCCCCTCATGGCCGAACCGGTCGTACTTGCTGCGCTTCTCAGCGTCGCCGAGGATGGCATACGCTTCGTTGGCCTCCTTGAACTTCTCCTCCGCCTCTTTGTCGCCGCCGGTTTTGTCGGGATGGTACTTGTGCGCCAACTTGCGGTATGCCTTGCGCAATTCGTCGTCTGAGGCGTCCCTGCCCACGCCAAGAATCTCGTAATAATCTCGTTTAGCCATCGTAACCTGCAGCGTTGAAGCCTGAATCCGGTCGTTTCGAGACCCAGAGGGGTGACAACCGCCCCTCAGCCCTCCTTATCGCCATCGTCGTCAACAACCTCAAAATCAGCGTCAACGACATCGCCTTCCTCCTCGGTCGCTCCCTCGGTCTTCTCGTCCTGAGCCGTTTGCTCGGTGGATGCAGATGCCTGCGCTTCCTGGGCTTCTGCGGCGGCCTTGTACATCGCCTCGGCCAACTTGTGCGCCGATTGGTTGACTTCCTCCATAGCCTTCTCCATCTCGGCGGTGTTGCCGGACTCGACGGCGTCTTTCAACGTCTTGACAGCAGCCTCGACCTTTTCCTTGTCCTCCGCGCTGACCTTATCGCCATACTCCTTGAGCGACTTCTCGGTTGAGTAGACGAGTGCGTCGGCGCTGTTGCGGACCTCGACCTCCTTGCGCTTGTGTTTGTCCTCCTCGGCGTGTGACTCGGCGTCCTTCACCATCTTGTCGATCTCGTCCTCGGAAAGGCCGCTCGAACTCTCGATTCGTATTTTCTGCTCCTTGCCGGTGGCCATGTCCTTTGCCGAGACGTGGACAATCCCGTTGGCATCGATATCGAACGTAACCTCTATCTGCGGGATGCCGCGCGGCGCCGGAGGAATGCCGACCAGATCGAATCGGCCCAAGGTCCGGTTGTAGGCAGCCATCTCGCGTTCGCCCTGCAGCACGTGTATGCTGACGGCGGTCTGGTTGTCGGAAGCGGTGGAGAAAATCTGGCTTTTCTTGACCGGTATGGTGGTGTTGCGTTCAATGAGCTTTGTGCACACGCCGCCGAGCGTTTCTATTCCAAGAGACAACGGTGTGACGTCCAGCAACAGGACGTCCTTGACGTCACCGGCCAGCACTCCGCCCTGAATGGCGGCACCGATTGCGACGACCTCGTCGGGATTGACCCCCTTATGCGGATCTCTTCCAAAGATCCCCTTGACGGCCGCTTGGACGGCGGGCATGCGGGTTTGTCCGCCGACGAGAATCACCTCGTCTATGTCGCCGGACGACACGCCTGCGTCCTCGATGGCGCGAATGCACGGGTTCTTGGTCCGGTCGATCAGGTTGTCGACAAGCTGCTCGAGCTTCGCACGGGTAAGCGTCATATTCAGGTGTTTTGGGCCGCTTTGGTCGGCGGTGACGAACGGGAGGTTTATGTCGGTGCTCTGGAGGGTGGAAAGCTCGCATTTGGCCTTCTCCGCGGCCTCTTTCAAGCGCTGGAGCGCCATTCTGTCTTTGCGCAAATCAATGCCCTGATCCTTGAGGAATTCTTCCGCAAGCCAGTCAATAATCCGCTGGTCGAAATCGTCGCCGCCCAGATGGGTGTCGCCGTTTGTCGAGAGCACCTCGAATGTACCCTCGCCGAGTTGTAGAATAGATATGTCGAACGTGCCTCCTCCGAGGTCGAAGACGGCGATCTTCTCGTCCTTTTTCTTGTCGAGCCCGTACGCCAGCGACGCGGCCGTGGGCTCGTTGATGATCCGCATCACGTCCAGGCCGGCGATCTTTCCCGCGTCTTTCGTCGCCTGGCGTTGCGAGTCGTTGAAGTAGGCCGGCACGGTGATAACCGCCTTCTCGACCTTGCCCCCAAGGTAGTTTTCGGCCGTCTCGCGCATCTTCTGCAATATCATCGCAGAGATCTCGGGCGGCCTGGAGGTTTTCCCCCGAACCTCGACCTGGCAGTCGCCGGTTGAGGTGGCGCTCACCTTGTACGGAACCAGTTTTATCTCTTCGCCAACCTCCTCGTGATGCCGACCCATGAACCGCTTGATAGAGAAGACGGTGTTCTCGGGGTTGGTGACTGCCTGCCGTTTGGCAACCGTTCCCACGAGCCGCTCGTCGTCTTTCGTGAAGGCGACGACGGAGGGCGTGGTGCGTCCACCCTCGGCGTTAGGAATGACGACCGCCTCGCCACCTTCCATAACTGCAACGCACGAATTCGTCGTGCCCAAGTCAATACCTATGACTTTCGACATGCTACGTCCTCCCTAGGTTTCTAAGTTCTCTTCTGAAAAGGCATCTTCAACGTTCGCGGTCTCAGGAGGCGCGTCAGACGTTTCTGCTGCCCCTGCCTCCGGGTGTCGCTTTTTGGGACCGGCACTTACCCCAACCTTTGCGAACCGCAACACCTTGTCCTTCAACATGTATCCCTTCTCGATTTCGCTTGTGACGATATCCTCGTCGTATTCATCCGACTCGATATGCATCACCGCCTCGTGGAAGTTTGGGTCGAACTTCTTGCCCACCGGTTCGAGCGCGACAAGTCCGGCCTTCGCGAGAACGTCCTTGAGCTGATCGTGAATCATCTCGACGCCTTCTCTGAAGGCGCCGTCATCCCCGGACTGCGGGGTGTTACTGATTGCGCGGTCAAAGTTGTCGAGAACGGGCAGGAGTTCCTGTATGACGACCTCCGCCGCATACTTGGCAAACGTCTCCATCTCGCGTTTGGTTCGTTTCTTGAAGTTCTCGAACTCGGCCTGTTTGCGAAGGAGCTTATCCCAAATCTCCTCCTTTTCAGCCATCAGCGCCTCGAATTCGTCTTGGGCCGCGCCCTCTGCTGTGTCCTCGGGCTGCTGCTCCTCCGACGCCTCGGCACCCGCCTCCTTTACCCCCGTTTCGTTTTCCACCCCGTTCGTGTCCGTAGATTCTTCGTTCGGTTTCTCTTTAGATCGATCCAACTGCTGCCAACCTCCTCAATGCGCGATCAATGGTTTCGGCGGTGTACCCCACCACCGAGGTTATGCGCTCGTAACGCATCCTTGTGGGTCCCACCACGCAAACGAACCCAAGTGGTCCGGCGTGCGACCCGTAGACCTTCGCGACGAGGCTACAGTCCCGCATTGCCTCCGACCCGTTTTCGGAGCCGATTACTACGCGAATCTCGGAGCCGGAAACTCTATCAGTTGCGGAGAACAGTCCAGCGAAAGTCTCCTGCTCCTCGAGTGCCTCAAGGAAGAGCCTGACCTTCTCGAGGTCATGAAACTCGGGTTGCTCGAGAACCTTTGCAGCGCCTTCGAGATACATCTTGCCACGGGCAAAGTCACCCAGCTTGATCCGGTCGGCAAACTCGAGCGCGACGCCGGCCAAGCGGGAATGCCGGTGACCGAGCACGCCTATCCGTTCCTTGACTCTCATCTCGAGTTCGCCGAGAGGCACCCCGCCGAGAATGTCGTTGAGCATGCTCGATAGTTCGTGTGCGTCATCGTGACTTAAGTCCTCGTCGAGGTCGATTGCATCGCTCCTTACGTTGCCCAGTTCGTCCACGCACACGATCAGCATCTTGCGCGGGCCCAATCTGACCACCTCGAGACGGGCAATCCTTGAAACGGCCGCCTTCGGGCCGCTCACAACCGCAGCGTACTTCGACACACGCGAAAGCAGCTTCGAGGTCCGCCCCAGAATATCCTCAAGACGGCCGGGAGACCCGTCGACCTCGGCCTGTATTGTTGTTTTCTCCGCCGGGGCCAGATCCTGTGCCGTCATCAGCGAGTTTACATACAAACGGTACCCCCGGTCTGTCGGTATCCTGCCCGACGATATGTGCGACCGGCGAAGATACCCCTCTTGCTCGAGATCCGCCATAACCTTTCTGGCCGTTGCGGAGCTTATCCCCATGCCGTGTCGCTCTACAAGCGTCTTGGACCCGACAGGCTCGGCACTGAGCACGTACGTGCCCACAACGGCCTTCAATATCTCTTTGTGTCGCTCGGAGATAGCAGGCATTTTTAGCAACTGAGACAGCGAATTAGCACTCAACATCCCCGACTGCCAGCTTCCTGTTGAATGTAGCACAAACCATTCTGCGTTGTCAACTGGGAGGGCGAAAACTGTCAAGACTCTTTGATAATGTCCTCATAGCGACTCGATAGAAATGTCCTCTATACTGACCTTCTTCGTGAGAAGGAGGTGAGTATGGAAAGGTGAGGTGCCCTATAAGTGACGGACACTTGGTGGGAGGTATATAGTGCTGCCTCCATCGGCAGGATGGTTCCCCAAGGAGGCCTTTACGCACCACTTAGGATTCGAGGCCCGCAGCGAAAACCGCGAACGAGCGCTTGAAACCGGCCAACCTCTTGGACGGATCGTTCTGTTCTTCTTGAAGATCGCCACAGGGAGAAAGGGAAAAGGGTTCAGCAAAGAAGACTGGCGCGAGGAAATCAACCGGATACCTGCAAGACCGCCCATCGAGGATCGAAGACAGGAGCCGATACCTCCACTGGACTTGTCCGTTCCCAACGACTACCAGTCGCTCTCTGACGACAAGAAGCGGCAGGAGCTATACCGTGACGACAACATGGCAAAGGTCACGAAGACGTTCGACGACCTGGCACGTACTGACCTGGCGAAAGAAGGCATTGTTGGCGACCCATCTCCCTGTGCGTTCCATATCAGCGAGGATCTCTCAACGGGGTGGGGCGTAGTGCGAATCCGCAGAGGGGTTGCCCATGACTCACCCGAGGGGTTGCTCGGCCGTGCGATCAAAGCGGGCATTATTCTGAGCGGCATCAACTATTGGAATCCTGAAGAGCGAATATACCGGCTGAATTTGCGGACGGGCGAGTATTCACTGTTGGAACGCTCTATTGGAACAACGCACGAACTCCAGTACAGGATGCGTGATTTTATCCAGGAGGACCCTCACATCTCGAGTGAGGCAACAACAGCACTTCGAGCACGTGCCGTTCATTTCCCCACCGACCGTTCCATGGGAAGGCTTTTTGTTCGTGACCGTGGAGCCGACGACTGGTACCAAGGATGGAAGGAACTCGGGGAAGCGCGCGGTGATGTCTCCATACCGAAAGACACGGAGGTGAAACTGGAAGTCAGCCGGGACGCGGCGCGGGATCTGTCGCCGCTGGCGGACTTGCGTGCGAACGACCTGCAGATGTTGAGCTTCGGCTGGGAAGACGGCCAGATAAGCTCGCTGGCTCCGCTCGAACAGCTGAAAGGCTTGAAGGCGCTGAACCTGCAAAGAGCCAAGTTCGACAGTGAGGATTTCAGGTACTTAACGGGAATGGCCGGACTGGAAGTGCTGCGTTTGGGCGATCACCAACTTGCTGATGAAAGCATGCGCCATATTGGACGACTATCCTCGCTCCGCTCGCTCGCTTTGTGGGGAACAGGGATAAGTGACGATGGGCTGAAGCATCTGCGCGGTTTGACGAATCTGCGTTTTCTCGCTCTTAACACGTGCGACATTACCGATAACGGATTACGTTATCTCAGAAAAATGACCGCACTGGAGGGGTTGCAGATCTATCAGACCAGGATTACGGATGAAGGCCTCGACCAATTGAGAGGACTTAAGAAGTTGAAACACATCAAGATCGGGGGCAACAACATCACGGATGACGGCCTCAAGCGCCTGGAAGGTCTCACCTTGCTCGAAAACATCTGGTTGGAGAACAACCCGATCACTGACGCCGGGCTGGCTTATCTTTCAGGTATGGAGAACTTGCAGGAACTGTATGCCGGCTTCACGTACATTACCGATGCCGGAATGGCTCACTTGAAAGGTCTTGAGAATCTATGGCATCTGTGGGTATCGGGTATCGGGGACAAAGGGATCGACCATTTGAGCGAGGCGCCCGCTTTGGAATACCTCGCCATCGGCGATGCGAAGGTCACCGAAGCCAGCATCCCATCATTCAAGAGGATGAAGTCGCTCGGGAGACTTTCCCTTTCCGGAGATCGAATAACCGACGACCTTCGGGCGGCGCTGCGGGCAGCCCTTCACGGCTGCAAAGTGTGGGACCCAGAAGAAGGACCGGACTATCCAGCAAGCCCCTGGAAGAGGAGATTTCAAAAAGTGTACCGGCTCGAAGAGGGTCAGGTTCTTCGACGCATTGCGCCGCCGTTTATCCCTGAGCGGGGGGAGTACTACCGGCATGAGGAAAGCTTTCAGGCTTCGCTGATTCGGAGACCGCCCGACCGCTTTATTTTCCACTGGAACGGCAAACTAAAGAGCTGGGGGTACGGTTTCACCGATGATCTGTCACTGAAGAGCGTTCTTCACCATGCCTTGAACCTTGAGAGTTCTGAATATGACGGCCCAAAAGAGATCCTTTCTCTGGATCTTCTTGGTGACTGGATTGTGCGTCACGAGGCCCCTATCGAAGAGAAACTGCAAGCTCTGGAGCAGATCGTTGCCGACGACCTGGGTCAGTCGATCCGCTTCGAACTGCGTGGAGTCGAACGCGACGTGATCGTAGCCCGCGGAGAGTACGAATTCCACCCGGAACCGAACGCCTACAACGATACCTCGGTTCATATCTTCGCGGACATACTGGATCCTAACGAAGGTGCGGGTGGCGGCACCGGGGATCTCATCAAATTCCTTCGCTGGGTGGGTAATCGCGTGGGCATGCCTTTCATCAACGAGACCCGGACGCCTGACGAGGTGCGGCTCAATTGGGGTAACCATCGCTCAAGCAAGCTCCAAGACGTTCCCGAACCCGAACGGTCCACGAAGCTTGACATGGTCCTGACAAACCTTGGCAAACAAACCTCGCTCACCTTCACGAAGGAGCGACGGAAAGTGGGCGTCTGGTTCGTGAGCGAAAAAGGGCAAGGTTCGGATAACAGACCAACGTCCCAAGGAGTTTAAACGTCCCCAGACGTATAGACGCGCTCAATCTCCAGCTTCTGGCAAGAGTGAGGACCAACGTTTCTGCGGGGTCTCGTCGCGACGCCGCTCGTAGCTGTGGAGGCCGGCAGCTTCTATATGGTGTATCCACGTGGGCGCAGTCTCCGCACGTGGTGAGGTGTCTCGCTTCTTACGGCAGCGCTGCCGCTTCGTTCGGCACGGTCCTGGGTGGAACGAGCGTCGAGACGGCGGCGATTGAGACGGCGAGGAGTGCCGCGGCGAGAAACACGCGTTCGTAACCGAACACGGTCCAGATGACGCCGGCCGCGGCGGGTATCGTCATCGACGCCACGTGGTTGATCGAGACCCCCATCGCCAGCGTGGACGTGATCTCCTGCGGCGAGTCCGACATACGCGACAGGTACACCGCCCGCGCCGTGCCCAGCGAGAAGAGTAAGTTGTCCGCGATGAAGCACGCGCTCGCTATCGGCCGCGCCACCTCGGCGTCGCCCGTCACCTCCAACGCGTACCCGTATCCGACGCAGACGACGGCAAGAACGATCCCGTCGACCATCATTACTTTCCGTTCGCCGAAACGGTCGATCGCCATGCCTGCCAGCGGTTTGAACACAATCCCTATCAGCGACGCAATCATGAGAAGCACCGCTATCGAGTTGGCCGGTGCGCCGTACACCTTGATCAGTACCCACGGGCCAAACGTGAAGAAGATCTGTTTCCGCGCACCAAACAACAGCTCGAGCACGTAGTACAGTCGGTACTGCTCACGGAACACCAGTCTCGCGCGCGGCTGGTGCAGGTGGGGGATGTGCATCATGCCGTAGAACAGGGCGCACACAACGCTGCCCGCCGCCGCGCACAGAAACCCCGTCCGGTATTGCGGATTGACCTTGTCGAAGAAGAGCCACACGAACCCGGCGCCCAGCACCGTCCCGACCGTGCCAATCGCGCCCATCTGACCCATTCGCGTCCCGCGGCTCGTCTCGTCGCTCAGCCCGATCGCGATCGACGCGCCGACCGGCTGCATCAGGTGCAAACCCACGCTCGCGCACATCATCATGAGCACCATCGGCCAGAACGATGAACCGACTGCCACGATGCCGAGCATCCCGGCGCTGAACGTGAGCGCGCCGACCACCGCGAGCCACGTCACCGGCAGCGCGTACAGGATGCCCGTCGTCAGCACAACGAGAAACCCCGGCAGCTCGCGCGGAAACTCGAGCTGGCCGCGCGCGCTCGCCGACAATCCGAACGTGTCCGATAGAAAGTTGTTGAAGATGGACTCGTGGACGCCGATAGCCGCCCCGAAACACGCCGCGGCACCGAAAAACAATAACAGTTGCGTCCTGAAATGCATACACTCCTCTTGCGTGAATCAACATCAACGGAATCAACGGGAACACCCGGCCAACGTGTCCGCGCATCATACCCGATACGCAGCTACAGGTCAATGCGGTTGGTCATCCGAACGTCATGGAACGTTCAACAAGGCTTACACGTAATCCGCAAACGCTTCGTACAGAGCGATGACGTTGTCCAGAGGCGTCTCGGGCATGATCGAGTGGCTGGTCCCGCCGATGTACCCGCCGTCGAAACGACCGAACAGATCAACCAGCGTGCCGACCTCTCTCTTCACCTCCTCCGGCGTGCCGTGAACCAGCGTCCCCTGAACGTCCACGCCACCGAAGAAACAGACCGTGCCGCCGTAGTCTCGCGACAACCGGTGCACATCCATCGCCTGCGGTTGGACGGGATTCAGCACGTCAAGCCCGATCTCGATCAAGTCCGGCAGGATCGCTGTGATGTCGCCGCAGAGATGCATCCAGACATAGGCCCCACCGTCGCGCGCCCGTTCGAACATGGCCGAGTAGGCGGGCTTATAGAACGTTCGCCAGTCGTCCGGGTCCATCAGCAACCCTTTCTGACACCCCCAGTCGTCCGAGAAGAACACGCTGTCCACGTCACGCTCGGTCCACATGTCGATCATCGCCAGGTTGGTCGCCAGCACCCGGTCGCGCAAACGACAGAACTGCTCCGGCTCCAAATAGGGATCCATCAGCATGTTGTTGAACCCGCGAAGCATCCACAGCCGCTCGAACAGCGTGAACCAGACCAACCCCTGGACGTACCGGTCGCCGCGCGTCTTCAGCGCCTCGTCCGCCGCGTCAAACCGTCCCGGAAAGTCGGGGTCAGGGAACGTCTGCGTGTCGACCGCCTCCCAGCCGGACTCCAGCGGGTAGGTTTCCGTCTTTGCTCCGTGCCCGTCGTTCTCCCAGCCGGTTCCCCATTCGTCCTCCCACCGAGTCACGCCGCCTGCCGTCACCGGTTCCGAGGGAATCCTGTAACAGTCGCCCACACCGAGAAGATCGGCCGGGAACCGGGCCTGGAGCTCCCGGATTCTCGCCACCTTGGCCTCGTTCTTCTCGTACAACCACTCGAAATCGCAGCCGAGTATCGAAGGCAGGTAGCGAGGCGACTCGAACTCGATTGCACGCTTGTAGTTTTCACGACCCGATATCATCTTCGTCCCTGCCAGTAACGTTGTTCACCAGAGCGGTAGCGTGTCGAGCCAGTAGACCGGCCGGCGAAGCATGAGTCCGTTTCTCTTGAAGGGGCGCGGGGGAACCTCTTCTTTCGCAAGAATTAGTCCCCCCGCAGACTCGATCAATCCCCACCGCCCGAGTTCGATTCTCGTTCCCCGAACAGTTCCGATCCCTTCCGTTGCGCGTTCGCCACCGCCTCATCGAGCGGCATCTCATTCTGCAGGAACGGCACAAGCTCCGTCTGGATAGCCCGCGATATCTCCGGTCCGCCGTCGAACCTCGCGCTCGGGTCGATCCGGCCGTACTGAACCGCGTCGACGAACACCTGCGCATGTTTGGGCGGCGACACGCCCAGATAGATCCACGATCCCGCGATCGGCCGGCGCGGCGGCGTAGTCCTGATAACCTGCGCGTACGCACGTTTCCCGACAGTCTCCGTGCTTGTCAAGAACTGCAACAGCTCCCACGCGGCCTCAGGATGGTTCGTCTTGCTGTTTATCCCGAGGTTGTACGATGCGAACGGTGTCGCACGACCCGCAGGCCCTTTCGGAACCGGCGCGACATCCCACTCCAGGCTCGACCCAAAGCGACGCAGCTCCGGCGCCAGCCCGCAGGACGCAACCATCATCGCGAACCGGCCGCCCGCAAAGCTCATCACGAGGTCCGGCTGCCCGCGATCGTCCGTTGGACTCCCGATAACACGATGCTTCCAGTACAAGTCGTGAACGAACCGGAACGCGTCCCGGAACTCTTCCGTGCCGACCGCGGGTTTCGTCATCGACTCGTCGAGGTACGACGCGCCGAACGACCACAACACCGGCTGGTACCCCACGCCCGACAACACAAGGTCCGCGCACCCGTACTGATCGGAAAACCCGTCCCCGTCAGTATCGCGTGTCAGCTTCTTCGCAGCCTCGACGAACTCGGTCCACGTCCACGTCTCGTCAGGATACTCGAGTTCCGCCTCGTCGAACAGGTCCCTGTTGTAATACAGCGCGAACGTCACCATACCGAACGCAGGCAGCCCGTACAGGTCGCCACGGCCGGTGACCGTCCCGTCAAACCGCGTATAATCCACCGCGAGCGGATAACACTCATCGAGATCCACCCGATCAGCGTCGCGCACCACATACTTCTCGAGGTTCAACAACATCCCCCGCGCACAAAAACCCGCCACATCGTCCACCGCGAACACGTCCGGCGCCTTCCCGCGGTCAAACTCGCGAACCAACTTGCGCAACCCCAGCTTCGGGTCCGCCGCAGCCTCCTCGTACTGCACAACGACACCCGGATTGTTTTCGAGAAACTGTTCGACAAGGCTCGTTTCCGCGTCACGAAACTCCTTCGCAACCAACGCCGACCGCGCGCGATACCTCACCACCACCGGCCCATCATCCGCCGCCGCACCCCAACCCCACCAAGCAACAGCAACACCCGCCGCGACCAGCAACAATCCTCTCACTATCGATCTCACTTCCAGACAACCCTGTGGGTTCATGTCTAAAGCTTACCCTCTCGTTACTGAAACTCAACAGATCGTCATTGGAAACGACCCTCTGGGTCTATGTACAAAGCTTACCCAGCCCACACGAAAAACGCAACCCAAGCGAAAAAAGAGGGCTCCGAAACGACCAGAGACCATACGCGTCCTGTCAGTTCCGCTTGAGCGCTGAAATGGACCGGTGAGATATTGCCTCTTATAGGTGAAGCGAATAATGCGGGGTGTCGACGACTTCTCGTTGATCACCGTGACGGGACTGTGCCATAATATCACGAGTTGGTGGCACGTCTAAAACGCACGCCTTGAAGAACGAGGATACAACCACCATTGCCGCCTCCGCTTGCCTTTCGGAACATCCAGGTGGATAATGAGCCATGGTCCCGCATGCTTTGTCAAAGTTTATTTGCAGGGAGACTTCTCAATCTACTGGTTTAGGAGCGGATTTGACACGCTAAGATGTTAGGTGTAACGGAGCTGGGAGTGCCCATTATGAAACGAATCGCATTGATTGGCCTTGTCATCATGGCGGCGACGGCCGGCGCGGACGCGCCGACGAAACGCATCCTCATCGTCGGCGATAGCTGGGCGGCGTCGATCACGACGGAGAATCGGGACGGCTTCCCGTCGCCGGACGTATTCGACAATGTGCTAGCCGAAAACGGGTTTGGCGACTATGAAACCCAGGGCGCGGTCACGGCCTGGGGCGGGCGCAAAGCCTCGGATTGGGCCAAGCCGGAACACCTCGCCGAGATTGTGGCGGAACTCGAGGCCTATCCCACCATCGACATCGTGCATCTTATCCTTGGCGGCAACGACTTCCTCGTGGCGGTGGAGCAAGACCGTTTTCGGAAGAAGACCGCCAATGAACGCGCGGCGGTGTGGGCGGGCGTCCGGGAGAACCTCGAACGCGTGGTCGATACCTGCCTGGGCGTGCGGGACAACATCCGCGTCGTCATCGCCGGGTACGACTACCTGGACTACAAGGCCGCGGAATCGTTCTGGAAGAAGGATTTCCACGGAGTGACCTCCACCGAATTGAACACGTGGCTCATCGAACTGGGCGACGAGAAACGCGCAATCGCCCGCGAGACGCCGCGCTGTGAATACGTCGCGAACTGGGGCATCCTCCAGTACTGGTTCGGCGACCCGCCGAAATCGGTTCCCCTGCCGGGCGGCGACATCACGTTGCCCATGCCTCAAGAGATCGCCCCGGACGGCATTCATCCCAACGAAGAGGCCCACGCGAAACTTCTCCAGAACGCTATGGATCAGTATTACACGAAGTGGCTGGGCGGTGAGGGGGTGCAAGCTGTGGGGGATCGTGGACGGCGTGGACGAATCGACGTCGACGACTATGGTGCGGTGGGCGATGGTGAAACGGACGACACGGCGGCGTTCCAGCAGGCGCTGGACGCTGCGGCCGCCGCCGGCGGCGGCCTGGTTACGGCGCCGGCGGGGCAGTTCTTCATTCGCTCGCACCTAGTCGTTCCGAATAACGTCACCCTAGAGGGTCTTTGGCGTGCGCCCAGCACAGGGGCAGGCGGCACGGTCGGCACGGTTCTCCTCGCGGTGGAGGGCAAGGGGGATACCGAAGGTCCCCCGTTTATCACCTTAAACACCAACTCGACGCTCACCGGCATCTCCATCCTCTACCCCGAACAGGTGCGTGCAAACCCGCCCCATCCCTATCCCTGGACGGTCGCAACGCGCACCTTCACCGACAATCCGTCCATCGTCAACGTCACGATCGTCAATCCCTACCAGGCGGTGGATTTCGGAAGCTATCCCACGGGGCGCCACTACATCAACGGGCTCTACGCCTACCCCTTGCTCAAGGGACTCTATATCAACCAATGCTACGATGTGGGCCGGATCGAGAACATCCATTTCTGGCCCTTCTGGGACACGGATCCGAACAGCCCCCTCTGGGAATTTACCAAAACCAAGGGCACGGCCTTCATCATCGGCAAGACCGACGGCCAACTGGGCTTCAACCTGTTCAGCATCTTCTACAACGTGGGCATGCATTTCATTCGTGGCGATATTCGCGGCAAAGACGGAACCGTCCAGCGCACGTCTCCGGGGTCGGGCGTGTATACGAACTGCTACATGGACATCACGCCATGCGCGGTAAAAGTTGACGACGTGGGTTCTGGCTCGGGGATCTCGTTCGTAAACGGCATGTTCATGGCCGGCATCGACGTGGCCAAGACCAATAAGGGCCCCGTGAAGTTCACGGCCTGCGGGTTCTGGCCCAATAAGGGCCAGGACTACCACGCCAAGGTGGCGGGACGAGGGACTGTGTTCTTCGAGTCATGCCATTTCTCCGGCTGGGACCAGGCGAAGGAGGGCGTGCCGTGTATCGACGCCAATGCCGCGCGCGTGGTTGTGACCGGCTGCGATTTCTCTTCCGAGCGCGACAACCAGGTGAAAGTTCGTTTGGGATCGTCCGTGAAGGCTGCAGTGATTTCGTCCAACCTCATGGGCGGCGGGGTCCTGATCGAGAACGACGCACCGGACGGCGCAGACGTGCAGATCGGCCTCAACGCCGGGGGGTGACGGGCATTGGTTAGGTCTTGAGGCCGGTCATGGTGATCGTGCTCCACAGGCGCTGGTAGCCGCAACCGTCAATCTTCGCTGCGTCGTCGAGGTCGCAGGGCAAGGTGAGCATAAACTGTCGGAGCAGAAAAATGTGGAAGTCGCTTCCAAAGAGCGTGCTTATTAGCGTGGAAATTCAATGCTCGGTAATCAAGGAAAGGGCAATCACATGCACCGCGATCTAAACATGCAATCCCCGGGAATGCTTCGACGGGTCCTGCTCCTAGGGACTGTGCTCACGGTAGCAATAACGTGGCAGGCCGAGTGCGTGCAGCCGGTCGAACAGCTGACCGATGTCGTCTATGGCACCGGCCTCGTCGTTTCGCACGACGGGGTGCCCGGTACCAAGGCGTTGACACTGGATATCTACCGTCCGCAGGAATACGACGCTCCTGACAAGATGGCGATGATCATCATTCACGGCGGCGCGTTCACGGGAGGCAGACCGCGCGACATGGCAGGGGTGTCCCGCTACTTTGCGGAGCGCGGGTTTGTGTGCTTTACGATCAGCTACCGGTTGGCAGGCGACCTGGCTGGCACGGAACCCAAGGACCGGCTCGCGGCCGCATGCGCCGATGCGCGAAGCGCAATTCGCTGGATACGCGCCCATGCAACGGAGTTTGGAATCAACCCGAACACGATCGGCGTCATCGGCCATTCGGCAGGCGCGATCACCGCTCTCGAAATCGCCATCACCAGCCCCGCCGACCTACCCAACGGCGCTCGTCCTGTGATTGCACCGGCCAATCACCCTGAACAGACGTCGGCCGTGCAGGCGTCGGCCGCCATTGCGGGAGTCGTGTTCCACCCCGAGTTTGCCGATCCACGCGATCCACCGCTCTTGTTTCTGCATGGGGCAAACGATCCGGTAATCACCCTCGACCGTATGGAAACAACCCGTGCCCGATGCGAAGCGGCCGGTGCCCGGTGTCGGCTCATTGTTGCGAAAGGGGCAGGACACGACCCGTGGAACGAACGCTACGAGGGCTACGATGCGCGGCCCCAGGTAGTAGCCTTTTTCCGAGAAGAGCTGGGCAAGGCCCAGGGAACGTTACCGAGCCCGGACGGCGTGGTAATGACCGAGAACGTCCTATTGGAACCAGCATTCGCTCCCGTGGATCCCGCGGATACATTTAGACTTGATGTCTCCGGAACCACGCACGGGATCGTGGCGCTGGATCCTTCCGGGGGAACGTATCCCGCGGGTACCGTCGTGAGGGCAACCGCCGTACCGGACGAGAACCGCGTGTTTCTGGCTTGGGTGGGCGACACGCGGGAGGTTCGCACACCAGCGCACGTATCCATGACGGGGAACCGTAAGGTCTCGGCGGTGTTTGTCCCTGCGCCCGACGCCCCGCGGCATAACCTCGGGCTGCAAGACACCCCCGGCGGGACTATCAGCCCCGACAACCAGTGGACCACCTACGTCGAGGGTGACCAGATCACGCTGACCGGATGGCCGGCGCCCGGCTTCCGCTTCGCAGCCTGGACCGGTTCGCTGAACGGCAACCTGAACCCTGTCGAACTGGTCATGGATGCAGAAAAAAACATCGGGGCACGTTTCGAGCGTGTGCTCAGCGTTGAACCCCTGACGCTGAGCTTGCCCGCGGAAGCCCGCGACGGAGCGATCAACGTTGTGGCTGCCAAGGGCACATGGAATGTGTCCCAATTCTACGAGCGCCCCTGGCTCAGCACAGATCGCACTGATGAGGGCATCCGGCTCGCCACAACACGGAACCTTACCTGCTATCCGCGGACGGCCTTGCTGTGGATTGCGTCGGATCAGCCGGATGTCCCGCCCGTCTTGGCTTTTGTCAGCCAGCAAGACCGGCCTTCGCCACAAGCAAGAGCGCCTGCAACCAAAGGCCCTGCCGTATACAATGGCAAGCCGGGCGAAACCGGGACGTTGAACTGGTGGCCGGGCAACGTCGGCGAACCCAAGTACGGCCTGCTTGAAACCAACGCTGGCGGCGGTTTCACCGTGGGCTGCTGCCGCGGCACCGCCCTCGGTTATCTGACCGTCGACGGAAAAACCCCGCTCAAGATTCCCGACGGCAACGACTATCACATCTACGCGGAATGGGACCTTCCCGGGAATCCACAGGCGATCGCCGACCCCGGGTCCGGCAGCCCCGTTCCCGCATATTTCTATGTGGGCATTGATTCCGGCGGCATCAACCACACGAAGCTGCGATTCGGTCTGGAGTGGAAAGACCTGGGCCAGGGCAAAGAATGGGTCGCACGTGTCCAGCGCGACTCGGACCAGATCTCTGCGTCCAACGCGAACAACGGAAAGACACCCAGCCATGTCAAGTTGCACGTTTGGAAGGACTGCGACGGCGATACGATCCTGCGGCCGGGTTCAGCTATTGTTCGCGGGCAGTTCAGGCTCGACGACGGCCCCTGGCAGGACTTCATATTCTCCGACAAGCGCATGCCCAATTACTACCCCATCGAGGGCATGGGACATGATGGCGATGCGGACCTTGTTACGTTCAAAGTGCGGGGCCTCGGCACGGAGAACCTACACGGGATCCGCGTAGAAGGCGCCGATGTCCCAAATCAACCGTGATAGTGGAGTATTGGACATCTGCCAACGGGCAACGGGTGTATTCCGTCAAGCTCGGCAAGGTCGCGTTCGCCGGGGCTCCCGACGAGTTGAAAGGGGACCGGGAGAAGCTTAAGCACCTGTTCCTGTAGGCGCCCGGAACGGGTGGGACCGGCAGACAGTAGACGGTAGTCAGTAGTCGGGGATGTAGTCTCCTTACTTTGCAGGCTGGAAGCCCGCGCTACGAGTGTGACCGGGATTTACGGGATGATCAGAATCGGCGTGAATCGGTCCAATCTGCGGTTTCCGGAACTGGGTGGGACCGGTAGACAGTAGACGGTAGTCAGTAGTCAGTAGCCAGTAGCCAGGACCGTAGTCTCCTTCCTTTTTGCAGGCTGGAAGCCTGCGGTACGCCGGCTTGACGCCGGGGTGGTGGTGAGGGTATGATTCTTATGAACGGGTAGGGGTTTCGGGCTCGACGAAGGGTTGGTCTCGGGACCGGTAACCGGGCACTGGCTGAATAAGGAGTCTTCTCTCATGCGTGGACTTGTTGGTGTCATAATAGCCGTTATCGCGCTGGTGTTTGTCGGTGCCGCGTTCTACTATTGGGGTGGCGTAGGAACACCGGCTGCGGAACCCGTCGAGGGCGTCGTCGTCAACAAGACCACCCGGATGACCAGAACCGAGGTGGATGGCAACGAGCTGAGGCAAGGGATACGCGTGCTCTCCGGTCAGACCGCCGGCAAGGAACGGTTCTTCGTCCTGCAGATCCGGACGCAATCGGGCGACACCCGCGATATAACCGTCTCCCAGGCGTTCTTCCAGCAGGTGGCCGTCGGCGACACCGTTCGCCAGTACGAGCCGGACGGAGTTGCCACAGTGGTCTCGCGTGCCGCGCGCGCTCCGTGGGGCGGCCAACCGGTGCAACGCCAACCGGTGCAACGCCAACCGCCGCCGCTCCGCCGATAGCGCCCGAGTCGCGCCGACCGAATACACCGGCACGCTCCAAGAACCGCATTGCATTGAAAACGCTGACCGCAACCATTATCACACCCGAGGTTTTAGCAGATGGAGATACTCCGCGGGGACAGGATAGTCGAGGAACACATCCTTTCGGCTCCTGAACCGCTCGTCGTGACGATGCCCGAACCCTGGCGCTGCTATTCGGGCAACGACCGGCTGGCCAACCATATCGCCGCACCGTTCTTCGTCCAAACGATGGACTCGAGCGCGGTCGAAGCC
>CAZGCA010000024.1:53212-65567 GCA_964524145.1 uncultured bacterium | reverse complement strand
TCCTCATATCTTCCGTGCCCGCACTATATTGCATCCGTCCGAGGGATGTCAACCGCCTCCGATTCGTGCTGTCGCCGTGCTCGTGCTCGAAAAGCACAGACGGCGCAACGGGACGGCTGTTACGCAGAGACGTTTTCGGCGACAGCATCGCCTATCTTCGAGGTCGTGAACCCCGATTCGGCGATCTCTGTCACCGACATACCTTTGATCGCCCCTGATTCGAGAAAGGCTACGGCGGCCGACTCGATCGTGCTGCCTGCAGCCGGCTCCCCGAGGTGTTCGAGCATCATCTGGCCGGCAAATATCGACGCCAGAGGGTTCACTGCGTTCTTCCCGGTGTACCTGGGCGCCGACCCTCCTATCGGTTCGAACATAGAGACGCCCGCCGGGTTTATGTTGCCGCCCGCCGCTACACCCAACCCACCCTGGATCATCGCGCCGAGGTCCGTGATGATGTCCCCAAACATGTTCGTCGTCACTATCACGTCGAACCATTCCGGGTTCTTGACCATCCACATCGTTATCGCATCAACATGGGCGTAATCGCGGTCGACCGACTGATATTCTGCCTCGCCCATCGCATGGAATGCGCGTTCCCATAGACCGAAGACGTGTGTCAGCACGTTGGTCTTGCCGCAGAGGGTGAGCTTCCTGCGCGGCCTGCGCGACGCGCACTCGAACGCGTAGCGCAGGCACCGGTCGGCCTCGCGCCGGGTGTATATCATCTGTTGGACGGCGATCTCGTCGGGCGTGTCGCGTTTGGCCACCCCGCCGACACCGGTGTATATGCCCGCGGTATTCTCGCGCACGACGACGAAATCTATATCCTTTGCGGACTTGTCCTTGATGGGCGTGTAGACGTTGGGATAGAGCTTCACCGGCCGCAGGTTGATGTACTGGTCGAACTCGAACCGCAGCCGGAGCAGTATGCCGTGTTCGAGAATGCCCGGTTTGACGTCGGGATGGCCCACGGCGCCCAGGTATATCGCGTCGACCCCGCGAAGCTCGTCTACGGCCGAATCCGGCAACGTCTCTCCCGTGCGCAGGTACCGGTCGCCGCCGAAATCGTACTCGGTCGTGTCGAGCCCGAACCCGTGCTTCTCCGCCGCAGCATTGAGCACTTTAAGACCTTCCCTGACGACTTCGGGTCCCGTACCGTCACCCGGCAGGACAGCGATCTTGTACCGTTTCATCCGCTTCTCCTCGTCACGTCTCGCCCAACGGAAAGAGCAGTTCCTGTATCTTGGGCTCGTTGAAGTTCTCCATCGTCACTACCGTGACCCCCGTGTCTATACGTTTCTCGACCGGCTCGCCGCGCATGGTCTTCATGGCGGTCTTGACACCCTCGTACCCCATCTTGAACGGGTTCTGAACGATCAGCGCCTGTATCGCGCCACGTTTGAGCGCGTCGATCTCTATCTCCGACGCGTCGAACGCGACCACCTTGACCGTGCCGGTAAGCCCGCGCGACTCGAGCGCCTGGGCACAACCGACGGCACCCGGCTCGTTCGCAGCGAATATCCCTTTCAGCTCCGGATGCGAGGTGAGCATATTTTCTGTCACTTCCATGCCCCGCGCCGGGCTGCTTTGAGAGTAGAGCACCGACACCAGCTCGATGCCGGGAATCTCGGCTATCCCGTCCTTGAACCCCTTTTCGCGGAGCATCGACGTCGCAGCACCCGGTACGAACGGTATCAGGCCGACCTCGCCCGTGCCGCCGATCAGATCGGCGAGCGTCCGTGCCGCGGCACGCGCGCCGGCGATGTTGTCGGTCGCAACGAACGACACCGGGATCTCCGAATCGACACCCGAATCGATCGTTACCACCGGTATGCCCGCCTCGTGCGCTCTCTGCACTACCGGAACGAGCGCCTTCGCGTCGGTCGCCGCCATCACGATAGCGTCAACGTTGCGGCTGATAAAGTCCTCGATTATCGTCATCTGGCCGGCTATATCGGTCTCAACCGACGGGCCTTTCCAGAGCATTTTGGCGCCGTACTCTTTGCTGGCGTGCTCCGCTCCCGCCTTCACCGTCAGCCAGAACTGGTGGAGCAACCCTTTGGGCACGACCGCTATCACCGGCTGGCTCTTGGACGGGGCTCCCTCTTCGACCGTCTCCTGCTGCCTGCAGCCGGTCCCGAACAAGAGTCCCACAACGAGGGTTGCCAACAGGAAACGTCTATACACCACTGTGCAGTTGAGTTTCGGATTCATTTAACAAACCTCACACTGGCTCCATTACCAACCATCAAGCGACGCCATAGCATACCACGCAGACTCGCGGAGGACAACTATGAGGTTTTGTCCGACCGGTATCGGTAGTAGGGGGTGTTCCCGTATTCGTCCACTTCAAAACCGAACTTCTCGTGGTAGTACTGGCGTGGACGGAACGGGTCGCCTGTCTTGTCGAGCCATTGGTCGATCTCACGGTCCAGTCGATCCCGCAGCGCGCGCGTCGACGGATCTTCGACAAGGTTGGTCAACTGGTAGGGGTCGTTCGTGTTGTCATAGAGCAGCCAAGGACCGGCCAGCGTCCGAACGTACGTGTGGTGCGCGGTGCGGACGCCGCGCCATTCGGGGATGGCAGCCAACCGCCGAGACCAGAACGGACAGATGTTGAATATGAACGCTGAGTCAGGCGCTCGGCCGCTCCCACCGAGTAGCAGGTGCGAAAGGTCGGAGCCCTCGACGCACGATGGCGATGGAACGCCAAGCAGAGCCAGAAGCGTCGGCATGATATCCACAGCGTTTAACGGCGACTCTATCCTCGACCCCGCCTTCACAACTCCCGGATGGCGCAGCAGAAACGGCACCATCAGCGATTCCTCCCACGGAAGCTGTTTCTTGGCGCGACCCTGCGAGCCGAGCATGTCTCCATGGTCTGAAGTGAATACCACCACGGTGTTCTCGCGCAACCCCAGCTCGTCCAGCGTGGTCATGAGCCGACCGAAGCAGGTGTCGAGCGCGGTGATATGCGCGTAGTACTGGGCGATCTGCTTTCGGTGCCGTTCGTCGCGACAGTTTTGACGCAACGTGATCGACGCCGGGTCGTACAGGTCGAGAAACTCTTCCGGCACTTGGTCGTAGGGGTCGTGCGGCGGAGCCCAGGACAGGAACAGGCAGAACGGCTTATCCATTTGCCGTTCTCGGAGAAACTCGATGGCCACGTCGGTCTGATGGTCGGGCTCGTATCCCTCGATCCGGATTTTCTCGGGCGTGTCCCGGTAGTAAAAGGCATCGAGGTACCTGTGCTGGCAGTCGATCCCGGCCCAGAAATCGAACCCCTGGCGGCGGGGTCCCGGCGGCGTCCACTCCCAGCGCCACGGACCGTCGAGGTGCCATTTGCCGACGTACCCCGTCTGATACCCGGCATCTTTCAACACCTCCGCAATCGAGATCTCGCTTTCCGGAAGCCGCACATCATTAAGCAGCATCCGGGTGCTCAGCGCGTATCGGCCGGTAAGCATCATCGCGCGGTACGGTGTGCAGACCGGTAACGCCGAGACCGCGTTATCGAACCGGGCTCCCTCGGCAGCGAAGCGGTCGAGATGAGGTGTGTGAACTTCAGGATCAAGATACCCGATGTTCTGGGCGCGCCACTGGTCCGCGAACACAAACAGAAGATTCGGCCTCGCAGATTCGGCGGACGCCTGATCCTGCGCCATCACGGAATGTGGTGCCATGCTTAAACCTCCAAGACCAATCGATGTTCCCGCCAACGTCTTGAGAAACGCCCGTCGCGTCCTCTCACGGCTAGAACACACACCAACACCTCCTCTTGCAGTCTCGCCCAGTGTGTTTCTGCGCTCTTCGAGCAACCTCTCCGGATCGCTCCTATAGTAGTCTATCGCCCTGAGCAAATGCAACGCGCCGTGCAGCCGCCGCTCGTCGTACCAGCGCACTATCTCATCGATCACCATACGGGCGTGTTCCAAGTCGGGCAGTCCCACCTCGTCGAAAGCCTTGCTCAAGCTGCGGTCTGTTACTTAACGCTCTGGCCTAAGCTCAAGAAACACGACGTTTCGGTACCGCACTAGGACGTTCTCCGCCAGCTTCGGCATCTCGTTTGCCGACGCCCCCGTTCCATTATGAAACAACGCGTGCGACACGGTGGTTCTTGCCGATCGCACGATCTTATATAACTGCTTTTCAATCAGCGGGTTACGATACTGGCCGACGCTTCAACGGATCTGGCATGTGGGTTGCACTCTCATTGCACAGAATCATATGTCACAGGAGGAGTGATGAGCGTTGCAGTTGAGAAAGAGAAGAGGTGATAGAAGATGAGATTGGACAAGTTGACGGTAAAATCGCAGGAGGCGCTGGCGCGTGCGTCCGAGATGGCGGAATCGCACGGCCATCAGGAGATAGTCGGCCTGCACGTGCTTGCTGCGCTACTTGAGCAGAAGGAGGGAGTAGTTGTGCCTCTGCTTCAGGCAGTCGGAATCGATCCGGGTATGCTGCGTACACAGGCCGAGTCGCGGCTGGGCTCGCTTCCGAAGGTACACGGCGACGCAGCAGCTCAGGCGTACATGTCGACCGAACTGAGGAACATACTCAAGAGCGCGTGGGCTGAGGCGTCGCGGCTCAAAGACCAGTACCTGAGCACGGAACATATTCTCACGGCGATTGCCGAGCAGAAGGGAAGCGAGGCAGGCGGTATACTCCGCGACGCGGGCGCGACGGGCGATGCGATACTTGCCGCGCTCAAAAACGTTCGAGGCAGCCATCGTGTGACCGATATGAACCCGGAAGAGAAGTACGAGGCGCTCACACGTTACGGCCGGGACCTCACCGAGTTCGCCAGGCAAGGCAAGCTCGATCCGGTCATAGGTCGCGACGAAGAGATCAGACGGCTCATGCAGGTGTTGTCTCGCCGGACCAAGAACAACCCCGTACTGATAGGCGAATCCGGCGTCGGCAAGACGGCGGTGGTCGAGGGGTTGGCCCAGCGTATCGTCGACGGCGACGTGCCCGAGGGGCTCAAGAACAAGCGACTCTTAGCGCTCGACATCGGCGCGCTCGTCGCCGGGTCGAAGTTTCGGGGCGAGTTCGAGGACAGGCTGAAGGCGGTGTTGCGCGAGATCGAGGAGGCTGAAGGAGCGATCATACTGTTCATAGACGAGCTTCACACGCTTGTCGGTGCGGGTGGCGCAGAGGGTGCGGTTGACGCGTCGAACATGCTCAAGCCCGCGCTTGCACGCGGCGAGTTGCGGTGTATCGGCGCGACGACGCTCGACGAGTACCGGAAACACATCGAGAAGGACGCGGCTCTCGAACGGCGGTTCCAGCCCGTGTTAATCAACCAGCCTATGGTCGAGGAGACAATAGCGATACTGCGCGGGCTCAAGGAGCGTTACGAGGTGCACCACGGCGTGCGTATCCAGGATTCGGCGCTTGTTGCGGCAGCGCTGCTGAGCAACAGGTACATCTCGGACAGGTTTCTGCCGGACAAGGCGATAGACCTGATAGATGAAGCGGCCTCGCGGTTGCGGATCGAGATCGACAGCCTGCCCTACGAGATAGACGAGGTGGAACGCCGCGTGCGCCAGCTCGAGATCGAGCGGCAGGCGTTGAAGAAAGAGCGTGACAAGGCGAGCAAGGCGCGGCGGGAAGCGATCGAGCAGGAGATGGCCGAGCTGCAGGAAGATCTGAACCAGAAGAAAGCGCACTGGCAGAACGAGAAGGAAGCTATCCAGCGTATTCGTGCCATAACCGAGGAGATCGACGCGGCCAAACGCGAGGAAGAGAAGCTCGAACGTGAAGGCAACCTTGGAAAAGTCGCAGAGATACGGTACGGCAAACTGGCCGACCTCTCGAAGAAGCTCGAAGAAGAGAACGCGCGATTGGCGGAGGTCCAGAAGGACGTCAAGATGCTCAAGGAGGAGGTCGAGGAGGAAGACATCGCGCGTGTGGTATCGACATGGACAGGAATACCCGTATCGAAGCTGCTCGAGGGCGAGATCGACAAGCTGGTCAAGATGGAATCGCGGCTTTCCGAACGTGTCATTGGCCAGGACGCAGGCATCAAGGCGGTCTCGGACGCCGTGCGCCGCGCGCGTGCCGGCCTGCAGGATCCCGACCGGCCGATCGGGTCGTTCATATTCATCGGGCCGACGGGGGTCGGGAAGACGGAACTAGGCCGCGCGTTGGCGGAGTTTCTGTTCGACGACGAACACGCGATGGTCCGTATAGACATGAGCGAGTACATGGAACGCCACTCGGTTGCGCGGTTGATAGGCGCGCCTCCGGGATACGTCGGGTACGAGGAAGGCGGCCAGCTGACCGAGGCCGTGCGGCGCCGACCGTTCAGCGTCGTTCTGTTCGACGAGATCGAGAAAGCGCACACGGAGGTGTTCAACGCGCTGCTGCAGGTGCTCGACGACGGGCGACTGACCGACGGCAAGGGACGCGCGGTGAACTTCAAGAACACGGTGATCATCATGACCTCGAACGTCGGCAGCCAGTACAGCGCGGTCGAGAACGGCGAGTCCGAACGGCATCGCGAGCAGATAATGGAATCGTTGCGGGCAACGTTTCGCCCGGAGTTCCTGAACCGGGTAGACGACATAGTCATCTTCAACCAACTGTCGCGCGATAACATCAAGAAAATAGTCGACGTCCAGTTCAGCAGGCTGAAGAGACGGCTCGACGAGAGGCAGATCGAGCTATCGCTCAGCGACGACGCCCGCGAGCTGTTGGTCGAACAAGGGTTCGACCCGGCGTTCGGTGCCCGCCCGCTGAAACGCGCGATACAGCAGCACGTTTTGGATCCGCTGGCGATGAAGATCCTTGAAGGCGAAATCGCCGACGGCAACCATATCACCGTTACGGCCAACAACGGCGAGATAGCCTTCGATCAACTCAAAGAAAAGGCGGCTTGACAAGATCGCCGGAAATCGAAGTGTCTCATTCTGGAAGGTTATTCCGTATCTTGTACGGTGTGTTAAGAATAAGGAGATGGGGAGATAGGGGGGATAGGGGGATATATCTAAATCCATATCGATCGGGCGGAAATCTGCCGTCTCGCCGGCAAAACTTAGCAGCAGCCCGGTCCTAGCTCTTGGTGGACTGTGATGATGGCGTCGATTATGCGCCCGGTAAGCGTGTCGTCCTCAAAACCCATCTCCTCATCTCCCTCATCTCCATATCACCCTTTCTTACACAAATGTAACAAGGAGTAACGAATGCGAGCCAGGGATGACACGAAAGGGACGTCACACTCGAGCAGACGCGTAGCCCGTGTCAGTCGAGAGGTGTGTAGGGCGACGGTTCCTCTTCCCATTCCGCGAGCTTCTGTTTGGCGATGTGCCGTTTGCGGACGTAGGCCACAATCAGCAAGACGGAGCCGATGAGCATGATCGTGAGAGACCCCGTGAGCGACGAGAAGATGTAGATGGCCGTCTTGATGCCGCGGCGCCACTCGAGTTCGAGCTCGTCAAGCGACTTCGAGAACGCGTTCTGAAACGCTGTCTCGGCGTCGTCGGTTTTAAGCTCGTTCAACAGGTTTTGCAGACCGTCGTAACCGTATTGGTCAACGAGAAAGTCGACGAAGTCGATAGCCTGGTAGTAGGCGAGTCCAACCTGTGTTTCGGTTTCCGGGAACCGCGACTCCAGGTTGCTGAAAGGGATAAGCCTCTTCTGTGCGGCGGCACGCGCGATAACGGCGTTGTCGCGAAGTGATGGTTGTTTCGCTTCGCGCATGGCGATTCCCTCGTTGAGCCATCTCGGGATCCGCTCCGGCGGGATGACGTCGGCGATGGCGATATGTGCCATCTCGTGTCTCAGCGTTTTGTTGACGTTGTACATGTGCGAGAAGACGAGCCGGGGCGGTTTAAGCACGATAAGTCGTCTGTGCGCGACAGCGACACCGACCACCCAGTCGTGCGCGCCCGGGCCGACAAGTTTGCCGAAAGCGTCTAACGAGGGCACGATGACGATAGTTACCGGCTGGCTCTGCCGTGACCCGATGTGTGCAGCGACCTCTGCCCATACCCGGTCCGCTTCGGCTGATATCTGCCCGGCGAGACGCTGGTCCTGTTTGTCGTATTGGATGACGTGGTGTTTCCCTTCCGCCTGGAGTAGTTCTCCACGAGCCCGGGATGGGCAACACACCAGCACTGCCAAGATCAGGGAAAACAGCACCGGCGCTGTTGCGAGCCGATGGTGCAACCGCGTCATGCCCAGACCAGCCATAGAAATATGTACGAAGCAAGGGTGGCCGCAATGGTGAAGGGGAGGCCGATCTGCACGAACCGCCACAACGATACGTGATGGCCGCGGCTCCTGAGCAGGCCGGTGGCCACGACATTGGCAGCGGCGCCAACGGGACTGATGTTACCGCCGACGCACGCGCCTATAAGGAGGCCGAACAAGAGCAGTTCCCGCGACGTTCCGAGCACTTGTGCCATGTTGCCCGCCACATGAACCATCGTCATGAGGTAGGGCACGTTGTCAATGAACGCCGAGAGCAAGACAGAAGCCCAAACGAGCGTCGAGAAGCTGGCAAAGACGTTGGTGCCGGTGAGCCGTTCGAGCACCCCGGAGAGATCGTCCACCCAGCCGGTCTCGGTCAGCGACCCGACGACGATGAAGATGCATCCCAGGAAGATGGCGGTCTCCCAATCGAGGGATTTGAGCAGCTCGCGGGTACCGCCTTTGCAGGCGACCTTGTGCCAGATCACGCCGGCCACGCCGTATACGGCGCAGATGGTTCCCGCGAGATAGGTGAATCCGGGGTCTAAGAACGAGGACACCGCCAGGGCGCATACCATGGTGGCAAGCATATAGGTCGGCACCCATGATGAGACCTCTTCGATTTCCTCTATCTGGACGCGCTGCCGGTATCCTCGGAAGAACAGATAGAGCACCAGGAGCGACGCGAGCGCTCCGACCTGGACGGCAAAGAAGATGCTCGGCCGGCCGTTATACCAGAAGAAATCGATGAAGGTCATTCTCGAGTACGAGGCGAGTATCATGCTCGGCGGATCGCCGATGAGAGTTGCCGTACCCTGCAGGTTGGACGATACCGCGAGCCCGATAATGCAGGTTACCGGCGACACCTCCATCTTCTTGCAGACGGCAAACGCGACCGGCGCAATGATAAGGACGGCGGCGACGTTCTCGACGAACGCGGAGATAAAGCTCGTCAGGAGACATATTCCCAACAATGCCATGCCCGCATTTTTGCAGCGCTCGACGATCTTGTCCGCGAGGTAGGCGGGCACCTTCGACCGGGTGAACAGTTCTGCCACCACAAGAGTGCCGCAGAAGATCGACATGACGTTCCAGTTGACCAGCTCGAAAAAGGCGTTTCCGACACCCACAATCCTGAGCAGGAGTAGCAGCACGGTTGCAGCAACGGCAAACGCGGCACGACGACGCGGGAACGCGACAAAGAGGATATAGACTATGATGAAGATGATGAGGGCCAGCGGTCTAGTCATGGGTCGTCACCGTGTCGGGGTGGGCGACGCTGAACTCAGCGCATGCGTCATGCACGATTCGCGACACGCCGGCGACAGAGGTCATTGCGTGCTCCCATATCCGCAGGCTAGAACCTGATGAGCCCGAGCGATTTAAGCCACTCGACCGTTCTGGTGAGCCCTTCGGGGATCGCCCGCCCGTTGTACCCCAGTTCGGCGCGCGCCTTCGAGTCGTCGTAGGCCCAGTTGTGTTTGGCGATCTCGACGGCGTCCCGGGTGGTGCGGGGGTTGCTCTTTGTGAGCCGCGCGCGGATCTCTTCGAACCGGGCTTTGAGCAGCGCGCGTTTGAACTTCACCTGGCGTGTATGGAGACTTCGCCGCGTGATTTTTGCGAGCAGCTCGAGCAGCCCGGCCATGGTCGCGTTCTGCCCGCCGAGAATATAGCTTTCGCCGGGGAAGCCTTTCTCGAGAGCAAGCAGGTGTGCATCGGCGACGTCCTCGATATATGCGTAGTTGGACACCTGGTTACCTTCGTCCAGAACGGTAGCTGCATCGCTTGCGACGAACTCGCATACGAGCGAGGCGATACGGTTGCTCTGGGTCAAATCGCCCGGCCCGTACAGCACGGTCGGCATCAACGTGATGACGGGAAGCCCTTTGTCGTAGTTGAGCGCGGCCATCTCGAGCCCCTGCGATTTTGTCCGCTCGTACTCGTTATGGTAGTGGCGGTCGGGTGGGGAGAACGACTCGGTTGCCGCCGGCACGTTGTCCGTGTAGCCCAACGCCTCAGCACAAGAGGTGTGGATGAACCGGGACACCCCGGCGCCCAATGCGGCCTCCATGAGACGCGCGGTCGTGACCACGTTGAGCTTTTCGAAGACCGTCTGGTCGCCGCGCCAGAGACGAGGACATGCCGCCAGGTGTATGACAGCGTCCATTCGACGCGGACCCGTCGCTATCGAGCCCGGAAACATGAGGTCGCCATCGAACAGTTCGAACTGCCCGATGGGCAACCCGTTCAGGTTGCTGTTCTTCCGAGCGAGCATGCGTACTTGGTGGCCTGCCTGGACAAGCCGGTTCATCACATGTTTGCCGAGGTATCCGGTACCGCCCGTCACAAAAATTTTCACGTCTGCATCCCCAACGTTGGCCCGAGCCCAACCCACATTCTACATACCGGGCTCATCGCTGTCAATGAAACAACGAAGAAAGTTATCACTCCGGTCCTGATCAGTATGTGCTCCGGTTCTTCTGCCTCTTGCCGGCATAATTACCGGAATACGCCGCAATAACGGCCACGTGCAGTCTGTAATCATTACATCAAGCCGGTGATGGTATGTCAAGAACCGTCTGGCCTCCAGAGGTATCCCGCCAGTCCGGGGGCCGTTATCAACCACCTTGCGTATCACGCCTACCCCCCCCGAAATCGCGGAATCTTGGAGGGGTTTTCCCGGGCGAAATTAGCTATTGACAACGTGGAGTTGTTGTGTTAGTATTCAATAGGTCTGGAGCGAGCTATCGGGTGCAGGGGGTACGACACCTGACCGGGTCGTTCCGGGATCACTTAGTGCGCACGCCTTAGGTAGCCGTGCCCCGGCTAACAGTTGTGGACCGGGGGCAAGCTGGAAACGGGACCATTTCCGCCGTTTTCAACCGTAGCAGGGCTACTGTCTTCGAAAGAAGCAAATGGATGCGAAAAAGATAGAATCGGCAGTACTCTCCATTCTCGAGGCGCTCGGCGAGGATACCTCAAGGGAAGGCCTTGTAGGCACGCCGGCTCGTGTGGCGCGCATGTATTCGGAGATCCTCGATGGCATGGGCAAAGACCCGAGAAAGGAGGTTACTGTTACCTTTGGCGAGAAGTACGACGAGATAATCGCTGTCAAGGACATTCCGTTCTATTCACTGTGCGAGCATCATCTGGTACCGTTCTTTGGTATGGCGCATATTGCATATATTCCCGAAAACGGCCGCGTTACGGGATTGAGCAAGCTGATACGCGTGATAGATGTTCTCGCCAAGCGGTTGCAGTTGCAGGAGCGGATGACCTACGAGATAGCTGATACACTGATGGATGCTTTGAAGCCCAAAGGGGTTATGGTGGTTGTGCAGGCCGAGCATCTCTGCATCTCGATGCGGGGAGTTCAGAAACCTGGGGCGCAGACGGTGACGTCTGCGGTGCAAGGCATCTTTCGCGCCAACGAAGCGACACGCGAAGAAGCGCTCCGGTTGTTGACGACATGAGAGGCTAACGATGGTATGCCGAGTCGAGAGTAACGGCGAAGGTAAAGTGGAAGTGTTGGTGAAGGAGGAGGAGAAGTAATGGCAAAAGGTAAACCCGTTCCCAGCGATATCGAGATCGCGCAAGCGGCAACGCTTAAGCCGATAGTCGACATAGCGAACGCTGTCGGTATCGAAGAGGACGACCTGGAGCTCTACGGCAAGTGGAAGGCGAAGGTATCGCTTGACGTTATCGACAAGCTCCCGGATAACCCCAAGGCAAAGTACATAGACGTGACGGCGATCACCCCGACCCCGCTGGGCGAAGGGAAAACCGTGACGACGGTCGGGTTAAGCCAGGGGCTCGCGAAGATCGGCAAGAAGGTGATAACGTGCATCCGCCAGCCGTCGATGGGCCCGACGTTCGGCATCAAGGGCGGTGCTGCGGGTGGAGGGTATTCGCAGGTGGTGCCGATGGAGGATTTCAACCTCCATCTCACAGGCGATATCCACGCGGTCGGCGTCGCGCACAACCTTCTTGCGGCGTATCTTGACAACCATCTTCAGAAGGGGAACAAACTCGGGATAGACCCGTTCAACATCATGTGGCGCCGCGTCGTTGACGTGAGTGACCGCGCGTTGCGCAACATCGTCATCGGTCTTGGCGGAAAGACCGACGGTGTGCCGCGTGAGGGAGGGTTCGACATCAC
>CAZGCA010000024.1:0-53112 GCA_964524145.1 uncultured bacterium | reverse complement strand
TCGGTCTTGGCGGAAAGACCGACGGTGTGCCGCGTGAGGGAGGGTTCGACATCACTGTCGCGTCGGAGATCATGGCGATACTGGCGCTGACCACCGGGCTCAAAGACATACGCGAGCGGCTGGGCCGTGTCGTTGTCGCGATGACCAAGGACGGCAAGCCGGTGACTGCCGAGGATCTGGAATGCGCGGGCGCCATGACGGTGTTGATGAAGGACGCGATCAAGCCCAACCTGATGCAGACGCTCGAAAACAGCCCGGCGTTCGTACATGCCGGGCCGTTCGCGAACATCGCGCAGGGCAACAGCTCGATAATCGCGGACCAGATCGCGTTGAAGGTCGGCGACTACGTGGTCACGGAGAGCGGATTCGGCGCTGACTGCGGCGCGGAGAAGTTCATGAACATCAAGTGCCGCATGAGCGGCCTGACGCCGAACTGCGTGGTGATAGTGGCCACGGTTCGCGCCCTGAAGATGCACAGCGGCGATTTCACGGTCGTAGCCGGCAAGCCGCTCGACAAGGGGCTCGTTGAGGAGAACCTTGACGCGCTCCAGCGCGGCTCGTGCAACCTCGTCAAGCACATCGAGAACATGAAGCTATTCGGCGTTCCGGTAGTGGTCGCGGTCAACAGGTTCACGCCTGACACGGACGCGGAGATCGAGCTTGTGCGGAAGATCGCACAGGACGCCGGGGCCGAAACCGCCGCGACGAGCAATGTGTGGGCCGAGGGCGGCGACGGCGGATGCGAACTTGCGGAGGCAGTGGTGGCGGCCTGCGAGAAGAAGAGCAACTTCCAGTTCCTCTATCCGCTGGACATCTCGATCAAGGAGAAGATCGAGACTATCGCGACCAAGATTTACGGTGCTGACGGTGTTGACTATCTGCCGGCTGCCGAGAAGCAGATCAAGACGTTCACCGAGCAAGGGTTCGACACGCTGCCGATGTGCATGGCCAAGACGCATCTGTCGCTGACCCACGATCCCGCGCTCAAGGGCCGGCCGACCGGATGGCGGCTACCGATCCGCGAGGTCAGGGCCTCGGTAGGCGCTGGGTTCCTCTACCCGCTCTGCGGGGCGATGCGGACGATGCCGGGTTTGCCGACGGTACCGGCAGGCACCAAGGTGGACATAGCAGACGACGGCAGAGTTGTAGGGTTGTTTTAGTTTCGACAGTTGCTAGTGGTTAGCTGTCAGTTGCTAGCCACTAGCAACTAGCAACTACATGCGAGGTGGTAGGCTGATGAGTGCACAGATAATAGACGGCAAACAGATAGCCGCAGACATGCGGGCCCAGATGCAGACCGAGATCGAACGGCTCAAGAGCGAGCACGATTTGACCCCGGGGCTGGCAGTGGTGTTGGTGGGGGAGAACCCGGCGAGCAAGGTTTACGTCGGACAGAAGAAAAAGGCGTGCGCCGCGACGGGAATATACTCGACCGAGGATAAGCTGCCCGAGGAGACTACCGAGGAAGAGTTGCTCAAGGTGGTCGAGCGGCTCAACAACGACGACAGCATCCACGGGATACTCGTCCAGCTGCCGTTGCCGAAACAGATCAATGAGAACAAGATACTGAACGCAATCCGTCCGGACAAGGATGTTGACGGTTTTCATCCGGTCAACGTGGGCCACATGCTCGTCGGCGACCCCATATTCCTGCCGTGTACACCGCACGGCGTCCAGCACTTGCTCCTGCGCAGCGGCAACCCGCCTGACGGCAAACACGTGGTGATAGTGGGCCGCAGCAACATAGTGGGCAAGCCCGTCGCAGCGATCCTGATGCAGAAGAAGGAGGGCGCGAACGCGACGGTTACGGTGTGCCATTCGCGCACGCAGAACTTACCGGAGATCACGAAACAGGGCGACGTGCTGATCGCGGCGATAGGCCGCGCGAAGTTCGTCACGGCGGACATGGTGAAACCCGGCGCCGTGGTCATAGACGTCGGCGTCAACCGCGTGGACGACCCGGAGGCCAAGAGGGGTTACCGTTTGGTGGGCGACGTCGATTTTGAGGCAGTTAAGGAAGTGGCGGGAGCAATCACACCCGTGCCGGGTGGCGTCGGGCCGATGACGATAACGATGCTTCTGCACAACACGATCCGCTCGGCGAAGATGCTAAACGGACTCGAGTAAGGGTCGAAGGAGGAGCTAATGAGCAATTCGGTCACTGCGGAGCAGCCCGCGATATGGCTGCAGGGAGCCGGATGTAGCGGCTGTTCGGTTTCGCTCCTGAATGCAGTGAGCCCGTCGATCAGGAACGTGTTGATTGATGAGGTGATACCCGGCAAGCACGTGAACCTGCGCGTGCACGCCACGGTTATGGCGGGCCAGGGCGACGCCGTTGTCGAAGTGATGGAAGACACCGCTCGCGAGTGCAAAGGCGGGTACCTGCTTCTGGTCGAGGGGTCAATACCGACGGCGGATGGCGGCGTGTACTGCGAGATCGGGGAAAAGGACGGCAAAGGCATTACTGTCGCGACGTGGTTGAAAGAGCTAGCTGCCGACGCCGCCGCGGTTATCTCGGTGGGGACATGCTCGTCGTTCGGCGGCATCCCAGCCGGCAAACCAAACCCGACGGGGGCCAAGTCGGTGAAGGCGGTTCTCGACGAGGCGAAGATCGATGTGCCCGTGATAAATGTGCCGGGCTGTCCGCCTCATCCTGACTGGGTCACCGGCACGCTGGCGCAGGTGCTTATCGGCGGGTTGCCGGGTCCTGACGATCTCGATGACGACCTTCGACCGCTGGCGTTTTACGGGTCGCTGATCCATGAGAACTGTCCGAGGCGAGCGTACTTTGACGAAGGCAAATTCGCCAAGAAGTTCGGCGACCCGGGCTGTCTCCACGAGCTGGGATGCAAGGGCCCCGTCACCTATGCCGACTGCCCCACCCGGCTCTGGAATGGCGGCGTAAACTGGTGCGTGGGGGCGGGCGGCCCGTGCATGGGCTGCACCCAGCCCGAGTTCCCGGACCTTGTGTCGCCTTTGTATGAGAAGCTTTCGGATGTCGACCTGCCAACCATTGGCGACTACTGGCGCTCGGAATGAGGAGAACCGAATCATGGGAAAGATAGTTATCGACCCTATCACGCGGATAGAGGGTCACATGAAGATCGAGGCGGTGGTCGACGGGGGTGAAGTCAAGGAAGCGAATAGCTCGGGGATGCTCTTCCGCGGGTTCGAGCTGATTCTCAATGGCCGCGACCCGCGCGACGCGAATCGGCTGACACAGCGGGTGTGCGGTGTGTGCCCGACGTCCCATGCGACGGCGTCGGCGCTCAATATCGACAGCGCATTCGGCCTGGCCGATAAGATACCCGACAACGGCAGGATTCTGCGCAACCTCATCCTCGGCTCGAACTACCTCCAGTCGCACATCCTCCACTTCTACCATCTCGCTGCGCTCGACTATGTTGACGTTACCAAGGTGGCCGATTACGATGGTACCGACCCCGATATGTTGGCGGTGAAGAAATTCATCGAGCGCGGGGCGTTGGCACCGTTCGTGCCGAGATACGAGGGCGACTACCGGCTGCCGAAAGAGGTTGATCAAGCGGCTGCTTCGCACTACCTGTTGGCGTTGCATATGCGGCGAAAATGTCACGAGTTGCTGGCGACATTCGGCGGCAGAGGGCCACACAGTTGTGCGACCGTTCCGGGCGGCGTGACCGAGGTGCCGACCGTGGACAAGATCGCGTCGTTCCTGTGGCGGGTGAACGAGTTGCGCAACTTCATTGACAACGTGTACGTGCCGGACATTCTCGCTGTGGCTAAGGCATACAGCGACTACTTCGAGATAGGCGGCGGTGCCGAACGGTTCCTCTCTTACGGTGCCTTCGATCTTGACGGCAAGGAAGCCGACCTGACGAAGCGTGAGAGGTTGCACAAGAACGGCTCGGTGGGCACGGATCTCGGTGCCGAGCCGCTTGACCCGTCGAAGATCACGGAGTTTGTGAGACATTCCTGGTTCGCCGACTCGTCCACGGGCAAACACCCGTCGCAGGGAAAGACCTCTCCGGAACCCGGCAAGAAGGGTGGATACTCGTGGATCAAGTCGCCGCGATACAACGGCGAAGTCCATGAGGTAGGTCCGCTGGCCCGCATGGTTGCGAGCTACGCACAGGGCCAGGAAACGGTGAAGACGCTCGTTGACTCGGTGTTGGGTGAGTTCAACGCGCAACCTGCGGTGCTCTTCTCGGTGCTCGGCAGGCACGCGGCACGCGCGCTCGAAACCAAGTTGGTTGCCGACGCCATGGCCGAATGGGTGCTCGAGCTCAAAGTTGGCGAACCGGTCAGCGTCGAAGCGCCGGTTCCCGAAGAAGGCGAAGGAATGGGGATTGTCGGCGCACCTCGAGGCGCTCTCGGCCACTGGATGAAGGTCAAGGACCACAAAATAGAGAACTACCAGCTGGTGGTACCGACGACGTGGAACGCGTCGCCGAAAGACGATAACGACCAGCCGGGACCCATCGAGCAAGCGCTCATTGGAACGAAGGTGAAGGACGAATCCAACCCGTTCGAGCTGGTGCGCATAGTGCGGTCGTTCGACCCGTGTTTGGCGTGTGCGGTTCATGCTGTCACACCGAAGGGGCGGACGTTAGCGGGATACAGGATAGCCTAGAACGGAATGAAGACGGCTCAGAGGTCTCGCGTGGTGGTTGCCGGAATGGGCAATGTGCTTCGCGGCGACGACGGTGTAGGCATACAGGTGTTGCATGCACTCCAAGAGAGCGGTCTTGATGAGAGCGCGATCCTGGTTGACGCGGGCTCGAACCTTTTCTCGCAGATGGACGTAATAGAGGCCGCGAGCAAGCTCGTCCTGGTGGACGCAGTGTGCGGCGGCGGCGAACCGGGCAGCGTGTACAGGTTTACGCCGGGAGACGTGGACGCGGAAGAGAAGGTGTTTGTTTCCGTTCACGATATAGGCTTGCTCGACGAACTCGATATGCTGCGCAACCTGAACAAGTTGCCGCCGGAGGTGGTGATTATCGGTGTGGAACCCGCCGAGATGGGCTGGGGCACCGAGCTGTCCGAAACGGTCGCATCGCGGCTTCCGGACATAATCGAAGCAGTGAAGCGTGAGATCTGCGCTGATTGTCAGCCGTCTGAACAGTCCGGTCGCGTACGTGTGGAGGAGGTAGCACAATGATAATCTCGGAGCAAAAACCCTTCGAGGAGATTCTTCGGTCGCTGGGCGACGAGAAGAACGTCTTCCTCGTGGGATGTAACGGCTGCGCCGAAGCCTGCCAGACGGGAGGCAAGGAGCAGCTCATTGAGATGGAAGGCAAGCTCGCCGAAGCGGGCAAGACGGTTACCGGGAAAGTCTCGGTGGACTTCCTGTGTGACAAGGGGCTGGTGAAGGTGAAACTGTCGCGTCACGCGGAGAAGATAGCCCAATCCGACTCGCTGCTCGTGATGACCTGCGGCATAGGCGTGCAGGCGACGGCCGCGGTAGTCGAGAAGGTTACCCACCCCGGCTGCAACACCATATCGGTTGGCGGTGCGGTGGGAGAGTGGCCCGGTTCCGAACGGTGCAAACAGTGCGGGGACTGCCTGCTTGACTACACGGGCGGGTTGTGTCCGCTGACCGTGTGCACGAAGGGGCTCATCAACGGTCCGTGTGGCGGCGCAAAGGACGGCAAGTGCGAGTTCGAGCCGGAGGTGCGCGACTGCGGCTGGCAGCTCATATACGAGCGGCTGAAGAGCATCGGCCGTCTCGATAAGATGAAGGAGATACTTCCTGCAAAAGCCCACAGCAAGAGCACGCCCCCGCCGGAGTTGAGGGGCACGATACGCTGGGCCATCGAACAGAAGGAGGCTGTTGAGCGATGAAGCTTACCGAGGGGTTCAATTCCGGAAAGTTTGCGATAACCTCCGAGATAGGCCCGCCCAAAGGGGTAGACATCGAGGAGATGCTCGCCGACGCCGAGCTGCTCAAAGACCGCGTGGATGCCATAAACGTTACGGACCAGCAGAGCTCGGTGATGCGGTTGGGTTCTCTGGCCGTGTGCAAGTTGCTCAAGGACCGGGATATTGGTTCGGTGTTCCAGATGACTTGCAGGGACCGGAACAGGATAGCGCTTCAGTCGGACCTGCTCAGTGCGCACATCCTCGGGATAGAGAACGTCCTGTGCCTTACGGGGGACTACGTCTCGTTGGGCGACCATCCCGACGCCAAACCGGTGTTCGATCTCGATTCCGTGTTGTTGTTGAAGGCGGCTTCCGACCTGCAGAACGGGCGGGACATCGCGGGCGAGGAACTGCAGGGAACTCCGAGCTTCTGTCTCGGAGCGGTGGTCACGCCATGCGCCGACCCGGTCGAGCCGCAGTTGATCAAGATGGAGAAAAAGATCGCGGTCGGCGCGCAGTTCTTCCAGACGCAGGCGGTGTATGACCCGGAACAGTTTGCGGCGTTCATGGATAAGGTGAAGGGTTTCAACGTGCCGGTGATGGTGGGCATAGTGCTGCTGAAATCAGCCGGTATGGCCCGGTTTATGAACAAGAACGTTGCGGGCGTTCACGTGCCCGACCATTTGATCGATGAGATGAGCAAATCGGAAGACCGTTCGAAAACGAGTATCGAGATAGCGGGCCGGCTCATCCGCGATATGAAGGACATGTGCCAGGGCGCTCACATAATGCCCATCGGGTGGGAAAAGAAGGTGCCTGCGGTGCTCGACGCTGCGGGGTTGTGACAACTGTCGGAAATAAGGGTGGTGGCATGATGGCAGACAACAAAAAGGCAAAAGACAGCAAGAGCGGAGAGATCCTCGGGCCGACGTATGAGTCGGGCAAACCTGATGCGCCGTTGCGGTGGCAGCAGAAGCTGCGCACGAGAGAGGAGGCTCTACAGTACCTGCAAACCGGTCTCCGGTACTGGTACGGCACGGGACATGGGAGCGAGAAACGCAAAACCGAGGCGTAACGAACCGAAGAAAGAGAGGTGAGCAAGTTGCCGTTTGAAACACCAACAATAGACTATACCGGCGCGATAAAAGAAATTGCACTTGGCAAGGACGATAGAGCGATAAAGGTCGGCGGCGAGACCTCCTACCCGTTCCATCTGTTCGAGGGTGCGATGCCCAACACTCCTCGTATAGCGATGGAAGTGTACGATGCGCCGCCGGAAGAATGGGCGGAAGCAGCGATTGAACCATTCAAGGACGTGGCGGACGATCCGGTCGCCTGGGCGAAGAAGTGCGTGGACGAGTATGGTGCCGAGATGTTAGCGCTGATGCTCGCAAGCACGGACCCTAACGGTTTGGACCGGGGTGCCGACGAAGCGGCAGAAGTTGTGAAGAATGTTGTGGACGCCGTAGATGTGCCGGTACTTGTGTGGGGCTCCGACAACGAAGAGAAGAATGTCGAGGTGCTCCGCAAGGTGGCCGAAGTGTGCGACGGGGACACCCTCGTGCTGGGCCCCGTGGTCGAAGGCAACTACAAGCAGTTGGGTGCCGCGGCGATAGGGTACAAGCATACGGTTATCGCCTCGACGCCGATAGATATCAACCTTGCCAAGCAGCTCAACATACTGCTGGGCACATTGGGTGTACCGGAGGAAAGAATAATCGTCGACCCTACGACCGGCGGGCTGGGCTACGGTATCGAGTATACCTACTCGGTAATGGAGCGCGACCGGATGGCAGCGTTGACGCAACAGGATGAGAAGCTCCAGTTGCCGATACTGTGCAACATGGCGCGCGAGGTGTGGAAGACGAAGGAAGCGAAGCTGCCGGAGTCGGAGGCCCCGACGATGGGCGATGCCAAGGAGCGCGGCATACTGATGGAGGCCGTGACGGCAGTCCTGTTGCTTCTCGCCGGAGCGGACGTGCTCGTGATGAGGCATCCGGACGCCATTCGTCTAACCAGAAAGATAATCGACGATCTGACGGCCTAGTAGCGTCGTGCAGGTCTGGTGGGAATGAGAGAATGAAGACAGGTGTTATTGTCGTTGACTTAGAGAAGTGTATCGCGTGCAAGAGCTGTGAGATAGCGTGCGCGGTGGCACACTCGCGGTCGAAGAATCTGGAAGAAGCCTTGCTTGAAGAGCCGAAACCGGAGCCCAGAGTCGTGGTCGAGGACGCCGGCGACCTCGCGGTGCCGATGCAGTGCAGGCATTGTGAAGATGCTCCGTGTGTGGCCATCTGCCCTGCGGAGGCGATCTCGCAAGGCGACGCCGACGGGCCGGTCATCATCGATGCCGAGAAGTGCAAAGGCTGCAAGATGTGCGTGTTCGTCTGTCCGTTCGGTGCGGTGAGAATGAGCGGTGATGGGAAGCTGGCAGTGAAGTGTGACCTCTGCATCGAGCGGCTCGAACGGGACGAACTGCCGGCGTGCGTCGTCGCGTGCCCGACGGGTGCTTTGCGGTTTGAAAGTTCCCCGGAGGCAATCGAGCAAAAACGCGTCGCCACTGCGGAACTGATTTGTGCCGGGGCCGCTTAGGCTTCCGGAGACAGTGGCGACTGAGCGGAGCGCGGTTCGACAGCGTCAGATGATTGAGCCGCTGGACAAGAGTTACAAAGCTCGAGGATGACATGAGTAAGGAAAAAACGTCTGAAGCGAAACCCGCGCGGAAGCGTGCCGAGTGTTCCGAGTGCGGCAGTGAGTTTGCGCCCGGCAAGCTGCTCGAAAACATCAAGAAGAAATCAGGCCTCCCGGATGAGGTGCTGGAAAGATGTCCCGCATGTCGCCGGAGGATAGTAGCAGAGAAACTAGCTCATGGCAAGGCGGCCGTCATCGGCAAATGACGGCTGACGTACTTTCACCGCCTTGACAAGGAGGACACGATGGCAAAAACAGACAACAAAGGTAACAAGAGCGTAGACAGAACCGTGAACGAATTGCTCAAGAGCGCCGCGCGAGAGAATGTCGACACCTGTTGGGACAGGCTCGATGAGTTGACGCCGCAGTGCGGGTTCGGCACTCTCGGCATCTGCTGTCGCATCTGCTCGATGGGGCCGTGCCGGATAGACCCGTTCGGTGACGGCGCAAGCGCAGGTGTGTGTGGCGCTACGGCTGACACTATCGCGGCACGGAACTTTGTCCGAATGATAGCTGGAGGCGCTGCTGCACATTCGGATCACGGCCGGGGAGTGGCGGAACTGTTCCTCGCAACGGCCAAGGGTGAGGCACCCGGCTACGAGATTCGCGATGTGATGAAGCTGTACCAGGTCGCGATGAACTTCGGTATAGAGATTGTTGACAGGAGCGTGGAAGATATCGCGCTTGAGGTTGGCGAGAAAGCGCTGGCGGAGTTCGGGCAGCAGGAAGGCGAGTTGACGTACATCAAGACGGCCCCGCTCCAGCGCCAGCAAGTGTGGCGCGATATGGGCGTGGTACCGCGCGGCATCGATCGCGAGATAGTCGAGATCATGCACAGAACCCACATGGGCGTCGACACAGACTACCTTAGCCTGATGAAGCAAGGTACGAGAGCGGCGCTCGGCGACGGCTGGGGCGGCTCGATGTTGGCCACCGAACTGCAGGATATCCTCTTCGGTACACCCACGCCAGTGGTTGGGCGTGTGAACCTCGGAGTGCTCGAGGAAGACCAGGTCAATATCATAGTACACGGGCACGAACCGCTGTTGTCAGAGATGATTGTTGTCGCAGCGCAGGACCCCGAGATGGTGAAGCTCGCCGAGTCGAAGGGTGCAAAAGGCATAAACATCGCCGGCATTTGTTGCACGGCAAACGAGATACTGATGCGCCACGGTATACCGATAGCAGGCAATTTCCTGCAGCAGGAAATGGCCATCGTGACCGGCGTGGTCGAGGCGATGACGGTGGATGTGCAATGCATTATGCCGTCGTTGCCGCGGGTTGCGCAATGCTTCCACACCGAGATCATCTCGACGTCGCCGAAAGCCATGTTCCCCGGGGCAACGCACATCGAGTTTGACGAACATGACGCCATGCAGTCGGCAAAGGAGATCGTCAAACGGGCCATCGAGAACTTCACGAAACGAGGCAAAAACGTGGAGATTCCCAAGGACCAGATGGATGTTGTCGCTGGGTTCAGCCACGAGACGATCAACTATCTGCTCGGCGGAACGTTCCGCGCTTCGTACAGGCCGCTCAACGATAACATCATCAACGGCCGGATACGCGGGGTAGCCGGTGTTGTCGGGTGCAACAATGCGAAGGTCGTGCACGACGAGGGCCACGTTGCGATGGTTAAGGAACTGATCGCCAACGACGTGCTCGTTCTCCAGACGGGCTGCAGCGCGATAGCCTGTGCCAAAGCAGGGCTAATGACGCCTGAGGCCGCGGGAGAATTCGCCGGCGATGGGCTTGCAGAGGTCTGCGAGACAGTAGGTATCCCGCCTGTGTTGCATTTAGGTTCGTGCGTTGACAATGCGCGCATACTCATGGCGGCGACCGCCATGGTCAAGGAAGGCGGCCTCGGCGACGATATAAGCGACCTCCCGGCTGCAGGAGCCGCGCCGGAATGGATGAGCGAAAAGGCGATCTCGATAGGGCACTACTTCGTCGCGTCCGGTGTGTTCACGGTATTCGGTGTGACGTGGCCGACGCTCGGAGCCAGGGAGTTGACCGACTACCTGTTCGAGGGTATCGAGCAGGATATCAAAGGCAAATGGGCGTTCGAGCGCGACCCGATCAAGGCAGCGAAGCTGATGATAGACCACATCGACAGCAAGAGAAAGGCGCTCGGAATCGACAAGGCACGGGAGCGAGTGCTCTTCGACATGGAGAAAAGGAGGGAGCTGGAAAGTGTCTAAGATAATAGCTTCAGCGGCTATCAGAGGCGCGCACAAGATAGTCGACAATGCCAAGACGAAGTACAAGGAAGCGGTTGACAAGCACGGGCCGACCCAGGAAGTCGCGTTCCCCAACACCGGTTACTATCTGCCGGTGATCTACGGGATACTCGGGATTCCGGTCAAGACGCTCGGCGACATGGAACAGGTGCTGGAGTGGTGCGACCGGCTGTTGCCGCCGCCCGTCCGGGAAAAGGTACATCTGCCGTACCTCGCACCTGCACTCGACGCGGGTATGGCGACTCTGTTCGCTGAGGAGATGATCGAAGCGATCCGGTACGTCGAGCAGCCTGAGTTCTACACGCAGCAGGAAGACCCGAGCAACGGCAATCTCTGGCTAGGAGCCGCCGACGACGTTATTCTGCGCAAACGCGGAGTGGAGTTCGTGGACGGCACGGCTCCCGGGTTTGCGGCCATTCTCGGTGCAGCCCCGGATACCGAGACTGCCGTCAAGATTGCGCAGGAGTTGCAGGAGAAAAACCTCTACATCTTCATGTCCGCGAACCGGGACGGCAAGACAATGTCCGAACAACTTGTCGAGGCCGGCGTACAGATAGGGTGGCCTACTCGCCTCGTGTCGTTCGGGCCGGATGTTTCGGCAACGGTATTCGCCATGGGATTCGCCACCCGAGCCGCGCTGTCGTTCGGTGGTGTCGAGCCGGGCGACTACCGCCGCGTGCTGATATACAACAAGGACCGCATCTTCGCGTTTGCCCTGCCTTTGGGGTACGTTGACGAAGAGTGGTATGCCAACGCGGCAGGCGCAATCAACTGGGGGTTCCCGGTCATAGCCGATACGCCGATTCCTGAGGTTCTGCCGACCGGCATATGCACGTACGAGCACGTGGTGTCAAACGTGCCGCACGACCAGCTCGTTTCGAAAGCAATCGAGGTCCGCGGGCTAAAGGTCAGCGTGACCAAGGTCCCCATACCGGTCGCATACGGCCCGGCATTCGAAGGCGAACGGGTGCGCAAGGACGACGTGTATGCCGAATGCGGGGGTGCCGGGGGCAAACACGCGGTCGAGTGGACGACTTCCAAAGAGATGGATGAGGTTGAGGACGGGAAGACAGAGGTGTTCGGACCCGATCTCGATGACGTGCCCGAGGGAACCAAACTGCCGCTCGCTATCGTGGTCGAGGTTGCCGGGCGAACCTTGCAGGAGGACTTTGAACCAATACTCGAGCGGCAGATTCACCACTTGGTGAACTACGCCCAGGGCGTGATGCATATCGGGCAAAGGGATATCACGTGGATCAGGGTAAGTAAGTCCGCCAAAGAAAAAGGGTTCAGACTGAAGCATATCGGTGACATTGTTCACGCGAAATATCACCAAGACTTCGGCAACATTTTCGACAAGGTTCAGGTGAAACTGTACACGGAAGAGGACAAGGTCAATGAGATCCTGGCAGTAGCACGTGAGGTGTATAAAGAGCGCGATGAGCGGATTGAGGGTATGACGGACGAGGACACGGACGTCTTCTATTCCTGCACGTTATGCCAGTCGTTCGCGCCGAGTCACGTATGTGTAATCACGCCTGAACGGACGGGTTTGTGCGGGGCCTATAATTTGCTCGACGGGAAGGCCTCGAACGAGATCAATCCAACCGGTCCCAACCAACCGGTGCCCAAAGGCGAGGTTATCGACGCCGTCTTCGGCCAGTGGAAAGGTGTGAACGAGTTCGTGAAGATAGCGTCTCGTGGCAAGGTCGAACGTACCAACGCATACAGCATCATGAGGGAGCCGATGACCTCTTGCGGGTGCTTTGAATGCATTGCTGCGGTATTGCCGATCTGCAACGGTATTATGACCGTTGACAGAGACCACGCTGGAATGACCCCGTGCGGCATGAAGTTCACAACGCTTGCCGGAACCGTGGGCGGCGGAAACGTCACGCCGGGGTTTGTCGGCCACAGCAAACACTACATCTGCAGCAAGAAGTTTGTTCTCGCAGAAGGAGGGATTAAACGGTTGGTGTGGATGCCGAAACAACTCAAAGAGACAATCAAAGACAGATTGATTAAGCGATGCGAGGAAATAGAGATGCCCGGGTTTATTGACATGATCGCTGACGAAACTGTTGGGATCACCGAGGAGGAAATACTTCCGTTCTTGGAAGAGAAGGGGCATCCTGCGCTGACGATGGATCCGATTCTGTAGTGGGTGCAAGGATTCGAGAGTCGAAAGGAGAACGAGATGGCACTTACGGGCATAGAGATCTTCAAGAAGCTGCCCAAAACTAACTGCGGCGAGTGCGGTGTGCCGACATGTCTTGCATTCGCAATGAAGCTCGCAGGCGGACAAGCCGAGCTGAGCGCTTGTCCTCACGTTTCGGATGAAGCGAAAGCCGAACTTGCGGAGGCGTCGGCACCCCCGATTCGGACCGTAGCAGTCGGTACAGCCGAACAGGCGGTCAAGGTTGGCGGCGAGACCGTGCTGTTCCGCCACGAGAAGACCTTCGTCAACAAGTCACCGTTGGCGATCCTCGTTTCGGACGCGATGCCGGACGCGGAAGTTGAGGGGCGTCTCACACGGTTCAAAGAGCTCGAGTACGATCGTGTCGGGCTCACATTGCGTGCGGACATGCTGGCACTCAAGAACGAGTCGGGCGACGCGGCAAAGTTCACAGCGTTGGCGAAGAAGGTTGCCGAGGCTACCGATGCTCCTCTCATTCTCATTGGCGACGACGTCGAGGCGCTCAAAGGCGCTGTCGAAGCGTCCGGCAGCAGGAAACCGCTGCTGTACGCGGCAACGAAGGACAACGTCGACAAGTTCGCGAAACTGGCCAAGGATACGGGCTGCCCTCTCGCGGTACGCGCGAACAGTGTCGCAGAGCTGGCCGAACTCACGCCAAAAGTCGACGAGGCCGGCGTTAAAGACATTGTGCTGGACTCCGGTGCGAGGACTTTTCGCCAGGCGTTGGAAGACCAGGTGGCCATTCGGCGCGGCGCGTTGATGTCGAAGGTGAAGGAGGTCGGGTATCCGACGATAGCGTTCCCGTGCGAGATGACGGAGGATCGGATGGAGGAGACGCTGATGGCGGCGGCGTTTATCGCGAAGTACGCCGGCATAATCGTGCTCTCGGATATCCAGGGTCAAAGCCTGTTCCTGCTCCTTCTTACCCGGTTGAACATCTACACGGACCCGCAACGACCGATGGCGACCGACCAGGGCATCTACGAGATAGGCAACCCGGACGAGAACTCGCCGGTACTCATCACCACGAACTTCTCCCTGACGTACTTCATCGTGAGCGGGGAGATAGAGACGAGCAGGGTACCCGCGTACCTTCTCATCCTGGATACCGAGGGCCTTTCGGTGATGACGGCGTGGGCCGCGGGCAAGTTCGTCGCGGACCTCATAGGCCCGTTTGTGAAGAAGAGCGGTATTGAGGACAAGGTTTCGCACCGCAAGATCATCATCCCCGGCTATGCAGCTGCGATTAGCGGCGAGCTCGAGGAGGAGCTTCCTGATTGGGAGGTGCAGATCGGGCCGCGTGAAGCATCGAGTATATCAGCGTTTCTGAAAACGTGGGCCGCGTAGCGGCCCCGGAGGGAGAGAAAATGCTGCTCGTTGGAGAGAATCTCAACGTTATGTCGAAGAAGATCGGGCCAGCCATGAAGGCTCGTGACCCGCAGCCCATCCAGGAGATGGCGGAGGCGGAGACGCAAGCAGGTGTGGACTATATTGACATCAACCTCGGGCCCGCGCGCAAGGCCGGTGCGGAGATGATGGAATGGGTTGTCAACACCGTTCAGGAGGTGACGGATGTGCCGCTGTTCCTGGACACCACAAACGTCGAGGCCCTCGAGGCCGGTCTCAAGGTTGCCAAGGGCAAGCCGGTCATCAACTCGATATCCGCGCGTCCGGAACGCATGGAAGCCTTGCTACCGCTGGCAAAACAGTATGATGCCGGAGCCGTGGCGCTGATGTTGGGTGTGGAAGGCATTCCGCGCGATGCCAACGAAAGGGGTGTACTTGCTGCGGAACTGATGTATAATGCCAGTGAACGCGGTGTGCCGAACGAGGACCTGTGGATAGACCCGATAGTGTTGCCGGTCAACTCGCAGCAAGACCAGGTGAGAGGGTGTACGGAGTTCATGATCATGTACCCCGACCTTGCGCCGGACTGCAAATCAACCTGCGGACTGTCCAACGTGTCGAACGGTGCGCCGGAACATCTCCGTCCGATACTGAACCAGACGTACATGGTGATGCTGATGAAGTACGGCATGTATTCGGCGATTGTCGACGCCTTCGACGAGGATCTCAGGAAGATCGCGCGAGGCGAGCGGGACGATCTCGTCAAGCTGGTTCACCGTGTGATGGATGGCGAGGAAGTGGATTCGGGTTCGCTGAGCAAGGAGGAAGTGGACTACGTCAAGACGACGAAGCTGCTTCTGGGTCACTCGCTGTACTCGGATTCGTGGTTGGAGCTGTAGCGTGGCAGGTTTTTCTGAACAGGGAACTCTTGCTGGGAGGAGGGAACCATGATGTGGGCAAGCAAGTTGGCACTGAGCGTGTCACTGACATTGCTGCTCTGCGCGACGGCAGGTGCGGACAACATCGTGCTCAAGAACGGTGTAGAACTGCGCGACGTGGTTATCGTGGACGAAACGCAATACACGGTCACGGTGCAGATCATCGAGTACACAAAGGCCACTCTGGGCAAGAGCAAGATATCGAAGATCGAACGTACGGGGACAGGCCAGGTATGGACGGCCCCACGCACCGAGGCTGCGCCGGCGTTGCCGGTCGACGTGCCGGCAGCCCTGGAACGCGTCGCTGCGGCCGTGCCCAAACCGGTTCCGTCACCGCCCCAGATAGCTCCTCCTGCCGCGCCCCCGGGGATGATCAGACAGGTCTTGCGATTCCCTGCGGTTGATCCGCCGGGGAAGGAACTGCGTCTCGTGCTCGAGATATCGCCGAGCACTGGCATCGAGGCGAAACCGGAGTTGCCCAAGGGATTAACGCCGCCAGCGTCGCTAACGTATACGATCCAAGACGAGCAAGGCAAACCCCTAAAGGTAACGGTCAGCTGGGCTGCAGACGGGAGCGTAGAGAATTACGAGATAGTGCCGCCGCTGCCTCCGCCCGGAACGGAGATCGCGGAGACTGAACACGTGATCAAGACGGCATCAAACGAGGCGTTCAAGATCATAGCGAAGTGGGATCTCACCAGGGACTCAGTCAAACCAATTGAATGGAACGTTTTGCCTCTTTCATTGCCCGGCTTCTAGTGTTTGTGCTGTGCCCGCTTAGGGACGCCACAAGATATGGAACGGGCACACTGTTAGACCGCGGCGGTCCCATCGGCATGCGATGCGTCACCGAGATTTCTAAATCAGAGTGAGTAAAATGTCCAAATTCAGCGTTACGTTCCTGCCGGAGGGAAAGACGGTTGCGGTCGAAGAAGGCGCGACGTTGCTCGACGCTGCGCAGCAGGCGGGGGTCTATGTAAACAGCATCTGCGGGGGCGAGGGCGCGTGCGGCAAATGCCGTGTCGTCGTCAAGAACGGCCGGGTGCACGAGCAACCCCACACTCATTTCTCACCCGAGGAGGTTCAAAGGGGCTACGCGCTCGCCTGTCAGACGGTACCGACGAGCGACGTGGTCGTCGAAGTGCCGTTGGAATCGCGGGCCGAAGGCGGCCGCATTGTCGTTGGCGGCGAGACGGACGCGGGTCGTGGACCTGATGATCTGGCATCTCAGGAGACCAAGTTCCCGTACAACCCCGTGACACGCAAGCTGTACCTCGAACTACCCCCGCCGTCTCTCGATGACAATCTCCCGGACCTGGACCGCATCTACCGAGAAATCCGCAGGGTGACGGACGCGCCCATTGTGCAGACGGGTCTCAAGTATATCTGGCAGATTCCGGAGATACTGCGAAAAAGCGACTGGAAGGTGACAGCGACACTCGGCGAACGCGGCGGCACAACCGAGGTTATCCAGATAGAGCCTGGCGACACATCGTCGCGCAATCTCGGTGTGGCTATAGACGTTGGTACGACAACGCTTGCGGTCCATCTCGTGGACCTGACCACCGGTAAGACCATAGCCACCGAGGCGGCCTACAACCCTCAAATCCAGTACGGCGAGGACGTGATCACCCGGCTGATCTTCGCGGGCAAAGAAAATGGGCAGCGGATACTGCACGACGCCATCGTCGAGACGCTGAACAGCCTGATAGACTCGCTGGTGCAGCAGTCAGGTTCGGACCTGAACGACATCACCGCGGTTGCGTGTGCGGGAAACACGACCATGGAGCACTTCCTCATAGACCTTAACCCAAACTACATTCGCCTCGAACCATACGTTCCCGCCGCGTGCCAGGTGCCACCCGTGCGCGCCGCCGAGGTGGGAATAGACGTCAACCCGCGCGGCCTGTTGTATTGTATGCCGTGCGTGAGCAGCTACGTCGGCGGGGACATCAGCGCAGGGGTGCTCGCTTCCGGAATATGCTTTGCAGAGAAGCCGTCAATGCTGATAGACGTCGGCACGAACGGGGAGATCGTCGTCGGCAACAAGGAATGGTTGGTCTGCTGTTCGGCATCTGCGGGTCCTGCATTTGAGGGCGGGTCGGTTAAGTACGGGATGAGAGCGGGCCGCGGCGCGATAGAGAGAGTCGAGATCGCTGACGGCGGCGGCAGCGTTAAGCTCGTGACGGTGGGCGACGATAAACCGCTCGGTATCTGCGGTTCAGGGCTGATAGACGCCATTGCGGAACTGCTCGGAGCGGGTGTTATCGATCAGGGAGGCAACTTTGTCAAGGGAACGGGCGGAAACAGGTTGAGGGGCACCGATTCGGGGCTCGAATTCGTATTGGCGTGGAAGGATGAATCGGCAGTCGCAGACGATATTTGTCTGACCCAGCCCGACATAGACAACCTTGTCCGGTCGAAGGCGGCTGTGTACGCGGGCACAGCCGTGTTGCTCGGCTCACTGGAGATGTCGTACGACCAGCTCGACCGGATATTCATTGCGGGCGGGTTCGGGCACTACCTTGACATAGAACGGGCCATCGCCATAGGACTTCTGCCGCCGGTCGACCCGAAGCGGGTCCGGTTCATCGGCAACAGTTCTGTGAACGGCGCGAGGATGACGATGCTCTCGGTCGAGGCGATGAACACCGTTCTCGATACAGCAAGGCGTATGACCTACATCGAGCTTTCGACGGACAACAGGTTCATGGACGAGTTCGTGAAGGCATCATTCCTACCTCATACCGATGTCGAGATGTTCAGCAACGCACTGAAACGAAACAGGTAGCGATGGCACGCACGCAGGTGAACACGATTTGGAGCCAACCGAGATGAAGGTCACGGTTACGGGAAAAGGCGGGGTCGGGAAGACGACGGTTGCGGGCTCGCTCGCGCGGATGCTTGCTGAGCGAGGAGACCCGGTCTACGCGCTTGATGCTGACCCGGACGCAAACCTTGCCTCTGCGCTGGGATTTCCGACAGAGACGCTTGCTGAGATAGTACCGCTGGCCGATCTGAAAGACCTGATTCGCGAGCGGACCGGTGCACAACCGGGTTACGGGGCAATATTCAAGCTTAACCCGAAAGTCGACGACATTCCCGAGACGTACTCCCGGGAGTATAAGGGGGTGAGACTGCTGATAATGGGCGGTGTGCAACAGGGTGGTGGAGGATGTTTTTGCCCCGAGAACACGGTGACCCGAAGGCTGCTCGAGGAGTTTCTCATACACCGTGACACCCACCTGATACTGGATATGGAGGCGGGGCTCGAGCATCTGTCCCGAGGCACGGCGGGCTCGATCGAATCGATGCTGATCGTCGTCGAGCCGGGCCAGCGCAGCATCGCGACGGCCCGCTCGATACGCAAGCTGTGCGGCGACCTGGGCATTGGGTCGGTAAAAGTAGTCGGGAACAAGATCAGGTCGGAGCAGGACGAGAAGTTTCTCGCGAAGAGTTTTGGCAAGGAAGAATATGTGGGTTCGATCCCGTATGACGATGTGATCGCTGATGCGGACCGCGAGGGCATAGCGCCGATAGACGCGGGATCGCCACGGTTCGACGAATCCATGCGTGCAATCATGGACGTTCTTGCGAAGGAGTAGCAGTATGGGCAAGACAATAGCTGTTGCCGGCAAGGGGGGCACCGGCAAGACGACGTTTTCCGGACTGCTTGTGAAGTATCTGCTCGAGAAGGGTGCGACACCTATTCTGGCGATCGATGCAGACCCGAACGCGAACCTGAACGAAGTGCTCGGATTGTCCGTCGACGAGATGATCGGGGCGGTCCGCGAGCAGATGGTGACCAAGCCGGATACCGTCCCAACGGGTATGGCAAAGCACCAGTATTTGGAGCTCCGGTTGCAGGAGTGCCTTATCGAATCGAAAGGGTTTGATCTCCTGGTAATGGGCCGACCGGAAGGGCCGGGCTGCTACTGTTTCGCCAACAACGTGCTGCGCGACGTGATCAACATGCTCTGTGACAACTACCCCTATCTCGTGCTGGACAACGAAGCCGGCATGGAGCACCTGAGCCGGCGCATCATGCGCGACATAGACGTCCTGTTCGTCACAACCGATCCGTCGTTGCGCGGTATCCGCGCGGCGAAACGGATAGCGGAGATAGTGGCCGAACTGGAGATAAAAGTGAGCGACATGAGGCTCGTCATCACGCGCACGCGAGATGGCGTTCCCCCACCCCTCTCGAAGGTGATATCGGAGACCGGTATACCGTTCGCGGGCACGATCTACGAAGACCCGTGCGTAACGGAATGCGACGTCGTTGGCAAGCCGCTGCTTGAGGTCGGGACCGAGTGCATTGCGGCGGCTCAGGTTGCCGATATTGCACGTGCGGCCGGTCTGTAGGCAACCGCCAACCACCAAGAGTTGGACGGATTTCGTCACATCGTGTATCATACCCTTAGACCGTCGATAGGAGTTGCAACGCGAGACCAGTGTGCGAGCTGAGTGAGAGAATCGAGATATCGAGGGTCGAGGCCGACCGGATGGAGCGAACGACCGACGAGGTCGTCGCGACGGGGTTGATGACCGTCTCGCTGAACGGATTCGAGGTGGCCTCGCTCCTGTGCACGCCGAGCGCTCTCGAGGAGCTGGCAGTCGGGTTTCTGGCTTCCGAGCAGTTGGTGTCGCGCAGCGGAAACGTCGAGGTGATGATCATCCGGGGCCGGACGTTCGTCGCGGACGTGACAACCGATGAGAAGGTGCCCCAGTGGATGTCCCGGACGAAGACGTTAACCTCTGGCTGCGGCCGGGGCGCGAGCTTCATGCGGATGGTCGAGGAACCACGCCGGTTGCCGGACGAGAACGCCTTTCGAATACCGGTATCGCTGCCGCGCGCCCTGATGGACCGGATGAAGGATGGGGCCGTCCTGTTCAAGCGGACCGGCGGGGTGCACGTGGCAGCACTCGCTCGTGACGGCGAGTTGTTGTATGTGTATGAAGACATCGGTAGGCACAACGCGGTGGACAAGGTCTTGGGGAAAGCGTTTCGTGAACGTCTCCCGCTCGAGAACACGGTGCTGCTGTCCAGCGGCCGTCTCTCGGTGGAGATAGTCGGCAAAGCGGTGACCCACGGTGTGCCGGTTCTGGTATCGCGTGCCGCACCGACGACGATGGCCGTCGCGGTTGCACGCAAGGCAAACCTGACCCTTGTCGGCTTTGTTCGCGGTAACAGGATGAACATATACAGCGGGGAGCAGCGGTTTGTGGAAGGGTAGTGGTTGTGGAACGTAAACTGACGCATACCGACGATACGGGTTCGGCGCACATGGTGGATGTCGGCGGCAAGAGGGTCACGAGACGGGTCGCAGTGGCCCGCGGCAGAGTAACGATGCTGCCGGCGACGTTGAAGCTGATCCACTCGGGCGAGATGCCAAAGGGCAATGTGCTCGAGGTCGCGCGCGTCGCGGGCATCACGGCAGCCAAGCGGACGTGCGAGCTTGTCCCGCTGTGCCACCAGATCAACCTCGATTGCGTGACCGTGGATTTCAAGCAGGTCGACGATTCGTCGCTCGAGATAACGGCGGAGGTTGCTGTCCACGCTCGGACAGGTGCGGAGATGGAGGCGCTGACGGCCGTGGCGGTCGCGGCGTTGACGATATACGATATGTGCAAGGCGGTCGATCGAGCGATCGAGATAGCGCGTATCCACCTGGTAAGCAAGTCGGGAGGCAAGAGCGGGACGTATGTCAAAGCCTCGGATTAGGGTGGCGATCATTACTGTCAGCGACCGGTGCTATCGCGGCGAACGGGAAGACAAGAGCGGCGATACGCTCGCCGAGCTGGTCAAGGCCCTTCCGGCAGAGGTTGTCGAGCGGAACTGTGTTCCCGACGTCCAACGGACCATATCGGACGTGATGCGCGGTGTGGCAGCCTATGCCGACGTTGTGTTAACAACCGGCGGTACGGGGATAAGCCCGCGAGACGTTACGCCGGAGGCCACACGGGATGTTATCGAGCGGGAGCTGCCGGGGTTTGCGGAGATCTTGCGCGTTAAGGGGTACGAATCGACGCCCAGGTCCATCATGTCACGGGGCGTCTCGGGAGTGTATCACGACACGCTCATCGTGAACATGCCCGGAAGCGTGCGTGCAGTCGAGGAATGCTTTCGGCTTGTAGCGCCTGCAATAGTGCATGCTGTGGAGTTGTTGAAGGGCGAAGTCACCGACTGCGGCACCGAGGAGTAGCGGGGTGAGTTCGAGATTCCTGGACGAGTTGGAGCGTCGGGTTGTTGTACTTGACGGTGCGATGGGCACCGAACTGTCGTTGCGCGGACTCGAGGCAGGTGCGTGCGGCGCGTTGTGGAACGTCGAGAGGCCCGACGATGTTGCGAGCATACACAAGGCGTACCTCGATGCGGGCGCCGACGCCGTTCTCACAAACACGTTCGGCGCAAGCCGCCCAAAGCTCGATTACTACGAGCTCGGCGACAGAACCGCTGAGATAAACCGTGCTGCAGCGGCGCTCGCGCGCAAAGTCGCCGGAAACAGGTTCGTGCTCGGCGACGTCGGCCCCACGGGCGTCTTCATCGCGCCGCTCGGCGAGACGACGTTCGACGAGATGGTGTCGATCTTCAGGGAACAGACGGCGGCGCTTGTCGAAGGCGGCGCGGACGCGATAATAGTCGAGACGATGAGCGATCTGCAAGAGGTGAAAGCAGCGATCACCGCAACGCACGACGTATGCGACCTGCCGGTTGTCGCGGGCATGACCTTTGCCCGGGATGCCAGCGGAACGGATTTCCACACGATGATGGGCGTCGGAATAGAGCAGGCAACCATAACGATGATGGAAGCCGGTGCCGACGTTGTCGGAACAAACTGCGGCGGCGATATCGAGCAGGCAGTCAAGATAATCGAACGCATGGCCTCGGTCGTTGACGTGCCGCTTTTCGCGGAGCCAAACGCGGGGATGCCGAGACTTGCGGGCGAGCGCACGGTCTTTGACGAAACACCCGAACACATTGCGCAACGAGTGCCAGAAGTGCTGAACTGGGGAGTGCGATTGATCGGCAGTTGTTGCGGCACAACGCCAGCTCACACCGCAGCAATTGTGCGAGCAGTTCGCGAGTGCAGCTAAGGATCAATCAAGTAGGAGGAGGGAGTCGCCTTCCCCGGTCCTCTCACACCACCGGGCATACGGTTCCGTACCACTGTGGTTCATGGTGTATAGTGAAGTCTTCGTAGTTGCTGCCGCAGGCCCAACGATTAAGGAATCCTTCCATCCGTCGTCGTCAACCTGATATAGTAGTATTGGATCGGCTATGGACCATCTTCTATTGACAGGGTACCCGGGCTGCGGCAAGACGACGGTGGTGTGCCGTGTGGCAGAGCTGTTGTCGACCCTGCAGCCGGTAGGGTTCTACACGCGGGAGATGCGCGATGGCGGCACGCGGCTCGGGTTCACGCTCACGACGCTCGACGGTGCCGAGTGCATCATGGCCCGGAAAGGGCTCAAGAGCAAGTACAGGGTTGGCAAGTACGGTGTAGACGTTGGCGCGGTTGACCGTGTCGCGGCGGACGTTCGCTCGAAGCTGGCTTCAAGTCCGGCTCTGGTGATCATAGACGAGATCGGCAAGATGGAGTGTTTCTCGAAGGAGTTCCGTTCACTCGTGCTCGAAGTGCTCGACTCGAGCGCTTTCCTGCTCGCTACGGTCGCCGCCCGCGGCAACAAGTTCATTGAATACATCAAATCGCTGCCAAAGGTAAGGGTCATCGAGGTCTCGACCAAGAACAGGGACGACCTGCCACAGAAGCTTGCAGCAGAGATTCGTGCCGGCATACAGACTGAACGTACACGTTAGCTGCAGAAGGAGGCGTCGCGGAGATGCCCAAGCACAAAGTCGCGTTACTCATTGACGCAGGGTTGCGCAAGCGCATATTCGACGAACCGACTTGGACTGAGCTAAACGACCTGTTTGATGTGGCCGCGACCACGACCGAGTCACACGTCTCGGATACAGACGCAGCGGTACTGTTGCGGGATGCCGAAGGGTGCATTACCGGATGGGGCTCGCCACGACTCACGGGCGAAGTGATCAACGCGGCCGGTGGCCTGCGGGTAGTGGTGCATTCGGCGGGAACGGTCAAACCGTTCGTATCGGACGCGTTGTGGGATCGAGGTATCGTCGTCACGAGCGCATCGGCCGAGATCGCTCGGTACGTCGCGGAAACCACACTCGGCCTTATCATCCTTTCGCTGAAGGCGGTCTGGCAGGCTGCAGACGCCACCTCACGAGGCGAATGGAGGTTCTGGAACGACAGCGACGCTTTCAGGCCGCGCGAAATGGTCGGCAAAACGGTCGGGATAGCCGGTTCCGGCCATGTCGGCCGCCGAGTGATCGAGTTGCTGAGACCGTTCGGCGTTAATCTGTTGGTCTACGATCCAACGCTTTCGAAGACTGAAATCGGACAGCTCGGGGCGCGGAAGGTCGAACTCGACGAAATGGTGTCACGCTCCGACGTTGTCTCGTTGCACGCGCCCGACATCGACGAAACAAGACACATGGTGAATGCGTCGAACTTGCCGATGATGAAGGACGGCGCCATACTTATCAACACCGCACGCGGCGCGCTCATCGATGAAGCGGCACTCATCGGGGAGCTGGAGAAAAACCGCATTTTCGCGTGCCTCGATGTCACCGACCCGGAACCGCCCGCGCCTGACAGCAAGCTGCGATCGCTGCCCAACGTCATACTCACCCCCCATATCGCGGGTTGCGTTGAGAACGGCCAGTATAGCCTCGGTCGCGCGGCGAAGGAGGAATTGAGGCGGTTCTTTGCCGGTGAACCTCTTCTGCACCCCGTAACCCGCGCGATGCTGTCTCGGATAGGATAGCGACCGAGGGACTTTTGTTACTCGGAGACGTTTCCGCGCTCGCGAGCTTGGCCGAGCCGGGTCAAGAGACGTGCCAGATGTCCGGCAACATCGTCGCCCACCCGCCGGTCGAACTCGGCGAACATGGGCGAAGGGTTGCAGTCTATCACGACGCATCTGCCGGAAGACGTCTCGATGATGTCGAGACCGCAGAACCTCATATCGCAGGCTGCGGCAGCACGGACGCACACGCCGCTCATGGCCGGCGGCAGCTCCACGCGTTCGATTGACGTCGTCCTCTCTCTATAGTCAAGCGCGGGACTCGACATGACGGCCGCGGACACCACATCGCCGTCCACCACGTAGACACGCATCGTTCTCCCCTCAACCCGCTCCTGAAACAATACGGGTGCGTTCCTGAGCAACTCGATCCTGTCCGAGGCCAAGTCTTTTATCTTCAACAGCTTGGCCTTGGCGCCACCTGCTATCGGCTTGTAAACCACGCCGTTGTGTCGAGCGGCAAAATCGCGTACGGCAGCCGGGTCGTTCGTTGCCAGGAAATCGGGCACGGGCACGTTTCTGCTCTTGAGAAGTGCAAGCTGGTACGGCTTCAGCCTGTGGAGCCGGTTGACGTCGGGCGTATTGACGACGGGCACGCCGAGGTCAATCAACATGCGGAGCGCCGACGTCAGCAATGCCCCCTTCTCGCGGAGCCCGCTGATCGTCGCGTGGGGTCGCCGTTTGAGGTTCTTGCTCAGCCGAGCGTCGGCGGGATTCGCTTCGATACTTCTCACGTAAACCGCAGCGACCTCGTCCAACTGGAACCCGCTAAACGAGATCGACTCCGCGTCCACCGAGAGGACCGCGTCACGCGGAAACGCACGCGTGTCTGCAATCGCGACCTCACACGAGGTCGCAGTCAAGGCTTGCGACAAAGCATTCACCTCGCCATCTGCCGGCGAGCCAAGTATTCCGATCGTTAGCGACACGTTCCACACATTCCTGAAGCAATACAAGCCCCTTCATTCGAAGGGGCTTTGTCAAGAGTTGCTCGGCACTGGCGATTCTCTTCAGAAGATCCCGCCGTCTTCTTCGCCGATCATGAACGTGGTACTACCTCCCCCGCCTTGGTGCTCAGTCTGCAACGAACCCCATTCGCAGAACCGGACTCAAAAGAGATCTATGCCGCAGTCCTCTTCGCCAATAGCCAGCGTCGTCACGACGCCGCCACCCAGCAAGGCCCTCAGCATGATGCAGAGCGAATCCTTCTTGCTCATTATCAAGGCGTAAACAGGGCCCCCCTGCCTTTCCAACTCCTCGACAAACAGGTTGTCGGTGCGCGTCAGCGGTTTGATTGTTCTGGATATCATGTCTGCGCCCTCCCTGTATTTCGTTTTACTCTCCTCTACTTAATTATAGCCGTGTCTGTCGTATATGTCAAGGTTCGGAAGGCGTTTGGGGTGCGCGTTGTCGGCGAGTCGGCGAGCGGCCTCCTGGTGTGGTACCGCCTTCGCCGTGCTTGACAGATACCGTGCCAACCTGCTAGAGTAGTCCTTGGGATGGGGTTGGCGGGGAAAGGTGGATACGTTCCGGCAGCGCGAGTGAGTTCAGTACGTTTCAGTAAAGGTGTGCGATCTTGAAGCGGACCTATTATCTTTATCTTCTTGTGTTTTTGCTGCTGCTGTTCTGTCAGCCACGCCCGGCATCGGCTGCAATCACAAGCCTCGTGGTGGACGTCCATCTCAAGGACGGACAAGTTCTTGAGCAAGTCGAAATGATAGAAAAGGACGACGCGACGCTGAGAGTGCAACTGCCGGGTGGAACCCTGCAAACGTTTGCTATGAAGATGGTGGACAGGATCGAAACTCCGGAAAAATCGACGCGCAACTATCTCGACAGGGGTTGGGTACTGAGGGATAGAAAGTGGCTTACCCGTCGTGTGGCCGGCCAGACGAAGAAGGATGGGCAACCGAGTGGTGGCGCGGGCGGTGGGGCAATAAAACTGCCCGCGGGAGTGAAACTGCCTCCCGGCGTGAAACTGGACAACATTCCTCCGGAGCTGATTCAACAGTACATGCAGTCTCGCGGTGGTGGCGGTGGTGGCGGCGTACCTTCTTTCACCCCCCCGACACCTTCTGCCGGACCCCCCAGCTTGCCAGGGCCGAGTCGCATGCCGACTTCTGCCCCTGGAACACCCAGACCTGCCAAGCCAGCTCAGATGCCAAAGGCGACCGCCAGCGATGAAGAAGCGATGAAGGTAGCCACAGGACTCGGGGTTATGGTTATACTCCTGTGGGCATTCGGGATAATCACTACCATTGCCGCTACCGTGTGGGTCTTCGTCGACGCCAATTCGAGGGGCATGACAGGGATCGCCTGGGCTGCCGCAATGCTTATCTGCGGATGGCCGGTGGTTCTCCTGATATACCTTATGGCTAGGTCGTGATTGTCGCTACGGGCCGCTCCTGGCCTTCTGTGAAAGAGATGCTGCGATGGCCGGTTCGGAGACCTCCGTGGAAGACAAGGGCCAACGGGGCGATGCGCGCCACGGTGGTCCGACGGACCCGTCCGCGATAACCCGGCTCGCCCGCACTCATTTCCTCAACGGCGACGTCGAAGAGGCGATTTCCGTCCTGGAACGCGGTATTGAAGCTGCGCCGAGCTCGGCCGAGATGCGTTGGAATCTCGGCAGTGTCTACTACCGAGCCGGTCGATACACGGAGGCCGTTGCTCAGCTTGAAGCCGCGGCAACGCTCTACGGCACATCAGCGCAAGCCTACTGTGACCTTGGCACGGCGGCACAAGCCGCGGGCATGATCGATCGAACTCGGGCTGCGTACCAGCATGCCCTCGAAATCGACCCGAGCTTTGAACCTGCACGCACAGCCATGCTTAATCTCAGCGACGCCGCAGGCGGTACCGGACAGGCGACGACTGCGATTGGGCCACGCCCTTGGGCTGACGCATCTCCAGTCGCCGTCGGAACGAAACCGCTGCCTCCGAGGTTGCACGACGCGTCGGCCAACGTGCTGTGCCATCTCTGCGGCAAGGAGAACGAACGGCACAGAAAGTACTGCTGGAACTGCATGGCTCCCATTGAGACCGATGAGAGCGTTTCCTCCGGCGTGGGCCGGAAGGGACGCGCGCTCCTGCAACCGGCCTCGTTCTTCTCGCGTCTCAACGCACAGTTCATCGACTGGGCGATCACGTACACCGTCGCCACAGTACTGGCTGTTCCTGTCCTGGCGCTTGTGAGACGCCGTGTGAGCGCCATAGTCGAGTTGGAACAGAGGCTCGCGGAACTGACCGATGCCGCAGACAACTTGGTTCCGGGTTCTCCGGAAGCCGAAACCTATCTTGCGGCGCTGGGCCAACTGGCGGCCATATACGTGGGAGTCTTCCTCGGTTGCCTCATTATTGTTGGAGCGGTCTACTATGTTGCGTCCAACGTCAGGACGGGCCAAACGATAGGCAAGAGCAGACTACGGCTCCTCGTCACCACAACCGACGGGTCACCGCTGACGTTCGGAAGAGCCGTGCTGAGATATCTCGGGCGGTGCCTGTCGTGGCTGACGTTCGGCGTGGGGTTCCTTATCGCGGCACCGAACAACGGCCGGGCCTTGCTCGACATCATAGCCGGGACAAAGGTCATGCAACTCGACAAAGGGGCATGAGCTAGCAGCGAATGATTATCATACCGCTCGGCGACGATAATCCTACCGAACGAGAGCCCTGGGTAACCTACGGCCTGCTGTTGTCCAACGTCTTCGTCTTCGGCCTGATGTCATATCCGTTCTTCGAGCAGACGCTTATGAGCTACGAAGCGTTTGTCAACATGTTGGGCGTCGTCCCCAACAATCTCAGGCTCCACGCTCTTATCACGCACACATTCATCCATGGTGGGCCGTTGCATCTCGTCGGGAACATGATCTTCCTGTGGATCACGGGCCGCCACGTCGAAGACCGGTTCGGACACGTGTGGTTTGCCCTCTTCTACGTTGCATCAGGCGTTGTTGCCGCCCTTATCCACGTTGCGATGGTAATAGCCGGAGGCGGCAACGGCGATCTCCCGACTGTTGGCGCTTCCGGCGCAATTGCGGGTGTGATCGCGGCATACTTCCTGTTCTTTCCTCGCCACCAGATAAAGATGTGGTATTTCTTTTTTCGGCCTGGAACGTTCTACATCGCGGCGAGTTGGGCAGTTGGCTTCTGGTTCGTCGAACAGCTCGTGTTGAGCCTGTTCGGTGGCGGTGGTCTTGGGGCCAGCGCCGAGGGGAGTGGGGTCGCGTACTGGGCGCATGTTGGCGGGTTTGTCTTCGGTCTTCTTTCGGCGTACGCCGTCAAAAAGATGTCGCCGAGGAACGAGCTTGCTCGATCGGTGGCTCTCTATCTTGCTCGTGACAACACCGAAAGAGCGCTTGCGAACTACGCTCAGTTTGCCAGGCGATACCCCGGCGAGAGTCTCGACCCGCTGGTGCAGTTCGCTGCTGCAGAAGAGTGCGAGCGTAACACTGCCTATGATCTCGCGCTCGACGCGTACCGGCGGCTGGCGGATAAGTATCCCGAGGATACGAACGCTGCGGTTGCAGCCTTTAAGGCGGGACTGATACTCGGTCGGTACGGAGGCGATGCTGAAGGGAGCAAGAAGATGCTCCTGCTCGCTCTGCCGCGGCTGACGAACCGGGACCAGGCGGCGCTGTGTCGCGAGCAGCTTGGATCGTTCGGCGTCGACGTGTCGCAGGTGCGGTCCGCCGCACCTGCAGTAGAGGCAAGGGGTTCCAACGTCGCTCCCGGCTCGCTATTGACGCCGCTTCCCGGACAGGATCTGCCGCCAACGATAGAGATTGTCGACGAACCGGTGACAGTGGACAGGACCGCAATCTCGCGCGACCTCGGTACGGCACATTTCCGTGAAGGCCGATGGAACGAGGCAATTGAAGAGTTCAAGCGAGTCCTCGACGCCGCGCCGGCTGACACCGAGGCACGCGGTTACCTGGGTGTAGCGTACTACAGGAACGGGATGCTTGTAGACGCTATCCGCGAGCTGGAGGCGGTCGCCGGGGCTCAACCACAGTCCACTGTTGCTTACCACAACCTCGCTCTTGCATACAGGGCTGCAGGCAGGACCGAGGACGCGAGAACCGCATGGGAGACGGCTCTCCAAATCGACGGCGGGTTCGAGCCGGCCCGCAAAGGTCTTGGCAGCCTCGGGAAGTGAACTGTCGAAGGCGGATTTTCTCGTTCCCACGGTCCTCCGTGGGAACGAGCGTAAAGACGAACAGTATGGACCGGCGGGTCGGGTTGCGGGAGCTTCGAATCCGCAGAGGGGCGAAACAATCACAGAACAACCACAGCGCAAATGCCATGCAGTCCTTTTTCGCTTGACATGGACGAGGTTCAGCTATTAAGATGCGACTGATGACCTGCGAGGGCAGGCGGAAGTTGGCGCTGTTGGTTGTTGCAGAAAGGAGAATGTACTATGCGTAGCTTACGTACGATAGCGGCCTTTACGCTCACGGTTCTTGTTGTCGCACTAGTGTGTCCGACAGCGTTTGGGGGCAGGGAGGAGTTTGGTGGGTGGATAACGCTATTCAACGGCAAGGATCTGACCGGTTGGCAGAACATACGAGCGCCGGGCGAGGAGAACAAGTGGACGGTCGAGGACGGTGCTCTGACCAACATCAGCGGCGGCGTCAACGATATCGGCACTATCGAGAAATGGAAGGATTTCGAGCTGCACCTTCAGTATAAGATTGTCGAGCACAGCAACAGCGGCGTGTATCTTCGCGGTCGCACCGAGATCCAGGTGCTGGACAGCCACGGCAAGAGACGGGTTGGCACCAGTGATGACGGCGCGATATACGGGCAGAGCCCGCCGAAGGTTAACGCGTCCAATCCTGCCGGCGAGTGGAACACGCTCGACGCGCGGTTCATCGACGGTATCGTCTATGTGGTTCTCAACGGCAAGGTCGTGCAAGACAACGTACTGCTCAAAGAAGTGTCAGGCGGCGCGCTGCCGGGGCGCGTGACCGATCCGGGCCCGCTGAGGTTCCAAGGCGACCACGGGAAGGTGTGGTACCGCGACATAAAGATCCGGCCGCTCTTCGGCGAAGGGTGGAGACGGTTGTTCAACCTGCAGGATCTTGAAGGCTGGATACCGCACGAGCTTGTTCAGCCGAAGCCTGAAGAGAAGCCGCTCTGGGCCGTCGAGAACGGGATCATGACGAATATGCGTCGCGTTCCAAACATCGGGACGGTGGAGAACTTTGGCGACTTCTTGCTCCATTACGAGTACAAGGGGCTCGGAAACAGCGGCGTGTTCCTGCGTGGTCTCTGGGAGATACAGATCGATTCGAGCTACGGCAAGGAGACACCCAGCAAGCACGACGACGGCGCCTTGTACGATTGCATCGCGCCGAAAACGATTGCCTGCAAACCGCCCGGACAATGGAACGTTGTCGAGGCGAAACTTGTCGGGGGTAAGATCACCGCTTACCAGAACGGGGAACTGATCCACGACGAATCCGAATGTGCCGCCAGAACCTACAATATGGGCGATTCGAGCAACCTCGATACGCCCGGCCCGGTCGTGTTGCAGGGCGACCATGGCAAGGTCTGGTTCACGAACATATGGATAAAGCCGCTGGATTAGTATCTGCTTGTCCTGGTAAGAAGAGCAAGAGAACCGTTCACATGTCATTCAGAGGAGTCTCGGGGCGAAGAATCTCAAACGCAGGACGGCAAAGGCGGAGATTCTTCGCTGCGCTCAGAATGACAGGCTTGTGGACTACTTTGGCAGTTGTGGGTGTCGGTAGGGTTTCGCGCGCAAAGGAAGGGGAAATTACCATGCTGAAGTTTTTGGTTGTGTTCGTATGCTTGGCGCTGTTGGTTGTCTGCGCGTTTGTCGGGATCTACGAGCGATCGGCGTTTGCTGCAGACAATCCGGGAGGCGGAGAGAAGCTCCGCATTATAGTATTCGGCGCCCACCCTGACGACTGCGAGTTGAAGGCCGGAGGCGTGGCGGCGAAGTGGGCGGCCTTGGGCCACAAGGTGAAGTTTGTCTCGGTGACGAACGGGGATATCGGCCATTTCAAGATGGCCGGCGGCCCCCTGGCGCAGCGTCGCACCGCCGAGGTCGAGGAAGCGGCCCGCGTATTGGGTATAGAAACCCAGGTGCTCGACCACCACGATGGCGAATTGATGCCGACGCTCGAGATTCGCAAGGAGCTCATCCGGCTCACTCGCGAGTGGGGTGCGGACCTCGTTTTGGGTCCGAGAACCAACGATTATCATCCCGACCACCGGTACACTGCAATTCTCGTTCAGGACGGGGCGTATATGGTGACAGTCCCGTTCATTTGCCCGGACACGCCTCCTCTCAGGAAGAATCCGGTGTATATGTATGTCTCGGACAGGTTTAAGAAACCGTACCCCTTCACTGCCGACGTTGTCGTCTCGGTAGATGATGTTATCGAGAAGAAGCTGGACGCTTTGAGCCGCATCACATCCCAGTTTCTCGAGTGGGGACCGTGGCACGCCGGTATGCTCGACCGTGTTCCGGAAGACCCGGCCGAGGCCAAGAAGATGATAGTCGAGACATTCAGGCCGCGGATGATGGGGCCTGCCAATATGTACCGGAAACAGATCGAGAAGTGGTACGGTGCGGAAGCGGCCAAGTCGATCAAGTACGCCGAAGCGTTCGAGATCTGCGAGTACGGGCGACAACCGTCTGAGAAAGAGTTGCGGCGGCTGTTCCCGTTCTTCCCTGACAGTCCGAGATGACGGAGTGGTCGCGTACGGGTGCGTGACGACGCCGTTGTCTGGAGATGAGAGCTCAGTTCTCCGACACTCGTGACATCCCTTCTTTTGGCTCATCCAGGTGGAAAAGGCGGGCTGCGTTCTCCCAGAGCACCCGCCTGCGCGCCGGGGGACAGCCGTCTGTGGCGATCAAGACCTTCGCCAGCGCAACAGCCTGATGGTAGAAAGGCCAGTCGGAGCCGAAGAGGACGCGGTCGGCGGGCGCCTCGGCGATAATGCGTCGAACACTAGTCAGGCTCTGGTTTGAAACATCCAAGTACACGTTAGGATAGTGTAGTGCCAGTTCGAGAGCCATCTCCATCTGAAGCGCCCCGGAATGACCCAGGATGAAGACGGTGTGCGGGTTCTCACGTACTGCGGGCCGGTATCGTTTAAGCTGACAGAGACGTCGCGCGAGCCGCGGCTCTATCCCGACGGGACCACAATGCCAGAGTACGGGAAGATCGAGGTCCGCGCACAACCGGTAGAGCTTCATGGCGCGCCTGTTGTCGGGGGCAACGAGCTGGGCTGCAGGGTGGACCTTGATGCCTCTGGCTCCCAGCTCCTTCTGTCGTGCGAGCCGGCCGGCGACGTCCCTGGCGTAGGGGTGTACCGAGCCGAGGCTGACGAGTGCCGGCTCGATTGCCGCCACCGCGAGGTACGCTTCGGCGTTCCACGAGAGACAGGGAAAGTCGATCGGCAGGAGCACGGAGGCGGCAATACCCAGCTCTCCCATCTCCCGCAATAGGTTTGCGGCTGTGTGTGTGCGCCGCAATCCCGAACGCGTCGCGCCGGCAAGGGTGAGGTCGCGCTTCATGCGCTTAATGTCGTGTCGGGTCAAGTTCCTGTTCGCGTAGATGTCCAAGTCGAGTTCGCGCTCGACAGGCAGGTAGTGTTCCGTCCGGGCGTGCTCCCGCCAGAGATCGACCGCTGCATGGCGCACGCAGGTGAGCGCAAGGTGGGTGTGCACATCGACGACGGGGCCGAGACCGGGCTCGGCCAACACGAGCCGGTCGCCCTCGCCTCGCTCAAAGTACGGAAGCTCAGCAAGCGCGAGTGTGGTTCCAAAGACGAGGTTCTCTTCCCCCATGCCGCTCTCCTCTAAGCGCTCGCGACGAGTATCCCACCGGCGACGAGTAACAGCATGAAAACCAGGGCGCGAAATGCCGCCGCGTTGACCCGGTCATGGAACCATTCGCCTGCAACAAGACCAGCCAGCAGCGGTGCAAGCAGGTACAAGCTGATGTGCGCGGTGTTGCTGTTAAGCACCCCCGAAACGGCATAGCTCACGACCAGCGCCGCGTTCAGCACGAACCACAACATACAAAGCGTGCTTCGGAAGGACCGCTTGTCGGGCAGCTCTCGGCCGGTCACGTAGACGGCCATCGGTCCGCCCGTTGCGTACGCGCCGTGGACAACACCTCCCGCCACCAGAAGGAGAGCTTGGGAGGAGAGCTTAAGAGGTTTGGGTGACGCCTGGCTGTGGCGCGTCATGCGCGCCAGCTCCAGCGCGGAGAGGCCGACGACGAAGGCGCCGAAGACGATCTTCAGCAGGCGACTGCTGCCGGCGTGGAACAGGAGCATTCCGGCAGGCATGCCCACTCCCATCATAGGCAGGGTCCGGCGCAGGAGCAGGCGCCAGCATATATCGTTCCGGTATCGGACGACGATGTAGAGTGAGAGGAGCATGTTGATCGGCACGAAGGTCGGCAGGAGGACGTCGATCGGGTATAGAAACACGCCCAGTGTTACCGTGACAATGGTCGCGCCGAACCCCAGCGTCGCCTCGACGAGGAATGCCGCGAACACGATGAGCGCCAATAGCGCGACCGTCATCAGAGACGATACCACCCGTCCATAAAGTCGAGCACAAAGTCCCGAACCGATCCCCGGTCGGGCACGGACGCCAGCATCCCGTACATCGCAGCCATTCCGGCGGCGGACTCGGGCTCCTCGCGGACCTTTTCAATTCCTGCCTCGAGGTCGGAGAGAAACGAGTCGACGATCTGTGCGTGGACCGGCGAGACCATCATGTGGATGCTCGGCGGCAACTGCTGGCGGTCGATGTGCCAGCCGCGTTCATCCAGCGCGTCGCCGAGAGCGTAAACATTCAGGTCATCGGCCTCGAACGCGAAGACGCTCATGGCCGGCTCTCCCAGGATCCGGAGACCGTTGATGGCCCGGATGCCGTCGAGGAAGCGTGCCGTCGTCTCCATTGTCGCACGAGCCATGCGCACGAACCCTTCCTCGCCCAGGTAGTGGAGCACCGCCCAGGCACCTGCGATAGGGCCGCCTCCCCGGGCGCCGGCCATGCTTGGCGAGCCGTAGATGCCTCCGGGCCAGTCGACGTAGGTGAAAAACTGGTATTTGCGCAGTGCGTTGTCGCGGTACATCACCGTCGACGCGCCTTTAGCGGCGAAACCGTACTTGTGGAGGTCCGCCGAGATCGAGGTCACCCCCGGGACGCGGAAGTCGAACGCCGGAATCTCGTGGCCAAGCCGTTCGAGGAAGGGCAGCATGAATCCCCCGAGGCACGCATCCACGTGCATGAGAATATCGCGATCCTGAGCGATGGCCGCCAGCTTTTCTATCGGGTCGATTACCCCTTGCGGGAAGCCCGGTGCGGAGCCGACAAGCAGGATAGTGTTTTCGGTTACCGCGTCGCGAACGGCGTCCAGATCGACCTGGAACTTGTCGTCGACGGGCACGGTGACGGTCTTGACGCCGAAATAGTGGGCACCCTTGTGAAAGGCGGGATGCGCCGTGCTCGCAAGCACCACTTCGGGATGCTCGACCGCAGGCCGGTGGTCGCGCGCCCAGTCGCGCGCCGTCTTGATCGCCATGCAGATGCTTTCGGTGCCGCCCGAGGTCAGCGTGCCCGCCGCCTCGGGACCGTGCAGCAGGTCGGCGGTGATCGCCAGGATCTCGGCCTCGAATCGGCGCAGGCTCGGGAAGGCCGCAACGCTCAACGCGTTGGTCTGCATGAAGATCTGATAGACGTTTGCCAGGAGCGTGTTGACCTCGTCACCGGCGTTGTAGACGAGGCCGAACGTCTTGCCGCCACGCCAGTCCGCGTCCTCCCGTCGGATCTCGTGCATTCTGGCCAGGAGGTCAGTTTCGCTTGTGCCTTTGCTTGGAAGTTTCATGGTACCTCCTCGTTGTTTCCGAGCAGTATACGGTACACGACCCAGTGAGTCAAGCAGTGGAATTGCGGTCTTTTTTTTCGGGGATTGGCACACATTTGACTGACTCAGCCGTGAGCAGCAACAGCAGACAGGTGCAGGACGCCGGTCCCATCTGAAACTCGTCAAAGCCGACCGATAACTTTTTCAAACCGGTCGAGCGCAGGGTCCGCCTCCGCTGGTTCCACAGGATGACCGTTCTCGAGCTTTGCGGCAAGCTCAAGCAGCTCGTCGAGGCATTGCCGCGTTGCGTCTACGGCCGTGCGGAGCGAGGCGTTATCATTGTCGGACAGAAGTTTGCCAATCGTGTCGTGCTGTCTGCGCATGGCCAATGCGAAAAGGCTGAGAACGGTTTTCAGGAACCCTATTGCCTCTGGTGGCTCAGTGGGCGCCTCCTCGCCATAGTAGAGCATGCAGTTCGAGATATCGTATATGCCAGCGAAAATGTGAAACGTCGCCGGTTCCAAGAACGCGAACAGGCTCTCGCGTATCGTCTCGGTAGAGGTGTCGTAATCTCCGAAGATGAAGTAATTGTGGCTCTCGATACCCAGATCCCGCAGCATCGCGCACGCTTCGCATATCTCGTTTACTGTCTGCGGCTTGCGCCATTTGTCAAGCAGGCTCTGGGACCCTGATTCGACCCCGACATTGAGATTGTGGAATAGATCCCGCGCTTCGGCAAGCGCGTCGCGGTTCAGAATGACACCGCGTACGCTCGTCTGCGCGCCGATATGCAGCCATAGCTCGCGGCTGCGAATAAAGCGATTCAACTCGATCAACCGTTCGCCGGCCTCCCGCGTTGGCAGGAAATCGTCGTCGACAAAGTTTACCGTATCGATGAAGAACTCCGATCTGAGCCGCTCGATCTCCGAGAAGACGTTTTCGGCCGCGCGCGGTCGCCACACATTCTTGCCGTAGAACGAGTGTGCGTCGCAGAACATGCACCGGTGAGGGCACCCGCGGCTGCTCGATACGAACGCGGTCCCGGATGCGTATATCGGTCCGGGTTCATAGGACCGATCGGGTACAGGCAGAGCGTCGAGAGCGTCTATTGGCTCCATGGCCGGATTGACGCGTATGGGGTCTCCGTTGTGGGAGGTGACGTTTGGGAGTTCTTCGATGGGGCCGCCGTCCTTGACAGCCCACACCAATTGGGGAAAGACAACATCGCCTTCTCCGCGGACGACGGCGTCGATATGAGGATTGGACGCCAGCTTGCGATGATCCCACGTAGGACCGTGGCCGCCACAGATAACCTTCGTGTCCGGACCGGACCGCTTGATCTCTTTTGCAAAATCAGCGAACGGGTCGCCGGAATTCCCGCTTAGACCGACGACTACCGGGTGACGCGTCTTCACTGTGCGGATGCAGTTATCGAGCATCTCGTCGGGATGTTCGATACGGTGGCGACCATAGAAGTCGTTGTGGAACGGATTGTATGCTACGCAGGACAACCCGTGCGCGGTCAATGCCGCCTTGAGATACGCAATACCAAGCGGTTCTTGAAAATCGCGGTACTGACCTGACGGCAACCGTACCAGCAGGACGTCGAGATTCGAGCCTACTCCTCCCGGGGCCATGGTTTGTCTCCAAAACTAGCCAAGCACATACCTATTCTAGTACAAACGCAGGGTTGAAAGCCAGCGGTTTCTGCGACGGTATACTCTGGACTATGCGCCCCGTCGCAATCACGACGCTGAGTAACGGCGAGAAGATGTCTCGACGCTTGGTGAAGTTGATACGCGCAGTACCTTGTGGTAGACTCAGGTTGTTCCGAGACGAGGCTGAGAAAGTCGGCACGTGCGAAAGGGTAGGATCCCATGACAAGTTCTGTTCATACCTTCGGAGTGGTAGTGGTCTTGGCGGTCGCACTGCTCCTGACGCGGCCGGTCATGGGAGCGAGCGCGGGCGAATCGAGCTACAGAGGCTGGAACACGATCGAGCTGGATAACGGGCTCATTGAAGTGCAGGTTGCCCCGGACATCGGCGGCAGGATCATCCAGATCACGCTGGGAAAGTCTGAATACTTCTGGGTGAACGATCAGCTTGCAGGGACGTTACCACCACCGACCGGCGTTGGCCCAAACGGCGAGTGGCTGAACTACGGCGGCGACAAACTCTGGCCTGCGCCGCAGGGCTGGGATCGCGACGACCAGTGGCACGGACCGCCCGATCCGGTGCTCGACGGCAGCCCGCACGCGGGAGCAGTGCTGGTGGGTGAAGGGAGCCCTGTCTCAGTCCAGTTAACAAGCCAGAAGGACAAGCGCAGCGGCGTCCAGTTCTCGCGCGTTATCAAAATGTTCGACGGCTCGTCGCGCGTCGGCATCGATTCGACAATGAGAAACATCGATACGAAACCGCGACGATGGGGCATCTGGGAGGTGACGCAACACAACGCCGCCAATCCTCAAGGGGCCGGCCACAACGAGAAGATGTGGGCGTACTGTCCCATCAACCCGAAAAGCATCTACGCGCGCGGCTACAACGTCATGTTCGGATTGGTAAATAACCCCGAGTTCAAGCCCGACTACGACTCGGGGATCTTGCGGGTCCATTACGAGCGTATGGTCGGCAAGATAGGCATGGACAGCTCCGCCGGATGGCTTGCGGTCGTGAATGGTACGGTCGGGAACGTCTTCGTCGAGCGGTTCAGCTACTACCCGGACACGGAGTACCCGGACGGCGCGTCGGTCGAGATCTGGACGCACGGCCCGGGCAGGTGGGTTCAGTCAGGAGAAGTATACGAGATGAACGACGACCCCATCGAGTGCCCGTACTTCATGGAGAGTGAGGTACTAAGCCCGTTTGCCGACCTGCAACCCGGCGAAACGTACTCGTTCCATCTCGACCTGTATGCAGCAACGATAGGTGGCAACTACCCAGTGCTCGACTGCACGAATGTCGGCGTCACCTGTGAGCAGTTCGCAGCCAAAGTTCTTGGAGACAAGCTAAACCTCACGGGCCGGTTCGGCGTGTTCTGCACTGGCAAGGCAGGGGTGGTATTGCTCGATGCAGCCGGCAGCGAGGTCGCCAACGCCGAGCTGGACACTGTGCTGACGCCGGCTCAACCTTGTGTCGTGTCGTCGGACGTCGAAGTCAACGTGCCGGCGGAAGCAGCCACGGTCTGCCTTGTTGTTATCGATGCAACCGGCAAGCAGCTGGGCGAACTGGCGCGGGCCCAGATCAAGAGATGAGCCCGGAGGAGAGTTGACGACGTCACCAGCCGATATCTCGCAGAGCGAAACGCTGCGCATCGAAGGCATCTCGAAGTTGTTCCCCGGCGTGCGGGCCCTCGACGACGTGTCGCTTAGCGTCTACAGTGGCGAAATACACGCGCTTGTAGGCGAAAACGGCGCGGGCAAGAGCACGTTGATGAAGGTGCTCGCTGGGATTCACCAGAAAGACTCGGGAACGATCCTTCTCAAGGGGGAACCCGTCGCTCCCGAAACGCCTGCCGAAGCGCAACGGTTGGGCATAAGCGTCGTACACCAGGAGCTCAGTCTCGCGCCGAACCTTACCGTTGCCGAGAACATCTTCGTCCGGCGCGAACCGACCAGGCTCAACTTCATACGATGGACCGAGCTGCACCGACGCGCGAACGAGCTGCTGGGTGCGTTCGACGTCAGAATACCCACGTCGGCCAGGGTCGGCACGCTCAGCATCGCGATGCAGCAGATAGTCGAGATTGCCCGGGCGCTGTCGTTCGAACCGAAGATACTGATGCTCGACGAACCCACCTCTTCGCTCGAGGAACACGAGGTCGGACAGTTGTTCAGAGTTCTTCGCGACCTTTCCGCACGAGGCATAAGCATCATATACATCACGCACAAGCTCAAAGAGGTATTCCGGCTTGCCGACACGGTCACGGTGCTCCGGGACGGGAAGCGTGTCGACACGAAACCTGTTGCAGAGACCGACATGGATGAGGTCGTTCGCATGATGGTTGGCCGCGAACTAACTCAAATGTATCCCGAAAAGGCCGCCCGAAAAGGCAAAGAGTTGCTTCGCGTCGAAGGGTTGCGGCTTGCCGGCGCTTTCGAGAACGTCTCGTTCTCCCTGCACGACGGCGAGATGCTCGGCATGGCCGGACTTGTCGGCGCAGGCAGGTCGGAGATCGCCCAGACAATCTTCGGCTACCGCCGCAAAGACGGCGGGCGGATCTTGCTGGACGGAAAAGAAGTCGCAATCGATTCGCCGGCCGACGCCATCCGCAACAGGATGGCGTACTTGCCGGAGAACCGTAAAGAGGCGGGCACGTTCCTGAATATGGCGGTCGTTGACAACCTCGTTTCGGCTAACCTGAAGGAATACTCCGCTGCCGGATTGATATCGCGCCGCGCAGTCAACGCTGCTGCGACGAAGATGGTGGAACAGTTCCGCATACGAACGCCGTCGTTGCGCCAGCCGGTATCGTTTCTCAGCGGCGGCAACCAGCAAAAGGTCCTTATCGCGCGCTGGCTGGAGATAATGCCCCGGGTGCTGATAGCCGACGAGCCGACGCGCGGCATAGATGTTGGTGCCAAGGCAGAGATCCATGCCCTGCTGCGCCGCCTCTGCAACGAAGGTATCGGGATCATCGTCATCTCGTCCGAACTGCCGGAGATTCTCGGCATGTGCGACCGGGTGCTTGTATTGCACGAGGGGCGGATCGCAGGCGGACTCTCCTCGGAGGACGTCTCCGAAGAGGCCATAATGCGGCTCGCAACGGGGCACGCGGCATAAGATGAACAGAGTCGGCGAGAGGATGGCAAAATTCCTGAGGGCGCACCGCGAAGCTGTTATTCTTTTCGTGGTGATCGTTGCATGCGGAGGGTTCTACCTCTTCCAGCCCGGTGGCACGAACCGGTTCTTGACAGTGGACAACTGGCGCGTTATTGCGGTCAACATATCGACCGACGCGCTTATGGTTGTCGGCATGACGCTGGTCATCATCGCGGGCGGGTTCGACCTTTCGGTAGGCTCGACCTTAGCCTGGGGCGGTATTGTGACCTGCAAACTGATGGTTCTCGGGGTGCCGATCCCGGTCGCCATACTGCTGGGGTTGACGTCCGGCGCGGTTGTCGGTTTCGTCAACGGGTTCATCATCACCAAGATAGGCGTCAACCCGCTTATCACGACGCTCGGCACGATGATCGTCGTCAGAGGCGTCTGCCTCGTCACCGTTCAGGCGAATCCGGTAACCGGCCTGCCGTCCGCGTTCGAACAGATAGGCGGCGGCAGCATACAACTCACCCAGGACTTTGGTATTCCGTATCCGGTCGTGGTGATGGTCTTGACCGTGATAATCGCGGACGTGCTGCTGCGTCATTCGAGATTCCTGCGCCAGGTGTACTATGTCGGCGGCAACGAAGAAGCGGCACGGTTTTCCGGTATCAACGTCGACCGGGTCCGGTCGTTCACCTACATCGTGACCGGCGCACTCGCAGCGGCAGCGGGAGTAGTAAACTCCTCGAGGCTTATCAGCGCGTCCGCAAACGCGGGCGAACGTGCGGAGCTGCGCGTCATATCGGCCGTGGTCATCGGCGGCGCGAGCCTGTCGGGTGGCGTAGGCACGATCCTCGGCGCGTTTCTCGGGCTGCTATTGGTAGGCGTGATCGAGAACGGCATGGAGATACTTCGCGTCAACATCTATATGAAGAACGTTGTTCTCGGCTCGATATTGATTATTGCAGTTACGATCGACAGAATAAATATGGATATGATCAAGCGACTTGTCCACTGGTTCAAGAAATAACTGTTGGGAGGCAGCTATGTCGAAAGCTCTGAACATACTACTGGCGATAGCGGTCGTTGTGTTTGCCGTGCTGTACTTCACTGCACGTTCGCCCGCTCCGGATCAAGCCCCTGCACCTGTCCGGACACCGGCAGATCAATCCGCGGAGGAAGAAGAGTACGTCTTTGTGGGAGTATCGGTCGGCAACGCGTATTGGATAGACGCGCGCGACGGGTTTGCAGACGCGGCGCGAGGTCTCGGTGTGAACGACACGTTTACCGGCCCGCAGGGCAGCCAGGTCAAAGAGCAGGTGGATATCATCGAGACGGCTATCGCGCGCAGTGTTAAAGGCATCATCATCTCGCCTGCCGAGCCCGAAGCCGTCGTTCCGAGCATCAACCGTGCAATTGACGCAGGCATACCCGTCATCACGGTCGATACCGATTCGCCAAACAGCAGGCGACACACATTCATCGGCACCGGCAACTACGAAGCAGGCCTTATCGGTGGCGAGCTTCTGGCGCGCGAGATCGGGGGCCGCGGCGAGGTCGCGCTGCTGATGATACCGGGCCAGTGGAACCTCGAGGAGCGAGTGCGAGGCTACAAAGACGCGTTCAAGAAGTATCCCGGGATAGAGATCGTTGCGATTGGCAACGATAAGGCTGAGGAAGGGCAGGCCTTGGCGGAAGCACAGTCGATGATGCAAGCGCATCCCAACCTCGCGGGGTTCGGTTGCGTTGACGCTGCGGGTGGCGCGGGATCTGCCGTGGCGGTGCGCGACGCCGGCAAAAAGGGCAAAGTCAAGATAATCGCCATGGACCGAAACGACGCGACCCTCGAGTTTATTGAGAAGGGGTTCATCCAGGCGTCGCTCGCTCAGCGCACGTACACGATGGCCTACCTCGGCCTCCAGATGCTCTATGACCTCAACCATAACCGCATCATGATGGTCGACGACTGGCACGCAGCAGGAACGTGCCCGCTCCCCACACTCGTCGACACTGGCACCGTCGTCATAACCCCGGAGAACGTCAAGTACTTCTATCATTGACACAGCGCAGGCGGAGAACGGCAGATCATGCAGCGCGTCCACGGCAATCTGACAGGGCTCAAGCATGACCAGCTTCGGCGGGTCGAACGTATAGGCCGGAGACGTTGTCCGCCGGAGGTCATCGTCGGGCCGGAGTTGGCGCGATACATGAGCGAGCTGTCGCGCGAGATCGGGCGACAGATAGGCGTGCTCATAAACAGGCGCGGCCAGGTGCGCGACATCATAGTGGGCGACGCGAAAGGGCTCGTCCTGCCCGACCTCGCCCAGACGCGCGACGCCCCATGGCGGCTCAAGGGATTGCGTTTGGTTCACACGCATCTTCAGGACGAACAGCTAACCGAGGACGATCTCACCGATCTGGCGCTGCTGCGGCTGGACTGCGTGGCCGCGATCACCGTGCGCAAAGACGGGTTGCCGCATCTTGTGTGGGCAGGGCATCTCGTCCCCGGCAGCGCGGACGGAAAAGTCTGGGAACATATCGAGCCGCAACCGGTCCACGATCTTCCGCGCGATTTTCTCTCGACGGTTCAGTCGCTCGAAACGGAGTTCGCGCGCGCTCGTGGCGGTCGGGAGGTCGGCGACACGCGCGACCGGGCGATCCTGCTTCACGCGACAACGGGCCCGGTGGGTCTTGCCCGCGAATCGCTCGACGAGCTCGCGGATCTTGCCTCGACGTGCGGTCTCGTTGTCGTGGACACGGTGGTACAGCGACGTCACAAGATCGATCCGAGGTTTGTGGTGGGAATCGGGAAGCTGCGCGAGATCATCATACGGGCCATGCAGTTGGGGGCTGAGATGATAGTGTTTGACCGCGATCTCATCCCTGCCCAGGTGCGCGCCATCACGAACTTCACCGAACTTAAGATCGTCGACCGGACACAGGTGATACTCGACATATTCGCGCAGCACGCGCACAGCCGTGAAGGCAAGATACAGGTCGAACTCGCGCAGCTCAAGTATATGCTGCCGCGGCTCATCGAGAAGAACACCGCCATGTCGCGGCTGACGGGCGGCATAGGCGGTCGCGGGCCCGGTGAGAGCAAGCTCGAGATCAACCGCCGCCGCGCGCGCGACAAGATTCATCGGCTCGAGGGAGAGATACGCAACTTGAGCAAGCAGCGGCACCTCCGGAGACGGCGCCGGGAACGCAAACACATGCCTACCATTGCTGTCGTGGGCTACGCGAACGCAGGCAAGTCCACGCTCCTGAACTCATTGACGCACAGCAGCGTCGGTACCGAGAACAAACCGTTCGCGACGCTCAACCCCGCGAGCCGCAGGCTGCGGTTCCCTCGCGAGCGGGAAGCAATCATCACCGATACCGTCGGGTTCATCAGAGACCTGCCGCCGGACCTCGTCGCGGCGTTCAGGGCAACGCTCGAGGAGCTCGAGGACGCGGACCTGCTGGTTCATCTGGTCGACATCAGCAACAAGGACTACCCCGACAGGATCGATGCCGTCAACTCGATACTGGCGCAACTCTCGCTTGCGGACAAACCGTCGGTGCTGGTGTTCAACAAGTGCGACCTCGTGGCGCCCGAACTCGCTGCCACCATTGCCCGGTCGCATGACGCACTACACGTATCGGCGCTCGACACCGCAACGCTCACGCCGCTCACTCTGAAGATGGAAGAGATGGTGCTCGGGCCGTGCGATGTGGAAACGCATGCGTGATCAGTCCGAGCACAAACCGAGCCGGTCGTAAGGGCACCGCGCACAGGGTTTCCCAACCCGCCGTGCGAACGCGTCGATGTTCTCCCCGCCGGCGATCATCTCTTTCGCAAGTGAGAGAACGTTCTGCACCAGACGGGGCCGCTCGTCGCGCGTGTACTCTGCGACCGGCGGCAATTTGTCGGGGTATCGTGTCAAGTACAACGAAGTCGTGACCGAGCTGCACTCCTGGAGGCTGAACGCGGCGAGCGCATACGCGTCGAGCTGGATCGAGTAACGGTTCATGACCTCGTCAATGTCCAGGTCGCCACGTTCATCAGTCTCCACTTCCACCGTCTTGTAATCAACGATGTGCCAGTCAGCGGCCTCCCCCTTGCAGAGAAGGTCTATCGTGCCCCTGATGAAAACGTCTTCGACTGCCAGTGTGAAGGCGTGCTCGCACAACGGTCCCTTTGCGCGTAGGGCGCGCCGACCGATATGGCTCCGCTCGAACTCTTCGAGCACACGACGCAACTTATCTCGGAGCCTTGGATTGTTTCTCCCGCATTCGGCAGCGGCGCGTTCGGCTGACGTTTCAAGCACTTCTGCAACGGGGCTTCCACGCGCTCGACCCTTCACGTACAGCTCGAGAGCGCGATGGGCCGCAACCCCAAACTGCGACGGTTCGTCCCTTATGCCTGCTTCCGCCAGTTCGTCCATCTCCATTACCGCATCCGCCTCGCGTTGCATCCATCCTTCCGGAACGCCCATAACGTACTGCATGAAGTACCATCGCGGACATTCCGCATAGGTCACGAGGTGTGTCGGCGTAATTATCGGCTGACGCGGTACCGACGCGAGACTGGACAACTCGCTAAACGTCTCATCGTCCGGCCCGCGGTTCAGCGCGCCCTTTTCCAGCACATCGCAGACCGCATTCCCTTCAACACTCTCGACGGGCTGGACATAGTCAAACGAATCATCAGCACACACCCGCACATTGTCGTTCTCGCGCCACCACGAGGTCGAGTCGTCCTTGCCTTTACGCGTCCAGATGATAAGGTTGTCCCGCGCTCTGGTGTGCGAGACGTACGCCACACGTTTCTCTTCCTCGCGTTCCTCGGTCTTCTTCCGCTCCCGGATCGCTGTCCTTAGAAACGAGTTGGTCATCCCGTCGTCGCCCAGCACCTTGGGCCCGAGACCAATGTCCCGGTGCACCAACATACTTGGCTGACCCCCCGTTTTCTGCTTAACATCGAGGTCCGGCACAACGGCGATATTGAACTCCAACCCTTTCGCGGCGTGTATCGTCATCACTTGCACGGCGTTCCCGGCGCTCTCGACGGCGGCCTCGGGTTCCTTTTGCCCTTGCTCGACGAGCCTGTCCACAACAGCGACAAACTCGGCGGCGCTGCCGCTTGCCTCGCGATCAAACTTGCCGGCCACATCAATCAGCCTCTCGACGTTGGCTACGTTCTGAACAGGAGTACGGCCGACACTGAGTGTAGCCCAGAAACCGGTCTCCGCGCAGACTCTGTCCAAGAGCGACGCGACGGGCGCTCGATGGGCAATACTCTTCCACGTTTCCAGCAGAGTATAGGCGCGACCAAGCGTGCCCCATGCAGGCAGGTCGTCCGCTTTGCCGTTCCGAACCAACGAAACCAGCTTCCTCCACAATCCTTCTTCCCCTATCATGGAGAGAGCGTACAGCGTCTCGTCCGTGACGCCTATGAGCGGCGACCTCAGCACCCCTGCCAGCGCGATCTCGTCCCGCTCGTCTGCAAGGAATCGCAGCACATTGAGCAGATCCTGAACCTCCTGCCGTTCGTACAGCCCTACGCCCGCATGAACGAAGTACGGCACGCCGTAGGTAACCAGCGCGTTCTCGAGCCTCGGAAGAACGGACCTGGCACGGATCAGTATGGCGAAATCCTTGTACTTCGCAGCCTCGACCCCGGAATCGCGAACGACCCACAAAATGTCAGCGTCACTTCCTTCAACCCCCGCTCGGATCCGTTTCGCAATAAGCTCCTCGGGACGTTCGCCAACCAGCACCTCCACCTTGCCCGCTTTTTGGCAATCGTCCCGCCTTGCTGCCAGCGGTTCATACGTCGAACCGAAAGCGCCGCCAAATCGATCGTTTATGAAACTGAGGACCGGCGAAAGCGTGCGGAAGCTTTCCGAGGCTTGAACGAGCGCGTCGGATCCGTCTTCGACATCTCTTCTGTTTGCCTCACTCAACTCTGTTCGTGCCTTTGAGAAAACCTCCTTCTTCGCGCCACGGAAACCGTAGATTGACTGTCTCTCGTCGCCCACGATCAGCGCTTTCCCCGCATGCCGCGAATCGGCCAGTAACAACTCGGCAATTCGCCACTGATGATCGTTTACATCCTGAAACTCATCGATCAGTATGTGCTTGTACCTGCGACGCACACTATCCCGCAGAGCAGCATCCTGTTCGAGCAACCCGGCTGTCCGTTCCTCAAGGTCGTCGTAATCCAACGCGAACGTATCTGTTTTCCTGCGCTCATACTCTTCGGTCGCTGCCCGGAACAACACCGCGTAACTGCGAAGCAGCCGTGCGGTTCGCAACTCCAACCCCTCGTCGAAACACACGTCCTGAGGAGCAATTGTTGCCAGAAGCGTGCTCAACGAGCTGAAGCTTTCTCTATACGCCTCCCTTTCGCGCTCCCGTCCCGGCCAGTTCTTCTGGCCCTCACCGGGTACGCGTTTACGGGGCTTGCCTTGCTGTGTGAGCAGGATCGGCCGCAACCCGAGCAGAGCCCGGCATTTCTCCTTCTGCGAGTCCTGCCGGACCATTCCTGCTGCGGCATTCACAAGCGGGGACGCCTCTTCCGGGTGTCCGCCTTCTTCGGCGAACCGGGCCAGCATGCGCAGCGCATCGTCCACGGCGGCCCATTCGATGGCGGCTCCCAACTCGGTCAGGAAGTTCTCATAGGCGTCCCTGAGCAGGCCGAGACATTCTTCATCGTTTTTGCCCGATAGTCGCGCAAAGAACCGTCCGGCGATCTCTCTGTTCGTGAGCAGGTGGTCGAGGTTGTCGCCAAGTGTGCCCGAGCCGAAGATTGAAGCACATCGAGCTGCCTCCGCAAGCTCCGGATCCTCCTTCGAAAATCCTTTGCGCAAGGTCTCGTCAACGCTTTCCCGTGGCATGGCCGCTCCCACAAGGTCGCCGACTACCGCAAAGTCTGGATCGATATCCGCGCGTGAAGCGTGCTCGCGAAGCAGCGCTGCACAGAACGAGTGTATGGTAGAGACCTGGGCTTCGAGAAGTTCGTCCCGCGCGCGAAGCCAGCGTTTCGGGTCGGTGCTTGACGCCGCTTTCACTCGTTTGGCAATTCCCTGGGCTACACGTTGCCGCATCTGTGCAGCGGCCTTTCTTGTGAACGTTATCGCGAGCACGTCCCGGACGGCGAGATCCGGGTCTTGCTCGAGTGCTGCAAGATACCGTTCGACCAGTATCAGGGTCTTGCCCGAACCCGCGCCGGCTACCACCGCGATGTTGCGGTTCAGGTCGAGGGCCTTCCGTTGCTGATCGGTCAGCTTAATCGCTTTCATTTGGGGCCGCGGAACCTTTCGGCTATGGGTTCGTGTCTCCGCGCGAGATGATCGTCCACCCGTGCCATGCGCGTCTCGTCCAGGCGGCACATTCTCGAGTAAGGACACCACTTGCAGGATGCCGTCTGTCTTCCGAGCACTGTGACGGCGAAATGGCCCGACCGGAGCGCGTCCACGTCGGCGCGCATGTGCTCGACAGCGACTTCTTCAATGCCCCGGTTGAACTCCAGTTTGTTCCTCAGCTTGACGCCTTCGCCCCGGAGAACGTGGTAGTACTGAGCGGAGCCCGAAGGTTGATCTTCTTCTTTTGCCTTGGGAAGAAGCTGCGCGACCGCCAGCATATACACCGGCATCTGGTACGATATGCCCTCCTTAATAGCCTTCTCGCCGTAGGACGTCTTGCCTGTCTTGTAGTCAATCACAAGGCAGTCCGTACCCTCTTCGCGCTCGAAGAGATCGATCCGGTCGACACGGCCCCTGATCTTTATCGTGTCTCCGAGTTCCAGGCATTGGGTCGAGGACGCCGGGTCGCGCGTACGGTTCTCCGCCTTCGGCAGGCCGAACTCCCACTCGAGATACGTCTTCATGGCCGGCGCCATCTTGTCCACTTCGTGATCGACAACATCACGCAACATCCCGCGCAACTCGGCCGGCGCGTCCTGCAGCCCGTCGAGAAGTTTCTGCTCGAACACGTCCCACGGCACCCCGAGTTCTTCCCCAAACTCGTGCTCGCCGAGCACCTCCCTGGCAGCGGCTTCAATCAACTCCGCGGCGCGACGCTTTTCGGTTTCCGCACCGGCTCTCTTGTCCCGGTCCCAGCGTGACATGAATTTGTGGAGTATGTCGTGGACAAGCTTGCCTCGTTCCATCGGCTCCACCTCGGTCGGTATCTTGTCAGGTTCCTTCAGTGCAAGCACGCGCTCCGCAAAGAACCGGAACGGGCACTTGGCATACATCTCGAGTTGAGATACCGAGAAGATGTAATCTCGGGACCCGTAGGTCGCTTTCAACCGTTCCAGAAGCGCCTTGGACCGGATGTTGCCGTCATATTCCGAGAGAAGGTCGAGCGAACGAGCGTGCGCGCTCCGTACTCGTTGCAGGATGTCGTATGCGCAATTCGGCTGACCGTCCGATATCCGGGCTACGAGTGCCGTGCTTTCGTCCCGTGTATCGGGAGTGTCTGGAGCACAAAGCAGTCCGCCGAGCCTCGACAGGGCCGCCTTTCGCGAGAACAGTCTCTCCGGGTCTGTGTCGAACAGAGGGTCCGGAGCTTTCTCTCCCTCACAATCTGTCAGTCTTTCGATCTCACGGACAAACGGCGACGGTACTGTTGGTTCATCTTCGGCAAGCTCCGGGTAGGTGGCGACGAGTCCCTTCTCCGCAGCACGCAGCGCGCGCCGGAACGTGTAGAGCCCTTCCTCCAACTGGCGGCCCGTCTCGCGGAGGTAGCTGCTTCTCGCGCGATCTGACCTGCTGACGAGTGTATGGACGGGCGCGCGCCGGGGGAACTCGCCTTCCACGAGACCGCCGAAGAAGATGTAGTCGAACCTGATGCCGAGCAGGTCTTCGGGACGCCCCACCGTTACCCCGCAATCGAACCTCGTTGGCACAGAGTATTTTGTGCCGGCCACCGCGCTGGTGAGTGCGGCCTCGAACCTCGCAAGAGTGACGACCTTGTCCGAGCGAAACGCCATCGCTTCACAGACGTTGTCCACAACCCGAAGGAACCGCTGGAACGCCGCCACGTCGCGCCGGACTACCCATTGCTCCGACTCGAACGCGTGACGTGAAAGAATGTTGCGCTCGATGCCGACCGTCGACAGCGCATCCCGCAACGTCTCCTTCATCGTCTCCGGCGGCACACCGTCGCACAAGTGGTCGGCCGCGTCGAAAAGTCGCTTGAGGTCTTCTACCACCGCCAGTGCCTCGTCCCGGAGCACGGAAGTCCGCAGCGGGACATCCTCGTCCTCGCGTTCCAGCACGCCGACCCGTTCGTCACTCTCTCGCGCGTACCGCTCGATCTTGTCGAACCACTCCTGCTTGCTGCTGCCGGTCACACGCGCCGACACGATGCACCTTCGCAGCGCTTCCGCGCTCGCGTCCGGCATAAGATAGGGCGACCGGAAACACGCCACCACGTCGTCCACCCGAAAACCCTGCGTCTTGAGAGCAACGAAGCTGAATATCGCTCTCACGACCGGCGACTCGCGCAGCTCGAATCCTTCTGTGATGCTGTACGGCAATCCGTAATCCTCGAACACCTCGCGGACAACCGGACCATAGCTCTCGATCGCTCCGAAGACAACCGCGATCCGGTCGAGCTTGTCCTCGTAGCCCTTGTCTACGGCGAGCTGCTTCACCCGGCTCGCTATCTCGCGCACCTCCGCTCTGCGCGTCGGCAGCACCCTCAGCTCGAGACACTTTTTCGCACTCTCGATATTCTCGGGGCGGCAACGGTCATCCGCCAGGATCGCCCGTGCAAGATCGTCGAGGGGCGGCCTTACATCCTGATCCTCGGTTGACGTAACAAGGTTCACCTCGTCGGACAACTCTTCCAGGAACCCGAACGTCTCCTCGAGGCCGTCGCAAAGGCGGCCGTTCTCCTCAAAGTCTATATTGACCAGGATTTCCGGGACGTATCGAACCAGTTCGCGCAGGATTGCCTTCTCCGCGCCGGTAAAATCGCAGAACCCGTCAAAGAAAACGCGCTCAACATCGCGCAACCGCTCGAGGATGGCCGACGAATCGTTCTTCAACGCGTCAAGCACGATGAGGAACTTCCCTTCTTCGTCGGCAAGACTGTGCTCGATGAGAAAGCGCTGATACTCGTCAAATACGGCCCCAAGCTCGCGCACCATGGGACGCGCTTTTCCTACACCAAGCTCCGCGACGAACGAGTTGCCGTCCTCGCAGACGTTTTGTTTCAGCTCGGCAATTAGCCCCGATACGCGCTGTACCATGCCGGGAAACCTGTGTGCGTCGTGCAGCGGCGAGCTCTTCTTTCGAGACCGCAGTGTCTCCTCGACTATCACAAGCTTCTCCGCGTGGGAGATCCTGCGTACGCCTTTCAGCATCTCGGACGAGACAGCGGATAACAGGTAGGTTGCGAACCGGTTAAAGCTGAAGACGTTGAGCTCCGGCGTGGCCCGGCGGGCGCAGTCCGAAACGAGCCGCCACGCGAGATGCCGGGCGTGCCGGTCATTTGGGACGAGGTACACGAACGACTGAGGACGACCGGCATCTATCCTCTCGATGCAACGGCGAGAGAACTCTTCCGACCGCGATTCAAACCCCGGTCCATACTGTATCTCAACTCTGGCCACGTCCCGGTCCTTGTGCTAGTCGTCCCTGCCGGACACGGATCACCGAAGAGACGTCAGGAACTTACGCCATTTGATGGCCGGAGTATGAGCCAATTGGCTGCGTCGCTCCTGTCCGAGCGCCAATCGCTACGATTCCGGTCCTTCTGCAAGGTGCTGGTCGAGCAGTTCGCGTACGCCCTCGAGCATCTCGCGCACGTGCCGCGACTCGTACTGGTCGAACCTGCCGTGGGCGGCGTTGTTGCGTATATCGGCCCACGCGGTGATGCTCTTCTGCGTAAGCCCGTCGAGGACTTTCTTGCGGACAAGCTCGCGTTTCAACGGCTCGATCCGGTTCATCCCTTCGGCCAGCTCGACACCGTGATGTTCGCACATCTTGCGCAACGTGTTCTCCATCGTCGCGCCGATCAAGACCGCTGCAGCGTCCTTGTACCCGCTGCCGAGCAGATGTTCCGCCTCATCGAGGTACGAGGTGAACAGCTCCGCCGCCAACAGGGACTCCAGCCGCTCGATATACCCGCCCTCGACGTCTTCCTTCGCGGCACGAAGCACCGCCATACGTTCGCTGACCCTCGGTTTGTACAGGTCGTCACCGAAAAACTGCTGGACGTAGATGCTCTTCTCGCCGAACGCGCCCGTCAGCAACGTCCGGCAGTTCGTGTCCCACTCGACTTCGATACCGCGCGGGCTGATGCTGTTCAGCACACGGTCGCCCTTCTCGATCAGTTGGGCCAACCGCTCGACGATCTGCTTCTTACTCAACATGGGTACACGTTCCCCGCCCATCCACTCTCCGCTGCCTACATCTTAGGGCAACCAAGGGGCGCAATGCAAGCAAGAACCATGCACGCCGCGGCACATGATCACACAACCGGGCTGGCGTAACAGTAGAGGCACCCGTTGGGACATGGCTGGAGGTGGTAGCTGCCTATGTCGACGCTCTTGGTGCAGCCGCACATGTCGCGCTGGCCGGTGTCCCGTCTCGTATCGCACGGCTCGCCGGAAAGATTCTCGAGCAGCGGGCCGTCGATACAACTGCTCTTCTGCACGTTTTCGATATCTGTCAGCGAATCGTCACAGCAAACGTGCATCGTGATACCGCACGCCGCCCCTTTTGCCGCGAGATCCGACGCGACGGCACGCTTCCTGTCTTCCGGCGGGACAAAGAACGGGAACCCGCGTTTCTCGGCACGTCTGCGCGCTTTGCGGTACCATTTCGCGAACGAGAAGACGCACCGGTTCACTCCTATCCCGGCCATGTACGACGCAATCCTCTCAAACGAGCCGAGATTGTTCTCGCGGCCACCGTTCCAGAACACGATCGGGTCGAACCGCCACGCCATACGTTCTGGACCGTACCGTTCCGCGAGCACTTTGGTTTGTTCGAGCCTTGATTGCAGCGGCGGCACGCGCGGTTCCAGCAGTTCGCAGTCGTTGACGGTAAACTGGAAGTAGAGCTTCCTGAACCGGTCGAACGTTGCTCTGCGCTTAAGGAACTCGGCGTAATTCTTCGACCAGAACACTATCGTGTGGACATCTTCCGGCCCGAGCGGAACACGTCTCACGCGGGACCGGTCGAACGGGTGCACCACGTCCGCGTACCCGGCGCCGACGCGTTCGATAAGCCAATCGAGATAATAAGCGGGGATATCGGTCCGGCGCGATGCGCTTATCACCGTCTTCTGAGCCGTCGTGGATGGCGATTCAGTCTGCTCGGTCACAATCGTGTATGCGTGCAATCACTCTTCGAACCGCAACCAGCCGAACCGCGTCGGCGTGTGGAACGACCGGACCAGTACCGGGCTCCACGAGTAGTACTGCGCCGGCCCATCCTTCGGCGAGTCTATACGGAACATGTTCATGCGCCACTTGTCGCCGGGTTTCGGCGGAACGTTGGGCGCGCCCACGAGCTGGTCGAGCGGGATGGCGAACTCGGCGTTCCAGAACTTCGCGCCGCCGACCTTGTCGACTTCGCCTTCGACGTAGGTCATCGTCTTCAGTCCGTCGGCGGTATACCCCCACAACCCTTTTATCGCTCCCGGTTGCGTTGTCGACTGGTACCGGTTCAGGATACACGCGTCGAAGACGCAGTTCTTGGGGCTGACGTTTATCTCGTAGTACTGGTGGCCGTGTCCAGACGGGCAGATAAACGCTTCGACACACTCCTGAGTCCAGACCTCCGAGTCGCGTTCGGTAAACGTTCCCCACGCATAATCGTCCACACAATGCACGCCTATGTACAGCGTCGTATCGCTGTACAGGATCCGTATCTCGGTCTGGACGTCAGGCTTGCCGCCGTCAAACGCTTGAACCATCCGGGCGACCTCCGCCTTCTGCCACAGCGGATCGTCGAGCTTGCCGGTCAGCGCGATCTCGCGGTCAACCTTGTGGCAGACGTATTCGGGCAACGAGTCACGTTTCGTTCCCGAACCGCTCTGCGCCGCAGCAAACGCGCTGTTGATCAGAAACCCCAGACACGATACGCATATCGAACATACAAGAATCACTTTCATGGGTACCCGCTCCTTTCCTTGCCACGTCAACCAGCGCTCGGCACCATTGTAACGCGCGCAACGGCTGCTTGACAACAGCATGACGGTTTCCCTAATCGTTCGGCTAATGGTCGAGTGAGCGAGAACTCCAGCAGCCGCGAGATGCCCAAATGGTTTTTTTGGCAAGTCCCGTAGATAGAATGGAATGACCGGCACCAAAAAGTGTAGAGTGAGGCAAG
>CAZGCA010000023.1:0-67059 GCA_964524145.1 uncultured bacterium | reverse complement strand
CGGCACGACGCACGCGGACCATTTCTTCGGACCCGTCCCGTTAACGCGACAGCTTACAGCAGACGAGATCAAGAGCGGCTATGAACGCAATACCGGGGAGGTGATTGTCGAGCGGTTCTGCGAGAGCGAACTGAACCCCCGGGAGTTCCCCGGTGTTTTGCTGCCGGGGCACGGCCCGTTCACTTGGGGAGCGGATCCGATGGCGGCTCTCGAGAACGCGATCATACTCGAGCACGTCGCCCGGATGGCCTTGTACACGGTACTGCTGAATCCCGAGATCGGCGAACTGCCCAGATCGCTTCTCGATAAACACTTCCTGCGCAAGCACGGACCGGAAGCGTATTACGGACAAGGCGACTAGCCCGGCACAACTTCGCACCGGCAGGTTCTTTTCAGGAGAACACCGACTCGATACGCAAAACAAGCCGGAACGGCCGACGACCGTTCCGGCTTGTCTGCTACACCATCAAGACGCAATCAGCCGCGGCTAACCTCGCCTATAAGCATAGCAAAGTTGTGCGAAATGGGGTATTTGCCGGGGTACCTGAGAAACTCGACGTGGCCGTCCATCCACAGAACGTTACCGCCGCCGGGCACGTGAGGAAACTCGCCGCCTACCTCGGGTGTGTTGCTGATGTAATCGAACATCACCGCGATCTCGCTCTGAGCTCGTGCGCTTGCAGCGGGATTGTTGATGTCGGTTATCAGGAACCGCTCGATACCTTCGCGCAATCGGTAGCACGTATACGACGGTGACGCCAATGGGTTAGTCCAATCCTTGTCGGTAACACCGGGTATTGAGGTATCCATCAAGTATAGGAGCGCCAACGCCTGGGCGAGCATGATCATATCCGCATCGGGATCGGTTATCTCTGGTGGGAACATCCATCCCAGATACAGGTAGTCCACACTGCCGTCGTGAGCCTCACACGGAAAAAACTCCTCCGAAGCATTCGGACCGGCAGTGTGCCAACCGTCGCCGTCGAAATAGGGTTCATTGTTTCTGACAGCGTCGAACCTGAGGACGGGATCCGTGTGAGCATTCGTCGACGGACAGATCAAAACCTTAGGATCAGTGAGGTATTCCGGGTAGATGTCCGGACACTCGATCTCGAACTCCAGGCTGAAATCTATGGTTCCGTCCCTGTCGCAGTTGTGACCACCGTGCCATTTGCTGGGTGGAAAGCGACCGTTCCACTCGTTCGCGTACATCTTGAACACAAGACCCATTTGCTTGAGGTTGTTCGCGCAGGATGCGCGTCTCGCCGCTTCGCGCGCGCGGGCCAACGCCGGCAGCAGTATTGCCGCGAGTATGCCGATGATCGCGATGACCACCAGCAGCTCTATCAGCGTGAACCCACTCTTACTGTGTTTAGTAACCATTTGCTGTCTCCTTTCCCCGAAAGAACAGTTCTCACCCTCTCCACATTGGTACTAATGTTGAAGCTACTATGAACCGCCTAACAGCCCTGACATCACCCCCTTTCAAAATGCTCTGTAATCTCCGTTCTGAGAACCAGTGGCTATCAACTCTAGATTGAACCTACCACAAATCCTGTGGAAAGTCAACATGGAATTCGTCTCATGTGCAACCCTTCAAGTGACGGGGAGAGGGCGTTGTCGCGATACCTGGTTGGTTTCCGTCATCCCTGGCTCCACTTCTCTCACGAGATTGCCCCCGTCACTGAAGGGTTGCTCCCCCGAAATATTCTCCTTGACAAGGTCTGTTTCGCGGTTTATACTTACACCACGTTCCACCCGGCTGTGGATAATGAGGTATCTGCGAACTCTTCTATTACTCCGGGCTGGAGGAGGGGTAGCGCCGTGAATGGGAATGCAAATGCTCCAGGATGGATGCCCTTCTTGGACAATTGTCCTTCCTGTAATGCGACCGGCAAACGGCAAGGTCATTGGAGTCACTCCCTAGCCTGTGGAGTCTGTCATGGTACGGGCTTCATATCCTATGCGTTCACGTGCGAGTGCGGCGAACGTATGACCGTTCCAAATGACGCCATCGGGAAGATTGGGCGCTGCCTCAGTTGTGGTTCAACAGCCAGAATAGCAAAGGCGCGACTCAAGTCGATACCGGCAGACTTTCTCGTTGAGCCCGCTGGTTCGGAGGAATCGAAGCCGTTGGACTCCATGCGACTCATGCCGGTCATCGGTCTGGACGCATCAGACCAGGACGGTGCGTTCAGTGCTCACTTCTGTCCGAATTGTGGGCGACCGTGGGAGTCCGAGGGATTTGTGTGTATCCACTGCGAGTTTGACATTTGCGAAGTTGAACGGCTTAAAATGGAAACATGGCGCACCATCACTGAGATGGCTGCCGCACCCGCCAAAAGCCGCCTCTTCACCATCATCTCCAACAAAGGCGGTGTGGGAAAAACGCACCTCGCGGTCAACCTCGCCACCTGTCTTGGACAGTGCGGGAAACGCGTCCTGCTGATAGACGCCGACCTGGGTAACGCCGACGTCCAGATAAAAGTCGGTGTATTCCCCAAGTTAAATCTCCTGGATTTCCTTGAAAAGAGATGTGCGATCAGCGACACGATCATCGAGACCGAGTTCGGGTTCTGTTTCATCGGTGGCGTTTCAGGGGATTTCAAGCTGGCGAACTTGCTGTACGCGCAGAAGGTCAAGTTCTTGACGGCGTTCCGAGCCATCGCAAAAGAGTTCGACGTCATAATCATGGACCTGAGCGCCGGTATCAGCCGGACGGTGCTCGATTTTGCCTTGGCAGGCGACGAGCTGCTTCTTATCACGACACCCCGGGACATTGTGGCCGGGTATTCATGCCTTAAAGCCGCGTTCTTCCGCATGCAGGAGATCGAACGTCGGTTGTCCGAACGTGTTGCGGAGTACGAGATGCACACAAATCTGACGGCCCAGATCGTCTTTAATCGAGTGCGTTCGACTCGACAAGGCATCCTGGAGTTCAACAAGATAGAGCGTGCAGTCGCTGAGTACGTCGAGCGAAAAGGTGGACAGTTCCATCTCGACGTGCAACACCTCGGCGCTCTACCTTACGACGCGCAGCAGTTTACTCAGGCCGAACGGTTACGGCGACCGGTCGTGGCAATTGCGCCGGACGGCGCAGTCACGCGCTGTTTCAGGAACATCGCGAAAGGGCTCATTTGTTCCCCTCCTGCGGGGCCCCACCAGCAGGATAGTACCCGGCGTGCCCAACGGTTTGCCAACTTCCTGGTCGACAGTGAGCACCACCCTATGCCGCTTCACGCCTGAAACTCACACGCGCTCCCGCCACGCGCGGATCTTGTTTGTCAGACGCGTGATAGTGTCTCGATGCTCGACTGAATAGTAGAGGTTCGTCGTCTCCCACGGGTCCTCGTTCAGGTTGAACAGTTGGCACTTGTCCTTATCGCTCAGGCACAGCTTCCACCCGTCAGGAGAGATAACCGTATGCACATGTGCTCGATGGACGCGTTCAGCGTCCTCGGCCGAGACTCCGGGAATGCCGCCCACGGGTTTGCCGAGCTTGACTGCGGGGTTCCACTCGATATAAACATGGTCTTCGGTCACCGCGCCTCGATTCAGCAGCGGCACCAGACTCTGTCCCGGAAACCTGTCTTCCATAGGTCTGGCCATGAGGTCCAGCAGGGTCGGCACGAGGTCAATATGGCTCACGCGGCTCTTGACCACACGCTGGGTCCGTCCCATCTGCGGGATGCGCATCAGCCACGGCACTTTGACCGATTCCTCGTACATCACGGTCTTGGCCAACAGTCTGTGGGCGCCCATCATATCACCGTGATCGCTCGTATACACCACGATTGTGGTGTCAGCGAGACCCTGTTCCTCGAGCGTTTTCAGAATAGCGCCCACGCTTAAATCCACCTGCGTTACCAATCCCCAATAGTTTGCGATCAGCCGCCGCCACCCGCGCTCGGTTTCGAGGTTGTGGATTCCATGTCCTTTCCGACGGTACCGTTCGCGCAACAGGCGGTAGCGCAACGGTTCGTTTTCCTCGAGCGGGTCGTCGAAACTCGCCGGCAAGTCCACTTCGTTCGGGTCGTGCTCGTCGTCGAGCGGACCATAAAACGGCATGTGCGGTTCGAGAAAGTTGACATATAACATGAACGGCTCGTCGCGGTGACGCCGGAGAAAGTCGCATGCTTTCAGCTCGAGAAACTTCGGTTTGCAGTGCTCGATAGGCAGCCTCGCGGCAAACCCGCGACTGAAATCGCCCTTCGATGTGTCCGGCTCGTAACCGAGATCCTTGAGAAAACGCCAGTAGCTGCTCTTCTTGTCGGTGTCGCGACCCTCACGAAAGTGGCGCCGGTACATATCTTCGATACTTACCCATTCCTCAAACCCGTGCTGGCGAAAGACCTCGTCGCCCAGATGCCATTTGCCGAAATAACCGGTCCGATACTCCGGATCGGCCAGGATCTCAGGAAAACACGGGACGTTCTCGGGCAGCGGTATGTTGTTTTCAGTGCAGGAGTTGCTGTGCGGCCACAATCCTGTCATCACCGTCGAGCGCGACGGCGTGCATACCGGCTGGCTGACATACGCGTTCTCGAACACAAGGCTCTCGCTCGCCAGCCTGTTGAGATTGGGCGCGTGTATCTTGTGGTTGCCGTAGACCTGCATCGTGTCGGCCCGCTGCTCGTCGGTCCAGATGAAAAGCAGGTTCGGCTTACGCGGTTTCTTGCTGCTGCCCATAACGTTGACCCCCAGGGTGGTTGCCGCCACCGTCTTGATGAAACCGCGACGTGTGGGCTGGAACGAAGCTGACATTGCGCATTGCTCTCCGTCGTTCATATTGTGTTTGTCGAGCGTGTCTGTTGAAGCCGTTATACAGCGTAAGATCTCTCGTGTCAAGAGCAGGGTCGCACAGACGATCTTTTTGCAGTAGCCGATACGAATCACATGTCAGCAGTCGGCTCAGAGAATCCCCTCGAACAAGCTACGCGCTTGCAGAAGGAGCGTGTCAGTGGTAAGATACCGGGGTTGCGAGATGCGAGCATAGGGCTGAATTGAGGAAGGTGCACGGTGCCGCGCCAGGATATGCCGCCCACAACGGGCGTGTCAGGAGAAAGGTCGGGCTGAATTGAAGATCAAAGGGTTCGCTCTTGGTGTTATCGAGACAAACTGTTATGTGGTGAGCGATGAGGCGTCTCGCGAGGCGATCATAATCGATCCCGGAGACTACTCGAAATCGCTCGCGCGATACGTCGAAGACCAACAACTGCAGGTTCGGTACGTTATCAATACACACTGCCACGCAGACCACGCTGCCGGCAACAAACCCGCTATTGAGGCGACGGGCGCAAAGCTGCTGATCCACGAGACCGAGCTGCCGTTTCTGGAAAACCTTGTCGCTCAAGGACTAATGTTTGGGTTCAGGGTCGATCCGTCCCCGGAGCCCGACGATTTCCTCAAGGAAGATGATACCGTCGAGTTCGGCAGTATCGCTCTTCGCGTTATCGAGACACCCGGCCACTCGCCAGGAAGCATCACCCTATACCAGAGCGGATGCGCCTTCGTCGGGGACGTGCTCTTCGCAGGCTCTATAGGGCGCACCGACCTGCCCGGAGGTTCCTACGAAACACTGATGCAGTCCATACATGCCAAGCTCGTCCCGCTCGGAGATGAGACCGTCATCTACTCGGGTCACGGACCCAAGACCACGATAGGCGCGGAGAAGAAGTACAACCCGTTCCTTCGGTAGCCACTGGCCGCAACTAACTGCGCATACCGCGCAATATGCGCCGCCGTGTTTTAGCGTAACCAATTGTTGCGACAGGGGTTACGGCACGTCTGGGTTGATGGCAAGGCGGGCTATCCTTGGTCAGCTGCGCTCTCAGGCTCAAAGATCGGGTGAGCTTGCTTCCGTTTGGGACGAGTGGGAGGTGCTCGGCGTACGAACCGCGCCAGCCGCACGAAAGGTAGTAGCGCCCAGCTGGCCGGGGAAAGGGAAGTTATCCACAAGTGTTCCACGTGGAACACACACGCAGAAAGAAGATCTAGAGCCAAGTGTTCCACGTGGAACATTTGCGTCTGCTTAAGGCACTCTCCCCAGCGCCTTCCCCGAACGCGGATACCGCTCTGGCGTTCTGACCCGCTTCTTAATTAACAAAAGCTGCCTTTGACCCCCTCCAAATCCCTCGCCCATTCTCTTGATCTCGAGTATCTCTGCCCCCAACTCACGTATCATAGCTTCCGCGTCTTTCAACTCCGGTCCCCCCACCTTTCCCCGTTGAGCGAAAAACAATCCACCAACCATCAACAGTGGCAACGCCAACTCCGCCGTTGCTCCAATCGACCCCACAGCACGAGCCGTCGCAAGGTCAAACTTCCCTCTGTACTCTTCTAACCGACCCACATCCTCCGCACGACCACACAGAACACGCACGTCGCCAAGATCCAACCTGGCTATTATTCGTTCCAAGACCACCGCCTTCGTCTCCGACGACTCAATTATCGTCACCTCGAGCTTCGGGAACATAACCTTCAACGGCACCCCAGGGAGACCTGCCCCGCTCCCTATATCCCCGAGCTTCGCGCCCGCCCATTGCTCACATAACCCGAACAGCGACATCGCATCACCCACGTGTTCCTCTACGAACCGCTCGGCAGATTTCGCGGCAACGAGGTTCTTTCGTCTATTCCAGTCCATTACCTCCCGCACATACTCCCCCATCCTTACTATCTGCTCCGCCGACAGCTCCACGCCTCTCCTGTCCGCCTGTTGCATCACCTTTCGCTCGATCTCGTCCATGCCCCAATCATACCACGGCATCTTGCCATTGTCCACACCTCCCTTCTCGCATCCGCCGCCTCTCCTCTTGTACGCTCCCTTGCAGCTATTGTGTGTCCGTCCCCGGCCAGCATTTCCGAGTTGCACCATTCTCCTCTCCCCCTCCCCTTGACCCGCAGCCTGGCTTCAAGTTATACAACCCAGGATGTGTTTGACCAGCAGATACAAATCGTATCGTTAAGCGACATGCACTCCGCCTTCCCCGCCCAGGCGGACTCCACTCTCGTAAAGGAACCTTGCGCGTCTACCCATGGATTCGGTCCCTCGAAGGATAAACAACTGGCAATCAGCGTCGCCGTGATACCTGACTGATTCCCATCATTCTTGGCTCCTCTTTTCTCCCGCGCCTTCCCGCGTCACTCAATGCCTACGACCCGCAACGCTTTTCGCTTGACATTTGCTCTGTTTTCGTGTATAATTTCGGTGTTCGCCAAAAACCAGGAGGGTGGCGCATCGTGTGGCCCACCCTAACGCTGCGCCACCCAATCCCTCCTGTACAGGAAAGGAGGCCCCTAGATGTTAAGTCTGACAAAGCGGCAGCGTGAGATTCTTGACTTTCTTACCGATTTTATCGCAGGCCACGGCTACGCACCAAGCTTGCAGGAGACAGCCGATCATTTCGGTTTATCTTCGGTCGCAACGGTTCACGCACACCTTTCGCGCCTGGCCGAAAAAGGTCTTATCGAGCGTGGCTCGAACCAGAGCAGGTCTCTCCGCGTAATTGATCTCGGCGATGCTGTGGATTGGCGCACTGTCGACCTTCCTCTTCTCGGGCGAATCGCCGCCGGGAGGCCTATTGAAGCCGTTCTCGACAACGAGACTATCGCTGTCCCGCGCGACATGGTTCGCGGCAAACGCACGTTTGTGCTCAAAGTCAAGGGCGACTCGATGATCAACGACAACATACAGGACGGCGACTACATCATCATCGAGGAGTCACGTACTGCAGAAAACGGCGAAACCGTCGTTGCGCTCGTTGACGACGAGCAGGCAACGTTGAAACGGTTCCATCGCGAACGCGACCACATACGCCTCCAACCTGCGAATGAGTCCGTAGAACCCATCCGCGTCGAGCCGCACCGGCTCCGCATACAGGGGAAAGTAATAGGGCTCATAAGAAAATACCTTCCTTAATTTACGACCGAAATTTACGACCGACCCACCCCATCGCGCAGAATGCACAGTGTTCGCATCCTGCCGCGACCATCACGCTATCTCCGAGCGTTTCACCTGCTGCCCGGCGCACATACCATAGACCATCTGCTCGATGAAAACCCTGGTTAAGCCGGGAAAACGGGGCGCAACGTTTACCCGAAACCCCGTAAATCGGGGCTCGCGATTGCTGCGCAACCCATTTATATTCAATACGTTACGGACTCCTGTGGGCGGGCAATGAGTCTTGATCTTATCTCTCATCGCTCCATTCCACCATGCTCGAGGACGTTTCTCCCGTGCTCAATTCCATAACTCCAGTCAGCGCAATGCTTAAGTAACATTCGACCCGATTCCTGGGCAGAGCCCTGATATTGCGGACATTGACCAGTGGTAACTTTTGGCGGGCACCAACTGGACGACTGTTTCCTGCGCGATCTGGCAACCAGCGAGTGGCAACGGGCAGATTCTCGGCGGGATGCTGCCCGGGCGGGTCACGGCAAGAATCTGAGTGCGACCTCGTTGTTGAACAGCAGACCACGACGTGTGGGCCTTATTCGGTCGGTGTCGGCGACGATGAGGTCTTCCTGCTCAAGTTCCGCGATGGCGTCTCGATAGGTTTCGACCACTGCGCAGCCAAACCTTTGCTCGAATCGGGCAACGTCTATGCCGTCGGTCAGCCGGAGCCCCTGGATTATCGTCTCTATCATCTGCATCTCGTGAGGTATGGTCTCTCGCTCGACGACGCCCGAGCCGGTCTTGCGAACCGTCTCGCAGTAGTCTTCATGGCCGCGGGCGTTCGACATTCTCTCACCGTGAATGTAGGAGAACGCAGCCGTTCCGAGGCCGATGTACTCCTCGTTCAGCCAGTACGTTTGGTTGTGAGCCGAGCGAAACCCGGGCCGCGCGAAGTTTGACACTTCGTAGTGTTCGTAACCGGCGGACGAGAGAACTTCCATCACGTCGAGATACATCTGCGCCTCATCCTCGTCGCCAACCTTCACGACGCGGCCGGCCTCAGCGTCTTCATACAGAGGGGTGCCCTGTTCGTAGGTGAGATTGTAGGCGGAGACGTGTTCCGGATTGAGATCGATTGCGCGCCCAAGCGTTTCGCGCCAGGAGTCCGGCGTCTGCCCGGGCACAGCGAAGATAAGGTCCATGCTGACGTTATTGAACCCTGCCCGTCGTGCCGTGTTGAACGAGTCGAGCGCAACTGAAACGGTGTGCCGCCGGCCAAGGAATGCGAGCACGCCGTCGTCGAAGCTCTGGACGCCGAGACTCAACCGGTTGACACCGGCAGCGAGCCAGCCGTCGACCTTTTCGGAAGAGACGTCTCCGGGGTTGGCCTCGATGGTTATTTCAGCGTTCCGGACAATGTTGAAGTCCCTGCGGATTGCGGCCAGCAAATCCTCGACTTGTCCGGGCGCGAGAAGCGATGGTGTACCACCGCCTATGTATACGGTCCCGATGCGCCGGTCGAGCGCGCGTGCTGCCGATTCCGCCTTAAGACAGTCGATATAGCTGTCTAGTGAAGGCACATCGGTTACAGGATACGAGACGAAATCGCAGTACCGGCATTTGCGGACACAAAACGGTATATGAACGTAAAGCGGGAGGTTGCGCATGAGGTTTGGCTCAAGAACCGCTTCGTCGGGCACGCAGATGTTTCTCCGGTCTTCTTTACACATCTCATCCAGGATACTGTCCTTGCGTCATTGTACCACCAAGCTGTTCCAAGAGGGTAGGACGTTACGGTCAGCCTACCCCTTTGACAAGGGGAACAGAGCGTGGTAGGGTTACTGCCACAGTCTTTGGGAACAAGTGAAACCTCGGAGGGAAATGAACGATGGACCGCAGAACGTTTGTAAAAGCAGCGGGCACAGCTATATGTTCGGCACCAATAGTTGCTGGTGCGAACGCGGCCGCCGGCGCGGAAGGCAAGCCGAAGTTGCGCACGAAGATTGCCGTGTCGCCCGGTTTCTTCAAAGGAACTTTCGAGGAGCAGCTCGAACAAATCGCGGCGCACGGGTTTGTCGCGTTCGAGCAGCTCGGGTGGGACCGGCTTGACCTCGACGCCGTGCGCAACAAGGCCGGCGAGCTCGGGCTGGAATATAGCTGTATCATCGGTGCGGGGAGGATCGCTCCCGGCGGCATGGTCGACCCGGACGATCACAGCAAGGTGATCAGACAGTTTCGCGCGGCGGTCAAGGCGGCCCACAGGCTTAACGTCAAACGTCTCGTGGGCCTCACGGGCAACGAACGCAGGGGCGTATCGCGCGAAAAACAGAAGGACCACGTGATCGCGTGTCTGAAGAAGCTCGCGCCGATAGCGGAAGGCGAAGGCGTGATGATCGTGATCGAACCGCTCAACGTGCTCGTCGACCACAGGGGCTTTTTCCTTTCGAGATCGGATGAGGCGGCGAAGATCATCCGGGCGGTGGACAGCGAGAACGTCAAGATCCTTTTCGACATATACCACCAGCAGATCACCGAAGGCAACCTGATACGGAACATACAGAGGTACCTCAAAAGAGGGGCGATCGGCCATTTTCATGTCGCCGACAACCCGGGCCGTCACGAGCCGGGCACCGGCGAGATAAACTACAAGAACGTGTTCAAGGCGATCTACGAGGCCGGATACAGAGACATTGTCGCGCTCGAATTCGGCCCGATCGACCGATCCGAGGCGGGAGTAGAGGCGGCGCTGGCAGCGGTCATCGAGGCGGATCAATGGTAGCAGGCGTCTGCTGATGATGAACGTCGGACCGACGTGTAAGCCGTACTGATGTGCGTTGCATGAAAGGATATAAGTGATGACGGAGAAGCATGAGCAAGACGATGTCTCGAGGCGTGACTTCTTCAAGTCGGCGACGGCGGCTACGGTTGCGACATCGAGCGTGCTGCTGCTGAAACCCGAGTCGGCGCTGGGCGCGGCTGCAAACTCTACCGTCGAGCTGGGGATAATTGGCTCGGGCGGCCGTGGGACGCGCGTGGCACGGGACTTCTTTGCGCGGCCGGACGTGAAGATCGTTGCAGCCGCCGACCTGTACGACGACAAGCTGGAGGCGATCCGGGGCCGGCTCGAGATACCGAAGTCGCGGTTATACAAAGGGTTCGACGCGTACAAGGAACTGCTCGATTCGGGCGTGGACGCCGTGCTGCTCACGACACCGGCGTATTTCCATCCCGAACAGTTCGAGGCGGTGGTTGACAAGGGGAAGCACTGCTATCTCGAGAAACCCGTTGCGATAGACGCGCCGGGCTGCCGGCGAATCATCGAGGCCGGGAAGAAAGCGGAAGGCAAGCTCTGTGTGACGCTCGGGCTGCAGCGACGGTACGGCGACGAATACACCGAAGCGAAGCGCCGGGTAGATAACGGCGACCTTGGCATTATAGCCAGCGGACGCGCGCAATGGCTTGGCGGCGACCTCAAACGCGATCCCCGCCAGCCGTCGTGGTCCGAGCAGGAGTTCCAGATACGGAACTGGTACTTCTTCCGCGGGCTTTCGGGCGACATAATCATCGAGCAGAACGTCCACAATATCGATATATGCAACTGGTTCATCGGGACGCACCCGGTTCGTGCAGTAGGGATGGGAGGCCGGAAGGCCCGGACGGACATCGGCGACGTGTTCGACCATTTCAACATCGTCTTCGAGTACCCGGGCGGCGTCCACGTCTCGTTCAGCTCGACACAGTTCCAGAAAGGATGGAACGACGTCTCGGAACAGCTTTTCGGTTCGAAGGGCAGTGTGGATATGAAGTACGGGCGGATAACGGGCGAGAACCCGTGGAGGTTCAAGGGACCGCGGAGTAGCAACTTTCATATCACGAACGCTGTCAACGCGTTTGTCGACGGTATACAGAGCGGGACCAACCGCAACGACTCCCTCTACGGTGGCCTGAGCACGATGACCGCCGTGCTCGCCCGAACGGCTGCATACAACCGCAAGGAGACCACCTGGGACGAGGTCTATAACTCGAACGAAACGCTTGCGCCGAAGTTCTAGTCAATGTCCTGATATCTTCTGGTCGAAGCCGGCTAGCTGTATAAGAAAGGAAACGAGATGACAAGCGACCTGTCTCCGTCAGTTCAGATGCAATTCATGCGGCCGGCTCAACTGGAGGCCGCAGGCCGTGAGTTCCCGGTCGTCTATGTACCCTTCGGGTTGATCGAGTGGCATGGGAGACATCTCCCACTGGGCAATGACGCCTTGAAGGCCCATGCCATCCTGGTGAAGACGGCAGAGAGATTCGGCGGTGTAGTCTACCCGCCGGTCTACTTCCACGACGGATTCAAGCAGGATGCACTTGTTCCGGTCCTCACCGACCTTTTCGAGCGCCTGAAGAAGACGGGGTTCCGTGTGATCATAGGTGTTTCGGGACACAATGTGGATGGACAGATTGATATGATCAACAGCGCCCTTGAGCCGGTCGTCGCCGATGGCAGCGTCGCCGGGGTAGGTCTCTGGGAGATCACGCTGAGCCAGGGCAAAGAGTCAAACACGGATCATGCCGCCAAGTGGGAGACCTCGAACATGATGTTCTTCTATCCCGACCTGGTGGATATGTCGGCGTTGGGGACCGGTCCTCTGGCACCCAACATGAAGCCGCCTGACGGGATCGGCGGCCAGGACCCACGCAAACATGCCTCTCCCGAAATCGGCAAGCGCAACGTCGAACTCGCCGCAGACGCCATAGGTCGGAAAGCTCGGGAGATGCTCGACTCTCTCCCGGAAGACCAACGGTCGTTCCGCATGCCGGCCGTGAGCCCGGAGCATTGGTGGCTCATCTGACACAGACCATGCCACCAGGTGACGCTCAATTGTCCCAACGTCAGGGTCTAATGCACGACCGAGACTACTAATATGAGATTGGATCGCCATTATTGCCGATGCGGCAAATGGTGTCCCGATGATCTATCCACGACTGTTTGGATCCATGGACGGATAGGTGAGGAAATGGTGCCGGGAGCGGGATTTGAACCCGCACAGGATTTCTCCCACCAGCCCCTCAAGCTGGCGTGTCTGCCAATTCCACCATCCCGGCGCTTGAATTATCAGTATAGTCCACGCGGCATGAAAAGTCAAACGCGCAGACCCGGTCGCGACGGTTGACCGCGTGTGCGCTCGTTTGTTGGGGAACGTATTGCAAACGGGACACCTGTACGCTACAATGGGTGTGCTATGTTGACCAAACAATCGAGACGGTCGCTTGGCGTCGCGCTCTTAGTGCTGGCCATAGCGTGCCTGGCTCCGGGGAATTGTGCGTGGGCCGCGGGCTTCAAGCCTCCGACCGAGACCGACATCTCGAGCGTGCAGCCGTTCGATGTCGACCAGAAACTTGTCGGGACGTACTACTTCTACTGGTACAGATGGCCCGACTCTCATTTCTTCGACGATCAAGAGCAAACCGACGACGCGTTGGTAGACCATTTCCCGGACGCGGAATCCGTATCGTACGAATCGACCGATTGGCATTATAAAGAGTTGAAGGATATCGCCGGCTGCGGGATAGACATTGTTCTGCCGGTCTATTGGGGAGCGCCGGGCAACTACGATATCACCTCGTTCGGCAAATTCAGCACGACGGGGCTCCATTACATGCAGGAGGCGCTCGACAGGCTGGTTGCGGAGCAAGGCTCCGCGCCGAAGATAGGCATGTTCTATGACACCTCGACGCTGTTGAACAGCGTGCGTGGAGTCGAGCCAAGAGACGGCAAAGCCGACCTGATGGCGCGGACCGGCAAACGGCTCTTCTACGAGACCATCAGAGACTTCTTCTACCAGGTTCGTGCTAAACACTGGGCATCAATCGATGGGCAACCGCTGGTGGTGTTGTATTCGGCATCGTTCGCCGAGAAGTACGATGCGTCCACGTTCGAGTTTGTCTACAGCTCGTTCGAGAGGGATTTTCACGGGCTCCGGCCGTACATTGTGCGCGAGGCAAGTTGGAAAGACATGCCGACCGAGAGCAGCTACCGTTGGGGAGCCGCGCTTCACGGTCCCATGATCGACGGTATCGCCCAGATAGGTCCCGGCTACGACGATACCGCCGTGCCGGGCAGAACGACTCCCATCCGCAAACGCGAGAACGGGACGTTCTACGAGAACAGCTGGGCCGACGCGATCGAGAGTGGCCGCACCATGGTGTTTATCGAGACCTGGAACGAGATGCACGAGGGTACGGATATCTGCGAGTCGCGGGAGCACGGTCGCCGGTATATCGAGCTTACGAAGAAGTACGTCGCTCTGTTCAAACAGGGCAAGCCGGTCGACCGAGCCGTCGCGCTTGAGCACCCTGACCTCCAGCCGAGGCCTCCATCAGAGTTCGGGTCAATCTACCGGAACGTGAGAACTGTCTTCATCGACTTGTCGAAACGTCCGAAGGAGATCGAAGGGCTGTTTCTTGTACCTCTACCCGACGGCCCGTTCTTAAGCGCGGAGACCGCCGCGAAACTCTGTGTGCGAACGCCCGGCCCCGGTAGTGGCTACCTGTACCTCAAGATGGTTGACCCGTTCTACTACAACAACCACGAGCCGGTGGAGGTAATGGTGGAGTATTTCGACAGCGGGAGCGGCAGTTTTCATCTCGAATACGATTCGCACGACCGATCAGCAATGCTCGATGGCGCCTATAAAACCACGGACCCTGTCGGGTTCAAGGGTACCGAGAAATGGGTGAAACACACGTTTGTCCTCGAAGACGCACGGTTCATCAACCGTCAGAACGGTGGGGCGGACTTACGCCTGGCCATAGATGAGGGAACGCACTTCTTCTCGAAGATGAGCGTCACCAAGGTGGGGAAGACTCCGTAGCAGGGCAGCGCGTGACTCCCGAAAGGCACGGCACGAAGATGCGCGACGCGACCGACACCGCAGCATTGGCGGAGGAGGAGCGCCGCGTAAGGCGTCTCAAGAGGCTCGTCGACGTGTCAATCGCGGTCATTATGCAGGCGGACCTCACAATGGATGAGGCGCTTGACATTGTGAACAACGCGAAGAGCAACGCAGTCGATATGTTCCCCGACAAGGAAGAGACATTCGACCTCATTTATGGTCCGCGCTTGAGACGGGCGCTGGCCGAACGGTTTGGATCGACACGATAGGGAGCGCGGTTTCCGAGGCGCTACAACTTGACATGCGATGTCTCAGAGAGTTAGGATTGCGATTGACCTGATGTGCGAAGTACTCGAGTTAGACTCTCGCGAAAGGATGCTGCAATGAAGAAGGTGTTGATCGTCGATGACGATGTAGATCTTGCCGCGTTGATCAAGACAAAGCTCGAAGCCTCGGGTTTGGAGGCCGTCACGCTCGACAGAGGAGACACGGCGTTCGATACCGCAAAGGCGGAATCTCCCGATGTGGTTGTGCTGGACATCATGTTGCCGGGGCAGACGGGCTACCAGGTCTGCCGCAGGATTCGGCGTGACCCACTGCTCTATCGAGTGCCGGTCCTCATTCTGACGGCGCTCGGTGAAGAGCCGGAAATCCTGCACGGGCTCGAGCAAGGCGCTGACGATTACCTGGTCAAGCCGTTCCAGTTTGAGAAGCTGCTCGACAAGATACGAGCCCTGTTGGCGATGTACGAGGGGCTCTTGGTGATGAACCCGCTTACCGGGTTGATAGGGACCGAGGCGGTCAAACGCGAGATGAGCCATCGTCTTGCACGCGACGAGACATTTGCAGCCTGCTACGTGGACGTGCTCAACGTCCGGCCGTATCTGAAGGTTCACGGCCAGGAAAGGCAGGACAACGTTATACTGGCGGCTTCTGATACGCTCAAGGAAACCGTCGAGGAGCTTGAGTTGTTCGAGGTCACCATTTCCCACATGGGCGGCGTCCATTTCGTGGTCTTGCTCAGGCTCGACGATTACAAGGCGTTCTGCGAGCGTGCAATCGAGAAACTTGCCGAAAAGGCAGCCTCGTTGTATAGGCAGGTCGAGCGGGAGCAGGGCTATATAATGGCCCCGGGCAAGTCGGGCCGAGAAACGCGGTATGGCCTGATGTGCTTCTCCATCGGCGTCGCTCACAACCAGTTTCGCCGGTTCAAGAACGCGCAGAAGATGTTCGAGGTGCTCGCACAGGTCAAGCAGAAGGCCGAGGAGTCGGGTACCGCAGCGGTGTTTGTGGACAGACGTAGAACGGAACGATAAGAGCCGCCCAAAACCACGTCACCAAATAATCCCTGGCACGAATCACCCGTCCAACCCGCGACCCACACGTTTTGCCTGCGCCGGCGGTCGCAACGTACCTGTCCCACGAGATTGTTACTATTCATTTTGTGCTTGACAAATAGGAGGATACAGTGTATATTATTGATGAGCGCATAAAGAATATTGAACAGTGAGGGTGCTATGAACGAGAGACGATTTCCCACTGATTGCCCGAGTTGCGGGCAGATGCTCAAAGCAATCCGGTTTCGCTGTGCGGAGTGCGGTACGGCGGTAGAAGGGGAGTTCTCTCTGCCGCTTCTTGCTCGGCTCGAACCACAAGAACAGGTGTTCGTGCTGAACCTGCTCAAGTCAAGTGGCAGCCTCAAGGAGATGGCTAGGGTGTACGGGGTGTCCTATCCCACTGTCCGCAACCGGCTCGATGCGCTCATAGAGAAGGTGAAGTCACTCCAGGCGCAGGCTGCCGAAGAAAGGGAGGATTGATCGATCATGGAAACGCATCTTGAAGCAGGAGTGGAACGGGGGAGAAACATCCGGACATGGTTGTTCAATCCTTTCCACTATGTGGCCGGTGGCAAGGCCCTGGCGGTCGGCGTTGTGCTCGTGTTGGGATCGAGCTTCGTCGGCTCTCTGAGCAATTCCCACTTTGATGGCGTGCTCGATTACCACACGGGATTACGGGCCCCGTGGTGGGTATTCCTGTCCGAAGGGCTTATTGCCTGGCTGGTGATGGGTGTACTGCTTCTGTTTGGCGGAAAAGTCATCTCTGCAAGTCGAGTGCGGGTGGTCGACGTGTTTGGAACTCAGGCACTGGCTCGCGCACCGATGTTTGTGGTGGCACTGCTGTCGTTGTTGCCTGGGGTTGGGCGCTTTGTTGACGAACTGATGAAGATAGCGCTGGACCCCGGAGCGGACCCGTTAGTGGTGGCCCAGCAATTCAGGATGCTCTTAACAGCCAACATGGCCGACACAGTCGTGTTTGGCCTCCACACGACCGTGGGCCTTGTCATGCTGGTGTGGATGATCGCTTTGATGTACCGCGCCTATTCGGTTTCCTGCAACATCACGGGGAAGAAGGCCGTCCTCGTGTTCATACCGCTCCTTATATTGGGAGAGGTGATCTCTAAGATTGTGCTATTCCAAGTTTTTCGTGTTGCCGGGCTGTAGTTGCCCGGCTGCCGGGCACCACCGACCCCGTGTGAAGAATGGCGGCGGATTCCGAGCAAGATGGTGTATCACTTCAGGAGGGCGATGAGATGTATGAAGACAGGCCGCGTCCTAGCGGGGCGTATGTCACAGCCAATGTGTTGCTCATTCTGTTCGTTGCGGCCCATCCGGTAGCATTCCTATTCATTTTCGGGCCGGGGTTGGGGATCTACGTCATCATTCCGCTTGTCCTATCACTTTGTCTATATATCGGGTTGGTGATCCATGCCGCGTACAGAACAGAATACAGGATCGCGAACGGCATGCTTGAGATGAAGACAGGTATCATGTTGAGAGAAGGCCTTTCATTGGGGGAAATACGGTGCGCCAAACGGGTGGAATTCATGAGAAGGATAAGCGGACGAGGCTCTCGGAAAGGCGAATACTGCACCAGGGGATTCTGTAACAGGTTCAAGAACGGAGTGTGCATGAGTACCACGAATGGGGACGTGTTTGTCAGCCCGACGGACATCGAGCGGTTCATCGCGGAACTGGGAACAACGGGTGGTCGCTCCTGACCGCTAACGGCTGCATCACGTCGGGCAGTCGTGGTCCAGGAGGAACGAGTTTCGTCGTCAGTATTCTATGCCCTTCCTTGCTTTCACGCCTGCGTCCCAGGGGTGTTTGATGGGGAGCATCTCGGTGACGAGATCGGCCTTCCCGATAAGCTCGGGTGGTGCGCCGCGCCCTGTCAGAACGAGTTCGAGCGTCGGGGGTTTAGCTTCGATTAGCGCGATGACATCGGCTAGTTCGACCAGCCCGAACTCCAGAGCACATACGATCTCGTCCAGTATCACCAGCTGGTAGTCGCCGGAGCCGATCTTTTCCTTGGCGAGCTCGATCGCACGCCGAGAGGCGGCACGGTCTTCGTCTTCAACGTTGTCGGGGTTGACGAAACACTCTCTGCAGTAGTCGCATTCGTCGTTGGAAACGCCCTTCGAGCACGGTTTTCCGCTCGGGATTATCTCAAACTGTGGGTACAACCTCGCTGCGCTCGCGAGCTCTCCGGTGTTCGAAGCTCCCTTCATGAATTGGATCATCAACGCGCGCAACCCGTGGCCGCACGCACGCATGGCGAGCCCAAGCGCTGCCGTGGTTTTCCCTTTTCCGCCGCCAGTGTAGATCTGAACAAGTCCGCGGTTCAGACTCTCCACCTAAACGCTCCTTCTCAACGTTCCGTTAAGCCTGTTGCTGCCGAACGGGGAGGGTCACTTTGAATGTGCTGCCTTTGCCGGGCTCGGTCTGCACCTCTATGTCGCCTTGGTACCGACGCACGATTGCGTAACTGATCGACAGGCCAAGGCCGGACCCTTCGCCGGGAGGTTTCGTCGTGTAGAACGCGTCGAATATGCTCGGTATCCTCTCAGGTGGTATACCGGGACCGGTGTCCCGGAAGCATATTGTCACGTAGTCGTCGCCTCTCTGAGCGTAAACGCGCAGCGTGCCGCCGTCAGGCATGGCTTCGCAGGCATTCTTCGCGAGGTTCAGAAACACCTCTTGGATCTGGGTTTCAGCAGCGAAGACTTTGGGCAGGTCCTCAGGAATATCGATCTCGACTGCAACCCCGTTCTCCTCCGCAAGTGTCGCCACAAGGTCGACGGCATCGGCCGCGAGAGCGCCGAGATCCACCTCGTACATAGGCTCATCGGTCGGTCTATTGAGCAATTGGAGTCTACGGGCAATTGTTGCCACCCGATCGATCTCCCTTGTGCACAACTCCAGTCTTTCTCGCACCCACGGTTCGGTATCTGTCTTGTCGACGATGCGCTCGAGCGATTGACGCATCCCGGACAGAGGGCTGATGATTTCGTGTGCCATGACGGCAGCCTGTCGACCAATCGCGGCAAGCCGTTCTGATATTGCTATCTGTCGTTCGAGACGTTTCCGCTCTGTAACATCCCGGACGATAATCCTCGCCCCGTTATACTCGCCGTTCTCGTCGTAGATTGCCACGGCGCTCAATTCGCCAACCACTCTGCCGCCGGTCTTGGTCCTCCAACCAGCTTCCCGGAGGAAGAGTCGGCCCTCACGAATCAGCGTCTCGAGTTCATCGGGCACGGTGGCGATTCCGGTGTCCTCTATGAGTTCGGTGTAATGCTTCCCTATCAATTCCTCTTTGGTGTAACCGAGGCGCTTTGCTTCGGCTTCGTTTGCGTACAGTATGTACCCGTCCTTGTCGGTTATCTGCATAAAGTCTGAAGCCGTCTCCATGAAGGTTCTGTACATGCCCTCGGACTCCAAGAGCTCTTTCGTGCGCCTTTCGAGCACTTCGTTCAGGTGCCGCACCTCCCGCTCGGACTCGCGTACCTTCCACCGGTCGTCGGTGACGTCCCTGAACACTTCGAGGACGCCCCAACGCCCGTCGCCCAAGGACACAGGTGAACAGAGAGCATCGACGTATCTCCCGTCCCGGAGCCGCAACGTCCCGCGCATCGATTGGCGTCCCTTATGCAGCAACTCGTCGACCGCACAGACGAGGCACGGGCTGTTCCGGCCCAGCAAGGCCCTGTAACACGTCTCGCCCACCTGATTACCGACAACCTTCACCAGCGCATCGTTCATGTAGACAATCTTGTGGCGCTGATCGTTGACAGCCAGACCGTCGTTAATGGCCGAGAAGATGGCTTCCAAATCAGGCTTAGACATACTACCGCACACGCTCCCTATCCAATCAACCGTATCGCATCACAAAGACCGAGCCATTGTAGATCAAGAGCGACAAGTTTTCAACTGCGAATTTCGCCAATTGCCCTGTACTACTTGTTGAAGGCAAGCCAGGCGCTGGAGTGTTCTTCTTACCGCGAGAAATGGGGTCAATCGTTCCTCGCTTTTTGCAGCTTCGAGAGCAACCCCGCCACATCCCTTCGAGTGGTTTGGATGGTCTGCCAGCGGCGATCTTCCACGAGGCGCACGCCACGGGGGCCTTCCGACCCGGGAACCGTGCCGTCTTCGTCGCCGCCGCAGAACCGTCCGATGGCCGATGCTTGTTCGCCGAGCAGCCGTCGTGCCTGCTCGACGATCTCTGTCGCTTTTCCCGTGGATGCGACCCGATCAACACCGTCCCGCAGTTGGACCAGCATGCTGTAATCCTCGATGCCGTCGCGCACCGCCTCCCACCGTTTGCTGGTGACAACACCGTTCCCTTGGTAGATTAGCAGATAATCGTTGCCGCCTCCGGGTAGGTACCACGGATCGTCTCTTGACGTGCAGTACGACCAGAAACCGATTCCTGTCAGGCCGTGGTGCCACACAAGCCATGCCTGCGCACGGTAGTAACCCAGCGGCGATTGGTGTTTCGCGTTTCCGGCACACTCATACGTCCACACCGTCTTGCCGATCGCCTTGATATACTCCAGTTTCTCCTCGCCCTTCGTCAGCAAATATCCGCCCCGGTTGGGGCACCAGATGTCCACGTACGGGGCCATTCGCTTGATGTCGTCAAGTGTGGCCCGTTCGACGGGATCGGTGTAGATCAGGATGCTCGAGTCCACCTCGCGAGCCAGCCGGGCGTACGAGATGAAACGATCGACCAACCCTTCTCTGAGACCCGGCTCGTCCACGGGGTAGAGCGCGAAACCGTCATATCCGACGCCCAACTCGGCAAGGCGTCGGACCCACGCTCGCAACCATTGTGCGTGCGCTTTATTCCATGCGACGGACAGGTGCGGTGCTGGCCCCTTAAGGTTCTGCTGGTAATTGAAGAAGAGAAGTATCCCGTGCGGTGCGTGCCGCCGCACGAACGCGTCGTGCATCGTGAAGTCGATCTCGCCGACAAGTTCCCCATTCTCGTCGAACGCGGCCGTGGGCGTGTCGTGCGTGGTCACGACGTAAACGTTCGTTCCGTGTGCGATCTGGTCCTGAAGCGCCGCGTTCTCCTGGTCTTTGAGCACCGACGAGTAGACGTACCCCCAGTTGCAGGACCTGAGATATTGGGTTTCCGGCAGCCGTGCGTCCCACACGGTGATCGAAAGTTCTGCGGACGCTTCTTGCGACGCGGCGTCCAGCGAGCGGAACCGGATCGGGACGGTCCACCCGCCCGGCGCGAGTGCCGCTGTATCGACGTTGATCCACAGTTGCCGGATACTCCAGCCGGGCAAAACGATGGTCTGTGCCTGACCGAGTCGGGGGAGTGCGTCGGCTGACATGTCGGCAAGCTGTGTCGGTACGTCGAGCACTTCATGAAACGTCAGGACGTCTCTCGCAGGCACCGAGACAGAACCGTCTTCTGATTTCACGTCGGCCGGTTCCACGCGGACCGTGAGCGGGTCGCTCCCGAAGTTGGCAAGGTTGAGTGCGGCCGACTCGGTCTCGCTGCCGAATGCTTCGACGCGCGCCTGCGGAGGCGAAGTCCGGTATTCCGCGAGCTCGTCGGCTCCGCCAAACGGGGCCCACGGGTTTGCGCCATACGCCACGAGCACGGCACCGGCTTCAGATGCCGCTCTCGCCATGCCCAGAAGCCGTGTGGCGTCGGATCTCGCTTCGGCCACTCCATCGCGAAGCTGTCTGCGTTCGCCGCTCGAGATCAGCCCCGCAGTTGCGACCCGATCGCGATACTCGACCGCCCGGTCCGCGATCCGCAGGAGTTGGTCTTCAACCCCTGGTGGGTCCTGTACGAGCGGCAGGAGAGACGCGATCTCGCCCAGCGTCTCCTCGAGGTCTGCGATGTCCCTTGCAAACGGCACAACATAGGCTGTATGGGCGCGCTGCGCGAGCAAGGTATCCTGATCGGTCAACGTGTAGTAGAATTCGATGTTGACCGCTTCCCGCCCGAACAGCGTGTATGGGAGCCGGCACGTGAAACTGCGGTCGCTTGAGGAACAGGCAGCCCTGGCACGCGACCCGCCGTTCTTGGTGATCCCTAACGTCAGCATGAGCATTGTTTCTTCCGGATTGTCAACTGTCACGACGAATTCGTTGGAGCCAACGTAACAGTTGCCGTGATCCACGTCAGAAACACGCGCAGTCGGCTTTTCTTTGACCCGGATCGGCGCGCCCGTGCGACACGCGTTTAGCCGATATTCGGGCCATAGCACACACAGCGCCGTTGTCGGAGCTGCGTCCATCCAGGTGAGCGCCGCAACGTCGGCACTTGTCGTCGCGCAGATGACGGAGACCTTTCCGTCGCCGCGCAAGTCGGCTATCGTGGGCGTGGAATTCATGTTGCCGTTTAGACCAACTCGCTCTTTGAGGTTGCCATCCGGATCGAAGACGTACACCGCGGCGTCGTAGTTGCCCACAAGGATCTCGACGGCACCGTCCCCGTCAACGTCTCCGAGCGCAGGGGAACGCCGTGTTCGTTGCTTGACGTTCGCCGTCCATTTCTCATCGCCGGTTGACGACAGGCAGGCCACTTTGCCCGACAGATCGACCGCGATGATCTCCGGTTGGCTGTCCATATCGACGTCGCCCACTGAGATGGCGCTGTCGATTTCGTTGCTCATCGCGTATTGCCAGAGAATCTCGCCGCCGGAACTGACGGCTGCGAGCCCGGTTCCTATCCCGACGAGGATCTCCGGCAACCCGTCAGCGTCAAGGTCCCATATTATCGGACTCGATCCGTGCGCCCCGTCGCGTTCGAGCCGCCACAGTTCATTGCCGTCGCTCGAAATACACAGAAGCGGCCACTTTGTCGTGCCGATGGCTATCTCGCATTTCCCGTCACCGTCAAGGTCCGCCACCGCAGGGGACGTGTTGACGCCACCCGGGGCCTGATACGTCCAGCGCGGAGAACCTTCACCGCCGAGACATACCAGCGTGCCGTCCATGCTCCCTACCATGATCTCGACGCTGCCGTCGGCCTGCAGGTCCCGCGTTGCGACCGCCATCATTCCCCAACCCAGCTCTCCCGGCAGCAAATACTCCCAGAGAGAGTCCCCAGTCGCACCGTCCAAACAGACAAGCCGTCCTGCGTTCGTCACCGCAAGCGCCTCGAAACCTAAATCGCCCGCGATATCCGCCAGGGTCGGCGAGGTGCTTATTATCCCGCCTGCATCAAACCGCCACACCTCCCGTCCGTCGGCGTCAAGAGCGACCACCCCACCCGTAGTGGTCGTCACCACAATATCGAGGACGCCATCGCCGTCTAGATCGCCGGTCGCCGGCGAACTGTCGACGTGGCCCGGGGACGGACGGTAGGTCCAGGAGACGTTGGCGGCAGCAGCAGCACCGCAGGCGACCGCCACGATCATCACACTCGTCGACATACAGATGAACACGTTTCGCAAGAATCGTCCTGTCATTGCGATTTCCTCCATCTTGTAGGGTACTGGGCGGGGCGAGATGAGGCAAGGGGAACGTACAGTTGCTGCCGGCGGTCACTCGCGGACCGGAGTGTTCGAAGGTTCCTGCAAGAGTAGCGGATAACAACCCCCAACCGTTTTCCCCGCACTGCATCCTCACATCTTTGTTCGAGTATGCCTGATCGGCAATCCTTTGTCAATCATTCGGCCGTGCGCGGAAAACGGGTACAGCGGGGTGGGAATGATTGGTGTACTGTATGCGGGAACGACAACCAGGCAGTTATGGTGTGCTATCCAGCGCAGAGGGGTGTTGGAGACAAGCCCGCGTCAGAGAGGGAGGTTATGGGCTGGCGACGAGCCCGGGGTCGGCTCAGCCCTTCTTCAGAAACGAGAACTACTCTTCTTCCTCGATGAATTTCTCCACGAAGCTCTTGATCTGTTCCCTTTGAGCCTCCTGAATACTGGTGAACATGATCCCCGCTCGTAGCCGCGCGGGACTGTCCTCGGAGTCGGAGGCCATCTGTGTCCACCGAATCTCGCCGCGACACTGGATCGATCCCTCCTGCCCCGGCAACTGGAACTCGAGGGATATCTCTTTCGGCTCCGGCTCGCTTTCGCTGAACAAGACACACAGCCCGCCGCCGGAGATGTTTTCTATCTCCCCCTGTGCCTTCATCAGGATGTTTGTTGTCAGCCGAGGCCAATCCCGTTGTTCAACTTCTTTGGGCTCTTCTGTGGTCATTTCCCTTTCCCTTCCTCAAATCCAAGCCTCCCCTGCACGCTCGCGTCGAAACTCCATCATGTTTGCTCCAGGCGTTCCCTACGATCAGAGATATGGTACCACAAACAACCCATGGTGTCAAAGACCGCAAACAAAGCCGAGTGACTGCGAGGGTGCCAACAACAAGGACTACTACTTGACATGGCCAGACCTGAGACTGATAATCTGCGATAAGAACACTCGGCTCACCAAAGATAACGCCAACGGTGACGTCAGGCAACCGTATCCAGGGTCAACGTCAACAGGAGGTACTCCGATGGGAAAGGTTTTGGTCGTATTTCATTCTCAAAGCGGCAACACGAAGGCTGCAGCCGAGGCTGTGACGGAAGGTGCAGGGGGTGTCCCCGAAACGGAGATTGTAGTCAAGGACGGTCTTGACGCCAACCAGGACGACCTGCTTTCCTGTGACGCACTAGCCGTGGGAACACCCGATTACTTCAGCTATATGGCTGGCGGGCTGAAGGACTTTTTTGACAGGACGTTCTACCCCACGCAGGGAAGCGTTACTGCCAAGCCGTGCGCGATTTTCGTGACACACGGGGGAGGAGGCAAGGCTGTCGAAAGCGTCAAGAACATCTGCGCCAGTTTCAAGTTCGAGATTGTGGGGGAGCCGGTCCTTGTCAAAAACGCTCCCGACACTGAGGCAAGAACCAGGCTGGCTGACCTTGGCAGACTTCTCGCCGAGACCGTGCGGTAACCCGGTCCGGCTTCCACATGCTCAGCCGAGGCGGAAGCCAACGGACAAAGACCGGATGGGCGCGTTCTGTTTTGCTGTTATGTGCTCCCGCACAATCAGGGTTGCCACGCTATCGTGGCTGAGGATCTCGAAGAACACAGACTGGAAAAGCATCGAGTAAGGAGGAACAGCATGATGCGCAACGGAAAGCGAGCGGTGTTTGCCTCATTGTCGATCCCAGTAATGTTTTGCAGCAGCGGGACCGGCGACCCGGCCGCCCAAAAGGCGGAGCTGGAACACGTGTTAGTGCCCGTTATCGACGGCGATTGGTGGCAAGTTGCGGGCGATCCCGACCTGGGACCGTACACAGCCAGAGAACAGCAGCCGGTTGACTTTGGGGTTTGGCAGGCCGCCGACGGCACGTGGCAGCTCTGGTCGTGTATTCGGCATACGAAGTGCGGCGGGAATACCCGCCTTTTCCACCGCTGGGAGGGCAAGCGTCTGACCGATAAGGATTGGGCACCCATGGGAATCGCCATGGAAGCCGATACCTCCTTGGGTGAAGAACAAGGGGGACTGCAGGCGCCCCACGTGATTAAGGTTGACAAGACCTACCACATGTTCTACGGCGACTGGAAGCGCATCTGTCTCGCCAAGAGCGACGACGGCAAAACCTTCACACGGGTGCTCAACGAGCGGGGCCAGCCGGACCTTTTCGCCGGCCCATGGCCTTATCCCGGAGGCGTCGGCACGCGGGACCCGATGGTGCTTCACATTGAAGACCGGTTCTTCTGCTACTACACGAGCCATATGGCCATAGAGAAAGACGTGATGATCGGTGCGGATTTTTGTCGCGTCTCCGAGGACCTCCGACACTGGAGCGCGCCTTACCTAGTTTCTTTCGGCGGGAAAGCCGGTCGCGGTCCCTGGGCGCACGAATGCCCACACGTCGTGTACCGGGCCGACGCGGGCCTTTACTATCTCTTCCGCACCCAGCGATACGGCGAGGATAACGTAAGCACCGTGTATGTTTCTCCCGACCCACTCAACTTCGGCATTGATGATGACCGTTTCCGGCTCGGCACACTGACCGTGGCAGCGCCCGAGATTATCGTCGACCATAACGGCCAAGACTATATTGCCGCGCTCCTCCCTTCCCTCAAAGGGATTCGAATCGCCAGACTGAAGTGGGTGGCTCTGGAAACGGCTTTTGCGGAAAAGCAATAAGAACCCGTTGGACCCTGTATATCCAGCGGCTTCAGAGCCTCTTGATCTTGCATGTGGTCCTCGTGACAGACTCTGGACGCCGTAGCTGGGAATACCACCTCATCCCACGGTACCAATGGCCTCACGTTTCCTAACCACCGCCGCGCAGGGCCTCACAATCCAGCACCAGAATCTGCGGGTTGGGCCGAGGTCTTCGCACTCGATTGCTGCCATCTGAGAAACGAGGCCTGTGCACGTCCCATGATCTCGACAATGACGCAATCTCTTTCCTGACAGGCATGTAGAGGCGCGGAGACGTGTCCGTGGGACGCTCACGTTCAAGAACCGCAACATAGGCTCGTGCCGAGGGAGGAGACCTACGCTCTCTTATCTGGACGCCGGACAAGCACTTAGCACCAGATGGGGACGTCGGCATAAAGAATGCATAAACTCTTGACAGCAATATAACGAAGTGTTCAGCGGCAGTAGGAGTCTCAAACCTCGCTTACGGCAGGGGTTCGATGCCTCTGAATGCTCTGGCGGCCCCGACTGTGCGTGTGCGGACTGCGATCTGGACGTGCAACACAGGAAAGGAGAGTAAAGGGTGCGGAAGTGTCTCTTAATGTTATTGGCGCTGATAATCGTGCTGATGTCAGCACCTAGCGCCTGGGCCGTGCAGAGCGAACCCGGGAACAACGACCCTCCGGTGTCATCGGCTCCAGAACCGGTGACGGTGATATTGCTGGGCGCTGGATTGGCCACAACGGCGATCCGGAGAAAGCTCAAAGGTTAGGACCACACGCACACGCGCGGTCTCTTGCTGGGTGAGGCGGGTAAAAGGAAACAACCCGCATGGTACAGTTGGGGACTCGAGCATGGGTGCGGAGGAATTAGAGCGGCCCCGGGATTCGGTGCCGCTCTCACCACTTGTTCCGACTCTTGGAAGAACCATACCACCAGAGGCACGAAGCCCTCCGGGCCACCTCGAGTGGCATGTTCCCCAAGGATGTTTCACGGCGTCGCAAGCGTACGCCGCAGGTTTGCTGCTTGCTCGAATACCAGCCTGTCGGTGTTGGCAGGCTGGTTACGCGCCGAGAAGCCCGCGCAACAGCCCGGCGAGGATATCCAACAACGGGACCAATATCTCGCCCAGGCGTGTGCCAATCAGCATACGCAGGATCACGGACAGAATCGGCAAATACGCCATATCGTAGTTCCTCCTTCCTTCTCCGATATTCCAGAACAGCCGTTCCCGCCGGCCGCCAGCATGATCATACAACAACAGCTGCATTGAAGTCAATATCAAATCCGGTTGAGCGTTTCGCGCTCTAGATGATTGGGGCCGAGTGATCGTGTCGTCGTCCGGTGAGAACTATCCGGGCTACGGACGGTTCCTCCCGTACTTGTCGTGGCTTGCTACCCATTCATTGGCCACGATGGCACTGCCGAGCGACAGTTCGCCGCAGAGCACCGTTGCCGCAACGATCTCTGCGAGCTTGTTCACTTTCCCCTTGCCGTAACACCCGAGCGTTTCCAGACACTCTCGTTGGGTCGGCAGGCCCGTGCCGCCTCCGTATGTTGCAACGATGAGCGATGGTATCGTCACCGAAAAATAGTAGTCGCCTGTCGGAGTGAGTTCTTCGTGGACGATTCCCGCGGAGGATTCCGCCACATTAGCCACGTCCTGGCCGGTGGCAATGAAGATGGCGGTGACGCCGTTTGCGACGTGCAACGCATTGCTCGCGGAACCCGAGATGAACGCGCCGACGTTGCATAACCGCTGCCGGTAATGAAGGGCGGCGGCGTCCGCGTGCATAATACGTTTGATCAGCTCATTGGGTATTGTCGCCTCGGCAACCACGCGCTTGCCCCGGGTCTGCAACGTGTTGAGCGTCGAGTGCTTCTTGTCCGTCCCGAGATTTGCGGCCATTGAAAAATGCTCGAGCCCTTCGAGTTGCGGGACAATCCATTTGCACGCTTCTTGTGTTGCGGCGCTCACCATGTTCTGTCCAGCCGCGTCGCCCGTCGTGTAGTTGAACCGCAACCAGCGTATCTTGCCGGCCGCGTACTGTTCGATATCCCTCAATTTGCCCACCGAAGTGGTCGATTCCGCTACCGCCTTGATTGCATCGAACTGTTCAGTCACCCACCGGCCGAACTGTGCGGCATAGCGCGCGTTCTCGAAGACAAAGACTGGTGCTCGCTGGATGGCATCGTCGATGACCGTGGTTGTGACCCCGCCGGCTTCGTAGAGCAGTTTCATTCCGCGGTTGTAGCTGCCGACCAGGGTGCCTTCCGTCGTGGCCAGCGGTACATAGAAGACGCCTTGGGCATGTTCGCCGTTTACCAGCAACGGCCCGGCAAACCCCAAAGGGACTTGCGCAACACCGCTGAAGTGCTCGATATTGCCGGGCAACACGCCTGGGTCAATCGAGAAGTGCCTGAGGTGGTGGAGCTCGACACCGGTCTGCTCTGCAATGAACGTGAGGCGCGCGTCGACCATCTCGTTGGTATAGTCATTTTCCCTGGAACGCGGGAGTTTCTTGTTCATCAGCCGATCCTTTTCTTCGAATTATTAGGGGACTGCTGGAGGCGATGCCCCCCACCGGCTGTCGCATGCGGGCTGCCCTCCGGAATCAGCGCCTTGTGTTTCCCCACCGGGTTGCAGTATATCCACCACCGCCGCCGGAGTCAAGGAACCGTCCCGGCGCGCGGGCCGATGCTAATACGCGACATCCTTGCGCTTGAGTTGTCGCTTGCTGTATAGTATTTGAAGTACACGACTAAGCGTACTTCAGGTGAGGCCATATCGCGAGGCCATTGACCGTGAAAGCAGGCGGAGAGAAGCGCGGAAAAACTGGCTCGGCCAAACCCGTCGTTGTGGATTTGTTCTGTGGGTGCGGAGGGTTCTCTCTTGGCGCTACGCGTGCGGGGTTCTCTGTCCTTGGTGCCGTAGACAACGATGCTCGATCAATTAGGTGCCATGAGAGAAATTTCCCAAACACAACACATCTGAATCTCGACCTATCGACGGTTGACGGCGCGTCTCTACTCCGAAGGCTCGGGATCGACGGCGCTGAAATTGACGGCGTTATCGGGGGCCCGCCCTGTCAAGGTTTCAGCAACATTGGACGTAGAGAATCGAACGATTCGCGTAATCTCCTTCTCCCGCACTTCTTTCGCCTGGTCAGCCAGATCCGCCCCCGTTTTTTCCTATGCGAAAACGTGCCGGGACTGCTTAACGCCCAGCACGAGAACCTTAGGACAGCGGCTCTGAACAACGTCGGAGGCGAGTACAACGTGCTCCCGGCCATGGCGCTTAGTGCGAACCTTTTTGGCGCTCCCACAGTTCGCACACGCGTTTTCTTGATGGGGTTCAGGAAGTGCAGCGGGTTCGACATCGATGAGACGGCTTTCGCACCTCCATCCGGGGTTGACAAGGTTCTCGTGAAGGATGCCCTGAAGGGGCTGCCCAGGAAGATACGAGCGGACTGGCAAAGCGAAGAGCAGGGGTGGCGAAAACTGGGCATCTCCGCCAACGGTGCTTTCGGCCGGCGTCTTTCGGGTATGATTCCACAGGGAGTCGGCGACCCTAACGCGATTCGTCGCCTGAGAAAGGAAAAACGGGTGTCTGGTTGTCTCGGAACGCGCCACACGCCTGAGGTTATAAGGCGATTTCGCTTAGTGCCGCCGGGCGAAATCGACCACGTTTCGAGGTTTCCTCGTCTGGATCCCAATGACTTCTGTCCAACACTGCGTGCTGGAACGGGTAGTGACAAAGGTAGCCATCAGGCGGCACGGCCTATACATCCGACCGAGGACCGCGTCATAACTCCCAGGGAAGCCGCCCGACTACAGGGCTTTCCCGACTGGTTCCAATTCGACCCAACGAAATGGCACAGCTTTCGTCAGATCGGGAATAGCGTGAGCCCAATTCTGGCTGAAAGGATGTTGTTGATAATCCGAAAAGTGCTTCGCGGTCAAGCGCCGCACGACACAGGGAAAAGGGAATGAGCGCAAAACGAAACGAGCCCAGACAGTACGAAAATGTAGATGCATCACCCGTGAAATCCTTCTTTGTAACGATGCTGACCCGCGACATTTCTCTGTCCGATGCTATTCTAGACCTGTTGGACAACTGTGTTGACGGCATCCTTCGCAAGAAGAAGCGTGCCACGGGCAAGACGCCCTACAACGGTTTCTTCGCGGAGATCAAGTTCGACAGTGACACTTTCGAGATTCACGACAACTGTGGCGGTATTCCGTGGAGCCTTCATGACTATGCATTCCGGATGGGACGACCGCGGGATCGACAAGACAGGCGTATGGGCACGGTAGGAACATACGGAATCGGAATGAAGCGTGCAATCTTCAAGATTGGACGGGAGTGTCTCATCTCCACGAAGTGCGACGACGACAATTACGAAGTGGAAATCTCCCCGAAATGGCTCGATGAAGAAGGGAATTGGGACATCCCTGTAGAGCCTGCGAGAGAATCGATGACGGAGGATGGGACGACGATTGTCGTGGGCATGCTTCATTCGGACATCAAGTCCCGGCTTGGCCACGACGTAGCCTCATTCGAGGCCGAACTTACGAGGAAAATCGAGACACACTATGCCTTCATTATTGCCAAAGGATTCCGCGTGCTAGTGAACGGTAACCCGGTGACAGCCAAGCCGACGCAGCTAGTCTTTTATGAGGGTCCCAAGAAGAAGGGAATCCGTCCATACCTTTTCAAAGCCAAGGTGGAGGGTGTGGAGGTGTTTCTGGCCGTGGGGTTCACGCGTCCGATACCGTCGCAACAGGAGGTGCTCGATGACCAAGAAGTGGCAAGGTATTCGTCTCTGGACGCTGGCTGGACAGTCGTATGCAATGATAGAGCCATTTTGTATTGCGATAGAACCGAAGTGACAGGTTGGGGCGAGGCTGGGGTCCCGCAATACCATCAGCAGTTTATCGCGATAAGTGGTCTAGTGGAGTTCCGTAGTGACGATCCAGCCAAACTGCCAACTACGACGACTAAACGTGGCATAGACGCGTCATCGCGCTTGTACCTTCAAGTGAAGAACAGAATGCGGGAAGGGATGAAGATCTTCACAGACTACACCAACAAGTGGAAGACGAATGTGCGGGTGTCGAAAACTCACATCAGCGAGGGGACGAGGCTTTCTTTTTCCGACGTAAAAGCAAAAACTCGCAATCTCTCTTTCCGCAAGGTCAAGAAAGGTGTTGGGGGAGAGTTGTACAAGCCTGTGCTGCCTATGCCTGAGCCGAAAACGACCACCAGGACAAGAATCTCCTTTAGTAAGGAGGTCGTTGACGTGGAGACAGTAAGTGAGCATCTGTTTGGCAGGCCAGGCGTCAAGCCAGACAAGGTTGGCGAGAAATGCTTCGACCAGGTTCTTCGGGAGGCACGAAAATGAATCACCCTCCCTACCACTTGCGTGTTAACAAAGCAGTTGATCGTTTTCTGTTGATCGAGGTACTTCGTCGTTTGAACGGAATCATCGATCTGCCAGACTACACATACTACGGCTTTGGGGGTCCTTTTCTCGAAGACTGCCGTCTCTTGCACGAATACTTTCCAAAGCTGAGACTGGTGTCGATCGAGAAAGAACGCCATACATTCAAGCGCCAGGAATTTCACAGGTTTTCGAAAGACTTGGTTCTGAAGAAACTGTCGCTTCGTAAGCTTCTTGGTCGCATCAGAAGCGCGGGGAAAGAAGTATTCTGGTTGGACTACACGGACACGAAGTTGGCACGATTCCGAGAGTTCATGGATCTCCTTGATGTTGCAAACGACGGTACCATCGTCAAGGTCACGCTGAGGGCACAGAGGGACGACAATCCACATGGAATGGCGTTCGAAGGAGACGACAGCGAACATGAGGCAAAGTTGGCGGAGTTTAAGACGGCCATTCGGGAGGAGTTCGTGAAAGTCTGGCCTGCACATGTTACGGATAAAGAACTGCTCCCCGGCAAGTTTCCCAACCTGATCCAGCGGATGCTCCAGGTCGCGGCGGAGAAAATCCTTCCGGCTGGCAGCGCAGGAAGCGTGTTTCAGCCCATTGACTCGGTCTCCTACACGGATGGAACTTTGATGCTAAGTCTCACGGGCATCGTGTGGCCGCTTAACGATATCACTCGTGTCAAGAATCAATTCTCGGGCTGGAAATTCGCCAACCTCTCTTGGCAACCACCACACAAGATTGCAGTGCCCATCCTCAGCGTAAAGGAGCGGCTCTTCCTTGAGGAATTCCTTTCCGTCGATAACAATGACGCGGAGACGCTTGCCAAAGCACTGGGTTATGACGTCGGCCGGGGCAAAGAGGATACCTTGAGGAAGTTGGCGCAGTATGCAGATTTCCACCGTTACTACCCCTACTTTGCCAAGGTCACGGTCTAATCCAGGAGGTGTCTAGACTGGATGGTTGACCATCTTACGCGCCAGAAACGCAGCGAGGCGATGTCCAAGGTCAAGGGAAAAGACACGTCTCCGGAGATGAGAGTACGCCGCTTGGTGCATAAGATGGGATATCGCTATCGTCTACACCGAAAGGACCTTCCAGGTAAACCGGACTTGGTCTTTCCTCGTCTAGGGAAGGTGATCTTCGTCCACGGCTGCTTCTGGCATATGCACAGCTGCAGACGCCTTCCTAACAGCAACGTGGAATACTGGAAAGCGAAGTTCGAGGAAAACAAGAAACGAGACCGTCGTGTTCGCAGGCAGTTGCGGCGGCTTGGTTGGGAAGTCCTGGTTGTCTGGGAGTGCTGGACAAAGCGCCCCAAAAGGCTCCAAGATCGCCTGAACCAGTTTCTTTCAGAGTGACTAGAAAAGCGCCATGCATCGACCTTCACCGGTACAGGGCGTATATCCAAAAACTGCAACGTTAACCACCACAGCGATGTTGCGCTGGAAATCGCAAACTGGCTTCCCGAAAGAAGGCCCGTATGTCGCTTGAAATGAACGTTTCCCGTGCGTCGCTCGTAGTATGTGGTAGTATGTGGTGGAGTGGTTATTGCGGTGTCAACTGCGACGGTGGACTTGTCGTTATAAATATGCAACTAATCGTAAGGGCGGAAAGGTGCCGGGTGCATCGCGTAACGGAGGCTTCCGCCCGGTGCTGTTTGTCCCGCCGAAACGTCTCAACTGTCAGGGCATCAACCACTTGACCAGCATCAACTGAACAGAGATGTACGTGGCGATGATGTGTAGCAGGATTGATTTTTTCAGGCCGTGCGGCTTATACTTGAGGATAGCCATACCGTTCTGAGCAATCTGGCGATGAGCCGGTATTACGGCGTTTTTGGCAGTTGGGAAACAGGAGATCGGATGCAGTGACGCACTACGCGGCTTTCAGAGCCGTTACGCGGGATACGCCCCGCCGATCTGTGAGCTTGGCCCTTGCCGGCATTCTGATGTTGGCCCTTCCGGTGGGGCCGGCAGGTGCCGATCGTGGGCCGCTGGGCGAGATCGGCAAGGGTGTGTCCGGTGCATTGAACCATTTCGTGGGGCTAGGAAGCGAGGACGTTGATGCTGCTACGATTTCCCTGGTTGGCCCTCGCGAAAGTGGTGTTTCGGGGCAGGATGCGTACAAGAATCTCTCTCTCGACCAGTGTATCAGGATCGCTCTGACGCAATACCCGCCGCTCATCAATCAGCGAGAGAGCCTTCATGCGGCGGAATCAGCGTATCGGGCTGCCCGGGGCGACTTCCTGCCCGTCTTGGACCTGAACGCGGCGCAGCAATACGGACAGCAGATACCGAACACCGTCGATCAAGGCGAGTGGTTTGCAGGCTTTGCCTCCGCCTCCGTTACGCAGAACTTCAAGTCCGGAGGATCGCTCTCCGTGGTCGGCCGAAGCGACCGGGACGACCGGTTCGGCGATGGCCAGGAGTTCCTGTCCACTGTCAGCGTGGATCTCGAGCAGCCGTTGCTGGAAGGCTTCGGTCGGGACATCGCGGCGGCGAATCTTCGCATCGCTGAGATAAACATGGAAATCACGAGATACGGCCTCACCGATTTCTTTCGCTCCCACATACTGAGAGTGACTCAACAGTACCATAGCGTCTTCGAACGGGAGCGGCTTCTGCAGGTGCAAGAAGAGTCACTCGTGCGCGCCCGCGAGTCGTTGCGGCGGCTCAAAGCGCTCGTTGCGGAAGGTGAAGTTGCCGAGATAGACATTGCCACTCAGGAGCTTCAGGTTGCCGAGTTTGAAGAGAGTGCTACGCAAGCACTGAACTCGTACAACCGTGAACTGATCGGACTGCGACTGTTGTTGGGTGTGCCGCCGGATCAGATTATCTCGCTCGCTCGCAGCGCGGAGTTGGAAATAGACTTTGAACTCGATGAGCCGGCGTTTACCCCTCGAGTTCTGGATGTTGAGGAGGCAAAGAAGCAGGCGTTGGCGCGCAGACTCGACTACCTTCAGGAAAAGCGGGCTTTGGAAATACGCGAGATCGCCGTAGCAACATCGAGAAACGTGTTGCTGCCCGACCTGAGCTTCTTTGCCAGCTTGGGCCTCACGGATAACGGGTCGCGATGGAAAAACACAACCCATTTCAACCAGGGTGATTGGGTGACGGGGTTGCAGGTGCAGGTTCCGTTCGGACTTGTTCGCGAACGAGAGCAATACACCCAGGCCAAGATATCTTTGCGTCAAGCGAAGAACAGCTTCGAGCAATCGCGCCGCCGGATACTCAACGAAGTGGAGAACACGGTGCGGGATGTTGAGACTTTTGAATTGACGCTCAGGATTGCGTACCGGCGCGTCAAGAACGCCCAATTGTCTGCGGCCGGAGCCGAGGTGATGTACGAGATAGGAGAGATTAACGTCTTCGACAGGTCTGACGCCCAAGCGAAACTGAGCAGCGCTGAGGCAAACTATGTCAGCCTGTTTCTCAACTACAGGGACGCGCTGGATACGCTTGATTTCGTGATCGGCGAACCCGTCGAAGAACGGTACGGAGTGAGTCTATGAAGACTGTACGATACGTTGTGATCGTCGCGGTGCTTGCCGGCATATCGGCCGGCGGCTACACCCTCGTGCGCCGCGGGATGGGAACGTCCGAAGCGGAGGTGCCGGTTACGGAAGTTGCCAAGGGCGAGTTCCGGGTCGTCGTCAGAGAGATTGGGTACCTGAAAGCGAAAAGGACGGTTGCCGTCAGCACGAATACCCAGGGCAAGGTGACAAAGCTGCTGCGCGAAGGCACGTTCGTCGAGGAAGGCGACCCAATTCTCTGGATGGAGACGAAAGAGATCGAGGAACGCATCAAGGAGCTTGAAGTTACTGTCAAAGTGGCCAACGCGAACCTCGAGAAGACCAGGAAGAACAATCAGTTGCAGGAGCAACTCGCGCTGCTGTCGCTGGAACAGGCGAAGAAGGATCTCGCACATAATGAGACCCTGCTCGAGGACGCGGTCGAGGAGTACGAGAAAGTCAAGCGTCTGGTAGAACAAGGGCTCTATCCCGAGAAGAATCTCGTGGGCGCCGCGGCCCGTAAACGCGCTGCTGAACTGCAGATCGAGAAAGCCAAGATATCGCTTGAAAAGGTCGAGAAAGAGCTGGTAACGAACCGGAAGATATGGGTAACCGAAGAGCAGAACGCCGAGGCTACCTACGAGAAGGACCAACGGGAGCTCGACAAGATGAACCAGGACCTGGAGGATGCCGTCCTCAAGGCGCCCGCCTCTGGCATGGTCGTGTATGACAGCATGTGGAAAGGCAGCGGGTACGAGAAGCTGCAGGAAGGCGACCAGGTCTGGCACCAGCAGAAGGTGGCCGAGGTACCGGACATGTCAACCATGCTGGCAACGGTACAGATCAACGAGATGGACAGCGCCGCAGTGAAAGAGGGACAGGCCGCGGAGATTCGGCTGGTGGCGGTTCCGGATCTTCTGCTGAAAGGTGAAGTGACGTTGAAGGCGACTCTGGCGGAGGACAAGAGCCGGAGCAGACATTTTCATGGTGACCGGTCGTCGAGCGCCGGCCTTCGAACGTTCGATATAACGGTCGAGCTCGAGGAGGTTGATCCCCGATTGCGACAGGGCATGACCGCAAACGTGACGATCGTCGTTGATACCATTCCCGACGCGACCTACGTTCCGCTCGACGCCGTCTTTGACGGGGAAAGCGACGGGGAGAAAGTGATTTTCGTCAAGGACGGCGACCGGTTCGAAAAACGTCTTGTGGAGACGGCGGCTGCGAACGATGACTACATCATGATCACGAGCGGTGTGGAGCCGGACGAGATCGTTACTCTGAAAAAGCCTGAGCTGGCGGTATAATGTCCTTTCCTTTCGCGTTTGACACGGCGAGTAAGCGGCGTGTGGCAAGTCCCGCGATATAGCGAGCGAGTGAACTCATGATACGGGCGGAACAGATAAGCAAGGTTTACAGGAAAGGGGCCCAGGAAGTCCACGCGTTGCGCGGCGTGACGCTCAATGTCGAGGCGGGCGAGTTTGTATCGATCATGGGGGCGTCGGGCTCGGGTAAGTCGACGCTGATGCACGTTCTCGGCTGTTTGGACAAACCGACGGACGGAGCGTATTTCCTTGACGGCGTGGAAGTGAGCACGCTCGACGACCGGGCGCTGTCGCGCATTCGCTGCGAGAAGGTGGGTTTCGTGTTCCAGTCGTTCAATCTGTTGGCCCAGGAGGATGTGCTTCACAACATCGAGCTTCCGATGCTCTATTTCGGGCTCAGGAAGAAAGAGCGCCTTAGCCGTGCGTCGGAGATCACGCATTCCGTGGGGCTGGCGGAGAGAATCGACCACCTGCCTTCCGAGCTGTCCGGAGGCGAGATGCAGCGCGTCGCAATCGCACGTGCGCTGGTCAACGACCCGGCGGTTATCCTCGCCGATGAGCCGACAGGCAACCTCGACACGAAGACAGGCGAAGGTATCATGCAGATGTTCCGCGAAATCAACGAGCGCGGCAAGACGGTGATCATCGTCACACACGAGTCCCACATCGCCGCGTACACCGACCGGATCGTCCGGATGAGAGACGGCATGATTACAAACCACGAGGGCGGAGACTGAGCGGGAGGCGCGACACGTAAGTCATGAAACGTTTGCTCGGTATATTCGTGGTGTTCATACTCGGCGTGGCCGGTTTCGGGGTATACTACATCACGCGGGGAGAGGATATGGTTGCCGAAGAGGTGCCGACGGCTCGGGTTGAGCGCGGCCCTTTCACGGTCGCAATCCGCGAGGTCGGCGTGCTCAAGGTGCTGAAATCGACGACCGTGTCGACGTCCTTCAGCAGTCGGTACTGGGGCAGGACGCTCAGCCGCATAATCGACGAGGAAACCATCGTCGAGAAAGGTGATCCCATAGCGTGGCTCGACACTACAGAGATAGAACAGCGCAAACTGCAGTGGGAATCACGGCTCAAGGGTTATCGAGCCATGAAGGAGAAGCATCTCCAGCGGCTCAACCTGCAGGCGAAAGCGAGCGAAATAGCGGTGAGGATGGCAAAGGCCGACCGGGACTATGCGGAAACGGAACTCGATGAAGCGACCGCCCTGTTGGACAGGAAGAAGGCGCTTCTTGCACAGGGTTTGATCTCTAAGTCGGACGTAAGGGATCAGGAGAAGGTATGCAGAGACAAGAAGCACGATCTCGATAGGGCGGAATCGAGCCTGAAAGAGGCCCTGCTCAAGCAGGAGGTTGAACAGAAAGTCATCGAGACGGAGCTTCTGGAAGCGGACGCCAGGTTCGCAAACGCAGAGAAGGAGATGAGAGAGATCGAGGAGGAGTTGGAAGCGTCCGTCGTGAAAGCGCCTGTGTCCGGCATGGTGCTTCACGGAAGACGCCGCCGCAGAAGCAAGATCAAGGAAGGAGACACGGTTTATCCGTACTATCCGTTGGCAACAATACCCGATCTGAGCGAATTCCGTATCGTGTCGCAGGCGGAGGAGGTCGAAATCGGCCGGATCCACATCGGGCAGAACGCGGAGGTGACTGTTGACGCTCTGCCGGACGTGAAGTTTGATGCAGTAATAGAGTTTATCAGCCAGTTGGCCATACAGAGAGAGCGGTCGGAAGGCATAGGGTTTGTTGATCAGGAAGAGCAGACGGGGGTCCGGGTGTTCGAGGTGCTATTAGAAATGGAGGGTTCCGAAAAGACGCTTCGCCCCGGTATGACCGTCGGCGTCGATATCATCATGGACAGGCTCGACGATGTGTTGTATGTGCCATCGAAGGGTGTCTTCAAACGCGGGAACAGGAGTTTCGTGTACTTGAAAGAGGAAGATCGGGTCGTCACACGCGACGTCGAGATCAGCGAGCGGAACGACGAGGCCGTCGTGGTGGTGAAAGGGCTCGAGGAGGAAGATGAGATCCTCCTCGAAGAGCCCACGCAGCCGCTGGAAGAAGTGAGAGGGGTTACTCTTGCATCTGGGTGAAAGCGTCAGAATAGGGTTCAAAGGGTTGCTGTCGCATAAGCTGCGGTCGTTTCTCACTATGCTTGGCGTGGTGTTCGGCGTGGCCGCGGTCATCGCCATGGTCTCGATAGGCGAGGGTGCCAAGTTTGAAGCCGTCGAACAGATCAAGCTGCTCGGCGTGAACAACATCCGCGTCAAACCGGTCGAGTTGCACGGCAAAAACCTCGAACAGGCGCGCAGAAAGAACGTGCGCGGCATCGAGGTGGACGACGCGCGAGCCATCGCCGAGCTGTGCCCGCATGTCGAGGCGGTCGCGGGACTCGCAGACGTGGATCAGAAAGTCCGTGCCGGTGCGAAGAATCCCGAAGCGACGGTGATGGGCGTGGAGCCGGTCTATATCGACGTCTCGGATTCGCGCATGCGAGACGGCAGGTTTATCCATCTGGAAGATCTGAGAACCGGCGCGAAAGTGTGTGTGCTCGGCGAAGAGTTGAAGCGGGAGATCTTTTCCTTTGACGACGCGCTGGGCGAGACGATCAAGATCGGCGACCTGTGGTTCACTGTCGTGGGGGTGATGGAACGAAAAGGTAAAGGAAGGGAAGGCAAAACCGTTGTCGAGATACGCAACCTTGACCGCGACGTCTATATCCCGATGACGACGGCGTTCGCCCGGTTCGCTCATAATCCCGGACGACCGCTGACCGAGATCTCCATTAAGGTTGAAGAGGCACAGTATCTGCGGAGCAGCGCTGATTTGATCCGGCGCACGCTGCTGCGCCGCCACGAACAAATCGAGGATTTCGAAATAGTGGTGCCCGAGGAACTCCTGCGTCAAAGCCAGCAAACCCAGCAGATATTCAACGTTGTCATGGGTTGTATCGCCGGCATATCGCTGCTTGTCGGCGGAATCGGTATCATGAACATCATGCTCGCGACTGTCACACAGCGCACCCGCGAGATAGGCATACGCCGGTCGCTCGGCGCGTGCGAGCGCGACATTCTCGAGCAGTTCCTGATAGAAAGCGTCGCGCTCAGTATGACGGGCGGCGTGGTGGGCGTATTCGTTGGCATCCTGTTGTCGCGCAGTGTGACGATGTACGCGGATTGGCCTACAATAGTGTCGATGGCGGTTGTCATTCTTTCGTTCGGCGTGTCCGTGATGACGGGGATCGTCTTCGGGATCTATCCGGCGACGAAAGCCGCCCAGCTTGACCCTGTCGAGGCACTTAGATACGAATAGGAGACGAGCCCTTTTGGGTTCAGGAACACCGTATTTCGGGAGGAGACGGTTATGTTAGATGTCCTTTTGAACGATGAAGAGCGCGCTGTCAGGGACGAGGCGAGACGGTTCGTCAAGGAGGACGTGCCTCGCGAGCTGTTGCGCAGGATGGACGCGGACGAGGTGCGGTACCCGCGCGAGTACGTCCAGAAGGCGGCAGCGCGCAACCTGCTCGGCATGCGGTTCGACCCGAAATACGGTGGCCGGGGGCTTCCATGGACCGCCGAGGTCGCGGCGATCGCCGAAGTCGGCGTTCTCGGCGCGTCGCTCTCCTGCCTGTTCGTTTTGCCGAGCATCATTGGCGAGGCGCTACACGTTTTCGGTACCGAAGAGCAGAAGCAGAAGTACCTTGCGCCGACGTTGAAGGGCGAGCTGTGCTGCGCTGAAGCGTTGACAGAGCCGCGAGGCGGGTCGGACTTCTTCGGCGCCACCACCAAGGCGGAAAAGTCGGCCGACGGGTACGTCTTGAACGGGCACAAACGGTTTATCGTCGGTGCCGAAGGTGCCGACTATTTTCTCGTATATGCCAAGACCGACCCGGAGGCTCCGCCGCACGAATCCATATCGCTGTTCATCGTCGAGCGGGACATGGGCGTCGACGTCCAGCACGTCTACGGGCTCATGGGAACGCGCGGCGGCGGCACCGGACGGATCGTCTTTCGAGATACCGTTGTGCCCGAGGAGAACCTGATCGGGCAGGAAGGCGACGGCGGCCGTATCTTCAACCAGATGATGCTGCCCGAACGGTTGACGAGCGCCGCGGGAGTCATAGGTACCGCCCGGGCCGCGCTTGAGGTCGCCGCGAGCTACAGCCGCAAACGGCACGCGTTCGGGAGACCCATATCGAAGTTCCAGGCGGTAAGCTTCAAGATAGCAGCGAGCGTGAGCAAGCTCGACGCGGCTTCAGCGCTGGCTTATGCCGCGGCAAGAACCATCGACCTCGGTCGGCCGGCACGCCGGATCGTGTCTGAAGCCAAGAAAGTCGCGACCGAAACCGCGTGGGAGGTGGTCAACGACGCCATGCAGGTCATGGGCGGCATCGGTTACACGAACGTCTATCCTATCGAACGGTTCCTGCGCGACATGAGGCTCTGCATGATCTGGACCGGCACGAGCGAGATTATGCAGCTTCTCATCCAGCACGAGTACTACGAGGAGCTGGCCGACACCATCGCCGCCCGGCGCAACGTCGAGGACGACGCAGTCAACGCCGACGAGACCGAGGAGAAGGTGTTCGAATAGCCGGGAGTTCCGGTGTCTCGCGGTCCGTCCCTCCAGCTCTGGCGCAACAGTGAACGGTCCGGTAAGATCCTGGATGGCGCACTCTCCACCCTCTTGTAATTCCGCTTCCCTCTGGGTGCGGGACGGGCCTTCTGAGTCAATCATATCGGGTTCCTCCCCCAAAAGTAAACGATCCACGTGCCAGTGCGGACCAGGCGGATGACGCGGCGTTGATATCGAGTCGGACGTCGATCGCGTTGCCCCGTCTGGTCTTGTTATCTGGCTGCGGGGAATATGCAGAAGGGTTTTCCTGTGGGCGAACGCGTTCTCACAGTGAGGCGCATGGCAGCAAGGGAATCGTTGACAACATACGCAACGGCAGACATAATGGTTGCGAACTAGCCCGCAGTGGTCACGTGCAGGTTCATATGGGAACGCTCAGATTTGATCCTTGCGAAGGCGTGTTGTTTGCCGAGAAAGGGTGAGGCATGACAGTTGGTCGCATGAAGATTGGGCAGGTGGGCACGGGACATGCCCATGCAGCCGGCAAGATGGCCACGCTGCGCAAGTTAAGCCACCGCTTCGAAGTGGTAGGTATCGTGGAACCGTCTATCGAACGACAAGAAGCTCATGCAGACGAAGACGCCTACCGGGGTCTCCGGTGGATGGAAGAAGAGGAGCTCCTTGAAACGCCGGGGGTTCAGATCGTAGCGGTCGAGACGACCGTGGATGAGCTTGTTCCCACCGCGGCCCGGTGTATCCAGGCCGGAGTGCACGTGCATCTTGACAAAGCCCCGGGTGAATCGTTTGCGGCTTTCAGGGATCTGCTGTGTGAGGCGTCGCGCAACAACCTTGTCGTTCAATTGGGCTACATGTACCGTTATAACCCCGCGTTTCAGTTTCTCTTTCGCGCCGTTAGCGAGGGCTGGATCGGCGACATTTTCGAGGTGCACGGCGTAATCAGCAAAGTGGCCGACGAGACGCTGCGACGCGAGTTGAGGGACTGCCGGGGCGGTTCGATGTTCGAGTTGGGCTGCCACCTGGTCGATCCGCTGGTAACCATCCTCGGCAAGCCCGAACGGGTGATCCCCCTTGTTAAGAAGACGCGTCCTGAACGAGACGACCTTGCCGACAATATGCTCGCGGTCTTCCAGTTCGCTCGCGCGACAGCGACCTTGCGCAGCACGCTGGTCGAAGTAGACGGCGCACAACGCAGACAGTTTGTTGTTTGCGGCGACCGGGGCACGGTTGAGATTCGACCTCACGAACCACCGGGAGTGCGGCTGACACTGGCAGAGCCCTGCGCCGAGTTTCGAGCTGGCTCCCAGAGTGTGCGGCTTCCGCGGATGCCGGGACGTTATGACGACCAGCTTCTCGACCTTGCTCGAGTGGTGAACGGGGAGAAGGAGAACGAGTATCCCGCTCCCCATGACCTTCTCGTCCACGAGTCACTGTTACGTGCCTGTGCACTTCCAATAAGCTGAGTAACAAAGGCACGGAACACACGTTTGGAAAGGAGCAACCCATGTCGAAAGTCCTTATCATCGTCGGTGATGCAACCGAAACGGTTGACACCCTATACCCGTACCTGCGGTTGCAGGAAGATGGCTTCGAGCCCGTTGTGGCGGCACCGGAGAAAGGTCGCTACGAAATGGTGCTGCACGAGATCAAGCCGGGTTGGACTATTACCAGAGAATACCCGGGCTACACGATTGAGTCCGATATCGCTTTTCGAGACGTCGACCCCGAGGAGTACGTCGGCATCTTCTTCAGCGGCGGGCGCGCTCCCGAGTATCTGCGATACGATGAGGACTTGGTGCGCATAACACGCCACTTTTTTGAGACGAACAAACCCGTCGGCTGCGTCTGTCACGGCGTGGAAATCCCGGCGTACGCCGATTGTGTCAGGGGTCGGCGCATGGCCACCGTACCGAAATGTCGATTTGACCTCGAGGTGTGCGGTGGCGTCTTTGTTGACGAACCCTGTGTGGTCGACGGCAATCTGGTCAGCGGCCGGACCTGGCACGATCACGGCAAGTACATGAAACGGTGGATGGACCTCCTCATCCAAGCCCGAGAACGCTTGACAGGAGCGTGATAGAGTGCTGTAGATTGCACCAGGTTCGCAACCCCATCCCGCATCATTCGAAGTCGAGACGCTTGTGCTATCGGCCTAGATTTCGATCCCCAACGCAGCGTTGATGACGAGTTGGACGTCCAGAGCGTTTACAGCCCCGTCCCCGTTCACGTCGCAGTCGTAACCGGTCGCAATGCCCAGGGCCTCGTTGATGGTCAGCTGCACGTCGAGTGCGTTAATGCTGTCGTCGCCGTTGACATCGCCGCTGCTCAGTTCCCCGATAGTGTTGAAGACTTCGTTGGTGACGATGGGATCGTTCACATCGAACACGATCGCCGCCTCGTTCCTGATAACCGTGCCGCGAGGCAGGTCCGGTTTCGCCCATATCGAGAAGGATACGTGACCTTCGCCGATGCCGTTATCGTCGTTGGGCGGCAGGAACCCGGCGAGCGCGTCTTCAGGCAGTTCGCCTGTGTCTGGATCCAACGTGCGGAACGTCCAGAGCACCGTCGAGCCGTCCCGTTCGACAGTGACATCGACCCACCAGGATTTGCCGACCTCCGGCCGATGATCAGGTACCGTTTCTCGACTGTAAAGCACGTCGGCATCCGCCGGGATCTCGACGAAGTGTTCGCCCCAGACAATCTCGGTGAGGCGAAACGTGGACAGGTCGAGATTCGAGTCGAGCGCGTCGGTGACAAACACCTCTTGTGCGGGCGCGGACGCAGTCGGCTTGTTCTCGAAGTAGACAGTATAGAAGAACGGTTCGTCGCCGCTTATATAGTGTTGCGCCCCATCTCCAGGAGGACCGACCTTCTCGTTTGGATCGTCAGAGAGCAGGCTTTCGGCCCTCCGACGTGCACGCTCTTCCTCAGTCACCAAGCCGGCGTTGTCCGGCCCGAGAATCAAATCGCCCCACTTCTCTGCGGCCCAATCCCACAACTCGCCTGCACGAAAAGAGAGATCAAACCCATGGTACATCATTCTCCCGGCACTAATGTCCAGCGCGTTCCAAAAACTCCTGGACAGGTCCCTGGGCAGGTCCTTGATCTTCTGCCAAGTGGTTCTACGGTCTCGTGTCAACTCCCGGTAAACATGCTTGGCGGCTTTGTATGTTCTCAAGGCCCTATTCACGGGTCGAGAGACGGAATCCACCGTGTCTCTGACTCTCCTGTAGCGTTGGTAGGCTCGTAGACCAAGTGAGACGGCGTCACCGACTCTCCGCGATGGGCCTTTGTCCACCGTGAGGGCGGCTCGCCCTGTAGCCTTCACCCCAGAGAGTCGCTGTTCCAGTTGCTTGGCCTGTTGCTCAAGCATCCGAGCTCTGGCGCGATAATCGCTGATCTGCGCTTTAATGTTGAGATCCTGCAAAAAGACGGACATCTCACGACCCATTTTCGGGTCAATCTGCACTCCGCCACTGCTTATCTGACCGTGGCTTTGCGTCAAGACTCCATACATGCCCCTATACAGAAAAGGCTTATCCGGGGCACCGGCGCTCTTGGACTTGGGTGAGCCTGTATTCAGCAACTCGCCAAACGGCGAGTAGTCATATTCCTCGGTGATGGATCCATCCGGACCCGTGAGCAGGCGCGTGTTGCCGCCACCGTCGAAACAGTAGTAGCTGACGTCACCGTTCGCATCCATTTGTGCGCCCAGGCCGACACCGAAGATGTAACGCGTTTGTACTTCGCCCGATTCATTCAACGTCACTGAGATGTCGCCCGGCTCGAACGGATCGCTTACGAAGTAGGTGGTCACACCATCGATCGTCTCGGTAGTATGCCGCCCAAGAGCGTCGTACGTGTACTCCCATGTGCTTCCGGCGTCTTCGACAACACGAAGGAGCCGATTCAGGGAATCATACTCGTAGCTGGTGGTACCGGTGGAGTCCGTCCGTGACGTAACACTTCCATTTGCGTCGTAGGTGTATGTTGTGGTTCCGACCTGCGTGTACTGATTCATCTCGTCGGTCGAGTACGCCACTGCGCCGTTGCTGTTGGCCACGAGAACGCGGTTGCCCGCCGCATCATACTGATAGGTTTCCCAGAATCCGCCTGGTGTGGTGTAGCCTGTGAGCCGGTCCATCGCGTCGTATTCGTACGTCCAACTCCCATCCAACGTCACCACTTCCACGGGGTTCCCACGAAGGTCGTACGTGTACTCAAACTGTTGTTGGATGGAATCGTCCGGGGCGTAATGGACCACCTCTGACACAAGCCCCGACTCGTTGTAGGCGTACGTGGAGTACGTTCCGTTGCCTTTCAGCTCCGTTACGACACGATCCAGACTGTCATACTGGTATTGAACCAGCGTGGTCGAGTCATGATTGATGGACTCGAGACGGCCGAGTGAATCGTAGACATAGTCAAACGCATGCGCTTCGAGTCCGGTACGTCGCTCCAGCAATCCGGACTGATTGTACTCGTATCCAAACCCGACGCCTCCCGGATATGCGACAGAAGCCGCGGAGTCGTTATCGTTGTAAGAGATCGTCGTCGTGTCACCGCGGACATCCGTAGCCGACGTCAACCGCCCGACCGTGTCATAGGTGTAACTCTCTGTCAGCCCTTCAGGCATATGCCGGTCCGTCATCTGGCCACGCGTGTTGCGGGTTACAGCGGTCGTCTCGCCGGCGCGATCCGTGTATTCGACCACAGATCCCTGAGCATCCAGTGTCACAGATTCCTGCGTACCGTCAGGGTATTGCACCTGCTGGAGACCGCCTTGGCCATCAAGTACGAACCGTGTCACGTTGTTGTTCGGGTCCGTGAGCGACAGGGGCACGCTCAGCAGTGTGTCGTAGCTGTGGTGAGTTTGTCCGCCCAATGGGTTGGTGGTTCGGATGACTTGGCCCTTATGGTCGTATTCAAACAGAAATCTGTTCCCCTCGGTATCGACAAGTTCAATGAGGTTATCGGACGAGTCATAGGACTGGACGACATCGCGACCGGCGCTATCCGTGATGCGTCTATAGTTGCCGCGATGGTCGGGGTATACTGATACCACAAATCCTTCGTTGTCCTGAACATCGACAGCACCTGAGGTGTGATAGGTGTACGTGAGTGCGAGCCCCGGTGTGGGACCGCAAAGACTTTCCTCTAGCAGCCGGCCGTTGTCATCGTATGTGAAGCATTCCACAATGCCGTCGAAGCCGGTGATCGATGTCAGCGCATGCTCAACCAGGCTGTCAGGTGTCTCATCGTAACCGTACTGAGTGGCGTAGCCCGCGTGAGACGTAACACTTCCCAGATGACCATCGGTGTAGGAGTACGTTGTTGTCCTGCCCGCGTGGTCGCTCAAGGTTGTGATACGTCCACCGCCATCGTAAGCGAGCGCGAACGCATCCCCGTTGGAATGCAGCAACTGCACCAGGTTGTCGCTCGAGTCGTAGCTTGCCGTCACCGTGTTGCCATACCGGTCTTCAACAGACGCGAACTTCCCGCCGGCGTCGAATGTGAAGACATGGCCGTCCTGTTCGCTGACAGTGAACCCACCTGCATCTTGGGACAGCTCGGCATAGTCGCCGCGAGAAGCATGGTACGTGCCGTCCCTGTCCAGGTAGAACAGATGCGAAGGCAACCCTCCCTGGAACACGCCCACAACACCATCGCCGAGTTCCACTATCCTGAGATCGTAGGTGTGCGTCCAACCCCAGCCGAACGGACCGTTGTAGAAGCGTCCAGCAATATCGTTATGGCAGGTACGGCTGAAACTTACGGGCAGATTGCCGCAGGCGCTGAGCGCATCAAGATCGGATGCCAGGACGGTCTTCGGGGCAAATCCACCTATCTTTCTCATCTCGAAATCGATCAGTTCACGAACGTTCGAGACTTCAACGCCCAACTGGCTCAGGTAGTCCGCATCGGAGCGGAGCGTCTCGAGGTACTCGTTCCAGGAGTTTCCAAGCTGCGCCGTGAATACCGGCCACATCAGGTTCCAGAGATCCTCGCTGACGCCTGCAGGGCGCAATTGTGGTTTCAGTGTATCGTAGTCCATTGGAGGATTGCCGGAGGTGTCTTCGCTCAGGACAAACGTGTTGAAGCTGTGGGCGGCGCCGTCGCTGATGTACTGCACGGGTATCCGATTGGATGCTCCGGGGGAGAGCACGCTGGCCTGTCCTTCCGAGCTGATCGCGAGGAACTGAAGCGGTTCGGACTGCCATGGACTGTGCGAGTCGGGTCGCATCAGGACGTAGTCTTCGAGTACTTCCAGCTCGAGTATCGGCGATAGCAGGTCTGCATCGCCCACGTTTTCGTATTCAATCCAGACCGTGTTAACCCTGCCGGTTCGGACCGTCTCGTTCATCACGAGCCGTACGTTAAGCTGACCGCCTCCGGTACCCTCCGTGATCTCGAATGCGTCTTCCAACACCAACTCGGATTCGTCAGGCCAAACGACAACGACGTCCACCGTTTGCGGATCGAGCCCCTGCAGGGTCAGAGAAACGGAGAGGGAATCATCGTCAAAGAATGAAGGAACAGACTGTCTGAGAGCTGTGCCGGTCCCGCTGCGCAACTCGACGACCATACCGGTCTCGTACCCGAGCCCACCTATCTCGACCGTCGTCGTGCCGCTGTTGCCACCGGAACCGACGTCCACACCGGCCACATAGCGGTCGGCCGAAAACGCCTCGATACGAAAACCAACGGAGTCCTTTGCCCATTCGGCGAAATGGACTCCAAAGTAGTACGTTCCCGGTATCGGCGACGGCACCAGGATACTGAACGGAGGCGAAGCTGTCGGCGCGGGCAGCCAGTCGTATTCGGCCAGTCCCGGCTGCTCGTTCAGCCTCCCTACAAAGCTCCATTCGCCGCCGCCTTCAAGCGGAGTGAGCCGTGCAACCAGGTTTGTTGCGTCCCCGGCCCCAAGTTCGAGCCGGAACACATTGAACCCGAACGGTTCGGCGTCCATATCGAGAGATCCGCCAAGCGCGAGAGGGATCTCGCGGATGATCAGTGCCGTTCCCGGCTCGCCTGATTCGTACCCCTCGCCACCCGAGACGTCGATGGTACCTGAGAACGTCGAGCCATTATGATACACCGCGATTCGACCGCCGCCACCACCGCCATCATTGCCCGCTGCCCCGCTGCCTCCCCTGGCTTCGATCGAGCCTGCTCCCGACAGGGTCCCGGTCGTCACATACAGGCTGCCCCCGGAACCTCCTCCGGCACCGGGATTCTCCCCGTCAGCACCGTTCGAGGCAAGAATTCCGTCCACGCTCAGCGCTTCCACCACAAGCCGCATGGCCCCGCCGCCTCGGCCGCCACCACGGGCCGGGCTGCCTCCCCCGCTGCCGCGGTCTACCGGGAACGCAGCAGAACCATAGGGTTCGCCGCCATCGGTGGTGTCGCTGTTCCCTCCTCTGCCCCCATAACCTCCACCGCTTGCCGAAAAGATGGTACTCAAGCCGGCGCCGGGACCTTCCTCCGCGGGATGTCCATCGGACGTGAGCAGCGTTCCCCCGTTTTCTATGGTGACAGCGTTGAAGGCATAGGTCTTGCCGCTCTGCATGTCGGCGATGGAGCCTGCCGGAACCACGAGATCAACGGGGAACTGCTCGTCCGTTAGTTCGAACCGCCATGTCGAGCCAGTGTGGAGAGTGTCAGTTGACTGATCGACGAAGCCGATGGTGCCGGGCTCCTGGCCGGTGTTCTGTGCGGTGCCACTACCCGGGTCCGTAGTGACGGAGCCGGAGAACTCGCTCGTCGAGTAGTACACGGCAACACGGCCTCCGCCGCCGCCGGCCGAACTTCCGCCGGACGCGCCGTTGCCACCGTTTGCCGTAATGGTACCCGCGCCGCTGAAATGCCCCGCTTCTATCAGGACGCTACCTCCGGAACCGCCGCCGGCATCGTACCCCGTCCCGTCGCCGCCATTGGCTGAAATGGCGCCGGCGAGCGTGAAGGTCCCGGTTATCGCCAAGCTTATCGCGCCGCCTCCGGAACCGCCCGTACCGATACCGCCGGGCCCGGCGCCGCTTCCCAAATCCGTTGGTTGCAGCGCCGACCCAAAAATGCCGCCACCAGGCCAGCCTCGGTTGTCGCCACCCCGGCCTCCATAGCCTCCGCCCGTACCGGCATCCTGACTTGTCCCCGGGCCTTCAGCCTGTCCATAGCCGCTGCCATCCGCGGAAAACAACGCACTCTCGGCGATGCTTAGATTTGTGAGTTCAAAGTCGATTCTCTGTGAACCCTCGTACAACGATAACTGAGCCCCGCTCTCAAGGACCAGGCTCGCGCCACTGAATACAACATCGTCTTCGACCGTCGCGGCAGCATTGGGTATCAGCGTGTAGCTAGTTAGTTCGAAGGGACTATCGTCAACGTGAAACCGCCATGAATGTCCCGATCGGAAGGTACCGTCATCACTGTCAAAGAAGCCCACCGTGCCGGGCTCCTGGCCGGTGTCATTTCCGTTACCGCTGCCTGACTCCGCGGTTACGGTGCCGGAGAAGTCGCTGGTCGCATAGTACACGGCAATACGGCCTCCGCCGCCACCCGCCGACATCCCGCCGGCTGCGCCGTTGCCTCCGTTTGCCGTAATGACACCGGCGCCGCTGAAGTGTCCCGCTTCTATAAGCACGCTGCCTCCTGAACCACCGCCGGCATCATAGCCCGTCCCGTCGCTGCCATTGGAGGAAACGGTTCCGGCAAGCGTCGCTGTGCCGCTTATCACCAGCTTTATCGCGCCCCCGCCCGAACCGCCTGTCCCGAGACCTCCTGGACCGGCACCGCTCCCCAAATCCGTCGGTTGGACTGCCGACCCGTAGAGACCGCCTCCTTGTTCGCCTCGGTTGTCGCCGCCCCGGCCCCCATAACCGCCGCCGGTCCCGAATTGCTCACTTGTCCCGGGACCTTCAGCTTGCCCGTAGCCCGTGCCGAAAGCCGAGATCGCGCTTCCGCTCTCGACGGTCAGGCTGACGGCGCTTATCTCAACGGCCCCATCGAGTGTCAGCGTCGCTCCGTTCGAGACAACGACGTTATCATAGGCGTAGGTGCCTGCAGGCCAGGTTGCATCGGTATCCACAGTGATGTCCTCAGCCCCAGCCTGACTGGGGAGGAGAACCACTACGGCTGCAAGTGCAACGCAGGCAAGCAGGTTCGTTAGACAAGACAAACTATTAGCTGATTTCATCGGACTCACTCCTTCACTGGATCCCGTTTTGCTTTGAGCTTTAGCTTCGGATCGGATAGTAGCACCGACACCCATTGATGTCAATCAGCAGCACGGGAAATCAGTCGTTGCTCTTGAGCGAATCCCTTTAAGTAGTTTAGTTGCGCGCCGGAAGCCGGCGCTGACCAACAACACAGACGGCAATGTGGAAAAGCTCCTAGTGAAGCTTCTGCATCTTCATACTCACGACCACAACCGGAAACACACAATCCGTATGTGCGCGTGTTGCTAATTACATGAGACACACAACCTACTGTCGCATCGCCGGTTGCAAATCCGCAGCAATGCCCCTGCCATTTCGTAAGTGCAGGGTAAGTGCCAAAATCATCCGGAAATCGGGGCGTTTTCGGCGGGTTATGCGTTCACATTATCCGGGTTAGGATAGGCTTCGGACACACGCGATGAGACGCTCTGGACAGAATTAGGACGTTCGTGTTGCCGCTCTAGATTCCGATCCCGAGCGCGACGTTGATGACGAGTTGGACGTCGATGGCGTTAACGAAGCCGTCTCCGTTTATGTCGCAGTCGTAGCCGGTAGAAATGCTGAGCGCTTCGTTGATTGTCAACTGCACGTCTATCGCGTTAGTTATGTCGTCACCGTTTACGTCTCCGCTGGCGCCGGGGGCAATGTACGTGAAGCCCAGCGGCAGAACCGCGCACCATTCGGGGTAAGGGATGCCGAGTATGGCGCAAACCACGTCAACAACACCGGCAGCGCGCGTTGGTGTCTCGACCGTCAGCGTCTCCGAACTAATCACTTCGACGTTTAGCCCTGCGTCCATCCCAAACAGCACGCAGACTTGATCGGGAAGGAAGCCCGTGCCCGTTATCGTTACCTCGGTGCCGCCCTCGACAAGACACATGTTCGGGCTGACGTCCGTGATGGCCACGGGCGGGGTTGCAAAGACGAGACCATCGTAGGCAGCGGTCACGTTCTCGGTAGCGTCCCGTCTGGCTGCGACGGGATTCTCGATCTGCACGGGGATCACCGTTCCCGCAGCAGCGCATTGGTCTATGATGAATCCCACACTCGCCAAGACTCCGTCCGGTATCGGCGTGTCGGAAAACAAAACATACACCTCATAAAGACCAGACTCCTGCTCTTTGATCCCGCTTCCGCCGCCAGCAGCCACTGTAGCCGGGCCGTCTTCTATGCCTCCGAAAGCGAAGTCGGTGTCAATAGCAAGGAGGTCTGGATCGAAGCGGAGGTCAAAGCTGACAATCACCGCTTCACCGGCCGCGCGGGACCCTATCTCCACCGGCACCACTACCGCCTCGCCGGGGTTCGCGCCTCCTCTTCCCAGGGCAAGGGAGACTTCGCAGACTCCTTCGAGATAGACCGTCCCCCGATCTTCCGTTTCCCCGACGCCCACCTGGAACGTGCCGCCGGCAGGATCTCTGGTTGCCGTATACCCGCTCTTGGCTATTTCAAGATAGTACTGCCCGGCATCGACACCGGAGATCTCGAAACGGCCGCTCGAATCGCTTTCGCCCCACTTGTGCGTGCATGCACCGCTGGAATAGCAAAGCTTGACCGTTGCACCGGAGATGGGTGCTTGTGTCTCAGCATCCCCCACGTAGCCCGTGATTCTCCCCGGCCCACACGCTCTATACCCGGTGTCTGGTTCGCCGGGCGCACTTTCTCCGCAAACATTCGTCGCCGTCACCCAGTAATGATACGTCTGGCCGCACTCGGCCGAAGTGTCATCCAAAGGAGACGCAACGTTGTCACCCAAGAGAGTTGCCTCGTTAAAGCTATCACTTGTGCTTCGATACAGGGCGTAACTGCTCGCTCCACCCACACTGTCCCAGCTCACACTCACATGATCAGCATACGTTCCACTCGATGCGTCAATGTTCGCGGGCGAGCCCAGAGGATCACAGTCGGGGTAATCGTGCGGATCAGTGGGATCTGTGTTACCCAGCATCTCTGCGCCGTCCGAATAGCCGTCGTCGTCCGAGTCATCGTCGAGCGGGTCGGTTCCGTGCATGGTTACCTCGGCCCCATCGTCGAGCTCGTCGTTGTCGGTGTCTGGGTCGTTCGGGTCAGTTCTGTGAGTGTTTACCTCCACCCCGTCAGTCAGCCCGTCGTCATCGGAGTCAGGACTGAGCGGGTTGCAGCCGTACGTGTGCGCTTCGTCACCATCGCTCAGCCCGTCATCGTCCGTATCCTCTGCTTGCGGATTGGTATGCAAGCCGTATTCCTCCAAGTTGGTCAACCCATCTTCGTCAGGGTCTTCCAACGCGTCGTCCCTGGACGGATCCAATCCGTGGTCTTGTTCCCAACCGTCCGGCATGTCGTCACCGTCCATATCCGCCGTAACGCCAACGGTGACCCACTGGGACACCCTTCCTTCCTCCCTATCGTGCAGCGTCAGCTCGATCAGGTCGCTGCCTTCTGCCTCCACCACCGGTGTGATAGTCAGCTCGTCGGTGGCCGGATCAACTGCAGCACTAAACAACGAGGTGTCGACGTCGCTGACCGACCATACAAGAACAGCGTCACTGTCTTCGACATCGTGTTCGTTCGAAGTCAGATCATATGTTAAGCTGACGTTCTTCTCGACGGTGAGATTCGGTATAGGTGGGTCGATCCACGGAGTGTCGTTGACAGACCTTACCGTTGCCACCACGTCCGTGCTGTCTGACAATCCCCCCGGATCGGTGCAGGTGAATGTTATCGTTTCCGTGCCGTACCAGTTTGCCACGGCACCGAGCGTCACTACATGGGTTGCCGGATCGATCGATACCGTAACGTGTGTCGGCCCCGACCACGTCCAACTCAGCTCGGCATCGGCATCATCAACATCGGAAACGTAATCGTCAAGGTCTATACTCGTATCGCTACCGTCTTCGTCGAAATGTACCAACCCAATGAGCATGCATACCGGCGCATCATTCACCGGATTGACCGTCACCGCCACCTGTGCACTGTGTGATAATCCCCCTGGGTCGGTGCAGGTAAGCGTTACCGTCTCCGTGCCGTACCAGTTCGCCGCGGCACCAATCGTCACCACATGGGTCACTGGGCTGATCGATACGGCAACGTTTGTCGCTCCTGAATATGTCCAACTCAGCTCGGTATCCGTGTTGTCCACGTCCGACACGCAGTCATCCAGATCTATGCTTACACCGCTACCGTCTTCATTGAAGCTCACAGCCGATATCACGGTGCAGACAGGGGCATCGTTCACCGATTTGACCGTTACTTCCACCTGCGTGCTGTCTGACAATCCCCCTGGATCGGTGCAGATGAATGTTATCGTTTCCGTGCCGTACCAGTTTGCCACGGCACCGAGCGTCACTACATGGGTTGCCGGATCGATCGATACCGTAACGTGTGTCGGCCCCGACCACGTCCAACTCAGCTCGGCATCGGCATCATCAACATCGGAAACGTAATCGTCAAGGTCTATACTCGTATCGCTGCCATCCTCATCGAAACTCACGTCGGGTATCGCAGCGCATACCGGTGCATCGTTCACTGGGTCAACCGTTACGTCCACGTCCGTGCTGTCCCAGAGCTGGTCCGGATCGGTGCAGGTGAACGTTATCGTCTCTTCACCGTACCAGTCCGTGGCAGCGCTCAATGTCACTACATAGGTCGAAACGTCGATCGACACCGTGACGTTCGTCGCACCCGAGTATGTCCAGGTCTGCTCCGCATCGGTGTTGTCCACATCGGATACGTAATCGTCAAGGTCTATACTCGTATCGCTACCGTCTTCGTCAAAACTCACGTCCGCTATCGCAGTGCATAACGGCGAGTTGCTCTCGAGGGTCAGTGTCAGCGCAAAGTTTACCTCCGCATGACCGCCCGTCGGCACGTAGGCAGCTTCACTCTCATCGGAATAGCCCGAAGCCGAGGCCTCTACCGTGTACAGTCCCGGCGAGAGGTTGGGGAAATAGTACACTCCCTGCGTCGTCGAGGTCGTGAGGGGATGGGAGCCCGGCGTGAGCGTGACGCTCGCACCCGGAATGGCATCGCCCGTCGCCGAGTCCTCCACCACACCCGTTATCAGGCCTTGCAGATCCGGGTTGGCCTTGTTTACACTGAACGAGCGAACCGTATTGCTCGATGGACTCGCACCGTACGCGTCCACCGGGATCACACGCCAGTAGTAGTCCGTGAGATCCTCGATGCCGTCCGCAGCGGTAAGTTGCGTCACCGTGCCGGCAATACCGTCCTTGACTATCACATCGCTCGCGAACCCACTGTCCTCGCACACCTCGAGCCGGTACGTTATCGCGTCACCGTCCGGGTCGCTGCTCTCTCCCCAAACAAAGAATATCGTGCTGTACAACACGGCTCCTTCGCCTGGATACGCCAGCGTCACTGCCTGCGGAGGCTGGTTGTCCGCCAGCGAGACATAGATGTTCGTCACCAGGTACGAGCTCACCTGGCCCGTCGTTCCGTCCTTGAGAAAGTAGTAGACCTTGTAGATGCCTGAGGTGTCGAAGCTCAGATACGGATCGAGATCGTCCTGCGACCACTCGAACCGCACTTTCTCCTCACCGACAGACTCCGAACTACCCGGAGCGATCGGTCCCACCATCTCCGCCTGTTTCTGGAACTCCGCGTACTCAGAATCGGCAAGCTCGCCACTATCGTACGCAGGCGTCTTCACCTCTATCCACGCCGTGTCCTCTGCGGTCAGCGCGCGGCCCGTCGTCTCCGCGAACAGCGGACTGGGAATCTCACCGCCGGGGTCTATCGATACCGGCCCGCTCACCGTGAACCAGCTCACCGTGTTGCCCGCGTTCGAGCCCAAACCCAGGATCATGCTCTCTGCACGGCTGCCGTCCGCGCCCACCGCGCCCAGCGATGCCCCCGGCGTGCCCACTCCGTCTCCGTTGTCGTCGAGCAGCGGATGCTGCGGCTCTTCGGCCAGCGCACCGTTGCTCTTCGACGCCGTGTACTCCACCGTTTTGTCGGATGCAAGCTCGAACGACTCCTCCAACGATCTGCCCGCGCCCGCGTTCCGGAACAGCTCCATGAGGAAAAACTCGCCGTCCCGCACGTCCGAACCGTCCGTCGGGTCGCTGTCTACACCACGGTACGATATCTCGTCCGACGCACAGCTCGTAACGACGACGCGGTTTGCAGCAGAGAACATCGGAATGAAACTACCGGAGTGGCAACCGCCGTAAACAAACACTATCTCCGGGTCGGTCACGCCACTACCCTCGAGCGTGCTTTCGAGCAAGCTGATGTATCCCTCAAGCTCGGCGGGCGTGATGTATTGGTCTTCGTCTTCGCTGTTTTCGGAAGACCAGAGATGGAACTTGTCCACGCTGCCATGGTCGGCAAAGATGATATAGAGCGTCGCCGGCGAATCGAATATCGCGTTGTAGGCCCACGTCTCTATCGCGTACTGCACGTCATCCTTGGTCGGGGACAAGTCCGCCACGTCGATGTCTTCCGACTCCTCTTCATTGCCCAGGTACTCACGCATGTAGTAGATGTCGGTCGGGTCGAACGCTCGATCCACCAGCGTGCGATAGACGTAGTCCGTGGTCTTGGCGTGTGCGTCGTGACCTTCGGCGGTCTGGTCGAGACGGCCCAGCACAAGGATGGCGTAGCCTGCACCTTCCTTGACGATCAGACGCGCATCGGTCTCGTCATAATCCGGCGTCGAGGCCAGCGTGAAGTTGTCGTCGCCCGTGAATTCCGCCTTGAATTTCCACACCCCAGTCTCACCGAACAGGATTCCTGCGTCCTCGAATTGCTGAGCCGTGAATGTCGCCACGCCATCAGAGTCCGTGGACTTTTCAAGCGGGTCATACGGTGTCTGGCCCTCTGGAGTAGCTACCGAAAGACGAATGGTCCTTCCCAACAACAACGGCCTGAGTTGCGTGGGGAAGTTATCCACCGACAGCGTCGCCGTTGCAGTGAAACTTTCGGCATTGCCAAGATTCACGAGCGCCGACGAGTGTGACAGCTCCAACGACAGCGCCGACTGTGCCTTGTTTACCGTAAACGCAACTTCGTCGCTCGTCGAGGGCATGTGAGTGTCGTCGCCCGGCCACGATGCGGTCAACTTCCACGGATCCCGCCCCTCCGACGCCTCATCGGGATAGAATGTCCTGCTGTACGTGCTCCCGCCAATAGCTACGGCCTCCGGGAAGTCCGAGTCTACCACAGCCGATGGTGACGTGCTCTCGAACGATACAATGGTCCCGGAGGCCGGAGGCGGCGTGATCACTCCCTTGACGGTGATGAAGTCGCCAAGTGTCACCAAGTTAGGTCCGTCGAAACCCAAGGAGATGAAAGAGGGGATTGTGGGGCCAATAGTGCATGTCCCCGAGGTCTCTGTGTCATCTGCTTCCTCACCGTCCCCGTAGGTGACCTCGCAATACCATTTGTCTCCGTTCTGGGTGTCCGCCGTATCAATCTGCGTATAGGTGTCCGTGGTCAGTACAGGGCCGGTCCAAGGTTCGTCAACCCATCCCTGGCTCGGACGTGTGATGACCCATTGGATCAAGTACTCCACATCGTTATCCGGGTCGGGGCTTTTGATAAGTTGGCACTGGAGATTGAGGTTTGTGCTCAGGGTCTCTGGGATCGATAGCGAGAGAGCGTCATGCGGTGTGTTGAGAACGGTCGTGGAATCGGCAGCCGGTTCAGAGTAACTGAAGCCGTCAAATCCGCGAACAGTACAAAGCCATGTCTGGTGCTTCGCTGTAAATGATGCGCTGAGCGTGTCGGTCTCATTGGTCGTTGGCCCATGTATGACTGTGTCAATTCCGTTGGACCACGAGTATTCATACTGAGGCGTCAGTTCCGGACTGACTATGGTAGGCGTTGTTATCGTGCAGAGCAGGTTGTCGACCGTTGTGGGAGCAACTGGCGTGACGACAACAACCGGCGTCGAAGGGTTGTTCGCCTCATCGGCGCCGATGTCGACGGAGGTCCCAAAGGGCCGGGAATTTCCATCCATGTCAAATGAAGGAGCGCCATTGTTATCGCCCGCGTCAACACAAGGAGAACTCGTGCGCAGATGATAGTCATTAAGCGCGGCGTCAACGAAAAGTGGGTCCTGACTGATGCTGTGCGCGTCTTTGCTCGTAGCCGTCTGCCAGTCAGAAAGTGTCGCACGTGTTCCGCCGAAATACCCCACAGCAGCCCCGCCCGTCGCGTAAAGATCGTTGTAGTCCCAGCCAAAACCGGGAGCAAGAGAATTATGGAAGAACACACAGTACAACCCAGAATCATCTGCCGACACAATGTTGTTCTTAAAAGTGCCGTCATTTGCCAATCCATATTCCAGATAGATGCCGCAGCTGCTATTATTTGCAATAGTGTTATTAATAATAGTCGGTGAGCTGTTAGCCCAACTGTAGATCCCGTGCTCGACATTGTCTCGGATGAGGTTGTTGGCAACAGTTTGTGCTGACCAAGGAGACGAAGAAGTGATAAAGAGCCCGTGTATGTTCTCGAACAACTCACACCCAGTTACCTCTGAACCTGTGCCGGAGAGATATACTCCGCAGTATGCATTCGTCACGCGAAGCTCCGACACACGCACGTTACCTCCTGTGATCTCGAGGCCATACGCGGAGGAGGACGTATTAGCTCGATCCACCGTTGTGCCATCAGAATGTGTAGAGCCTATGAGTGTAACCAAGTCTCCTGAAGCCCCTGCGTCCCCTGCATCCACCACAATGTTTGTCGCCAAAAGGTAGGTTCCCGTATCCACGTACACTCTATGGCCGGGCTCCAGGTCATACGCGTCCAGAATCGCCTGAATCGAGCCTTTCGGCGTGGCTGGCGATAAACCATCGTTAGCATCGTTCCCTACTGTCGTGCAGTACACGTCATTGATCTGTGAGTTATCGTTCACATAGTAACAGGTTGCCGATCCTATGCGAAAATCGGCGCTTTCGTCCGTTGCCGAGGCATCTTCGGCACACCTGATTCGCACGCGGTAAAACGGACTCGACCACAATCCATCCACATTCCACGTGAACGATTCGTCCGATGCGGTAAGCGAGTCTATCAGCAGCGTCCAACTATGCCCGGCGTCGGAGGAATAGTAGATACGTACCGTCTCTGCGCCGTCCCAGGCTCCGCCCGTGCGCCGCCAGCGTATGGATTGATCGCCCGAAGCCCAGTTTTCCCCGCCTACAGGCTCGAGAAGGGTGAGGAATCGTCTGTTAGGTGTCTTTGACGCCTGGTCCGTGTTCCCGTAGGCACCCAGGTTCACACGCCCTCCATTAGGGGAAGACTCGTTGCTGTAACCACTTGCCGGATCGCCCGCATCGATACAGGGACTCGACATACCGTCCGCGGCCCAAGCTCCTCCATGCCAACTTCCCCCTGTGCTCGATAGGTGATAGTCTCCGCTGACCTCGTCGACAAACAGCGGGTCCTCGCTGATGCTGATGCTGTCCTTTCCCGTGGCCTCGCGCCATTCGCCTAGCGTCGCCCGCGACGCACTTCCGTAGTATCCCACTGACGCCCCACCCGTTGCATGAAGATCGTTATAGTCCCACGTACACCCGGTGTGGATCGATGCGCTGAAATATACGCAACAGTTACCCGCTCCGTCTGCACGCACAACGTTGTTCTTGAACGACGCAGCATCGCTTAAAATGCTATAGGCAAAGCGCACCCCATAGTCCCCATTGCCCACAACCGTGTTGTTTACCACGACCGGGTTATAGGCGCCTTCATAAACAGCGAAATACATGCCTGCGGAAGTGTTATCGTGAATCAGGTTGTTTACCAGCACCGTTGACCTTCCCCCAACCATGAGTCCCATTGTGTTCTCGAACAACTCGCACCCTCGCACCTCGCAGTCTGTGCCAGCCACGTAAATCCCGTAGTAGCTCCCCGTCACCCGGATGTCCTGCACACGCACGTACGATGCGCCGATTGAGATACCACGGCATGAGGAGGATGAGGTATCATTGCGGTCCAACGTTGTCCCATCAGGATGCGTCGACCCCTGAAAAGTTACCGGATCCCCGGAAGCACCCGAATCCAATGAGTCCACCGTTATGTTTTCCGTCAACACGTACGTACCCGTGTCTACATACACCGCGTCCCCAGGTTCCAGGTCATACGCGTCCAGAACTGCCTGCACAGACGCCTTCGCCGTTGCCGGCGTCAAACCATCATTCGCGTCACTACCTACCGCAGTGCAATATACGTCGTTGGTCGTGGAACTGTCGTTGACGTAGTAGTCGACTGCGGCCGCGGGGATAGGAACAAGAAAGGCAACGGCGAATACGATATTGTACCGTTTCACTGCATAGCCCTCCCGCCGTTGTCGATACCTTCGTGGACGGTCCGACAGACCGTGCCCCATGAGGTGTCGTCCGATGGCACGGCGGTCTTGTCCTTGTCGACATACGAGGTAGGCGCAAACGCAGAGGGGCAAATCACGAACGCCAAGACAATCAATAGAAGGTGGGCCTTCACTGAAACAATCCCCTCACGGTTATCGACACCGTCGATTATCACCTACCCCTAGGGATGCGATTATGATAGCGCAGAACCATCACCCCGTCAAGCCAGAATCTCGATCTATCGAGCAATTGACAAGGAGTGACAGATGCCCTATGCTCATGTGTAGGTTACAGAAACAGCGAACAAGTGATCCCGAAGGATCAGCAGGGATAATCGAGACGGCGAGTCAAGACCAAGCCAACTAGGAATCGAGCGGCACGGAATGGGAACGCGGTAACTTACTAGCTCCTCCCCCCTAGTTACTCCCCTTGTCATCCTGCAACGGGATGGCAGCGTTACAGCGTCCTTCGAGGACCGTGCCGCTTCCTATCTGTAATAGAAAACACAAAGCCCGTATGTGCGGCTGTTGCCCGTTATATGAGAGGTGCATAACACTGTCGCATAAGCGATTACAGTGTTCTTGCAACACTGCAGCCATTTCGTAAATGCACTGTAAGTGCCAAAATGATCCGGAAATCGAGGGATTTCTGGCGGGCTATGCACTCGGGATTATCCGGGTTAGGATAGGCCCCGAGCGCACATGATGAGACGCTCTGGGTGAAGTCAGAATCTTGGCCTTGTCCCTCTGGCCTACGATTCCCAGAGCGGTGTTGATGACAAGCTGGACATCTATTGCGTTGACGATGCCGTCGCCGTTGATATCGGCGTTACGAATAGGCACCGGGATAAGCTCCGGATTCAATGTGCCGTTGATGACCAGTTGGACGTCCATGGCGTTGACATAACCGTCCACGTCTACATCTCCGTAGACGTCCGTATCGGGCGGAAAGTCCTGCGGGTCTACAGGACTCGTGCCGTGGTCCAGCTCAAACCCGTCCCAGTACCCGTCGCCGTCACTATCCCGGTCCTCGGGGTCTGTGCCGATCCTCAACTCATTGATATCGAAGAGACCGTCGTTGTCGTCATCGTCGTCGGAGTTGTTGCCAATTCCATCCCCATCAGTGTCCTTCCATTCTGCAGGATTGAACGGAAGTTCATCTTCAGAATCAAAGACACCATCTCCGTCATCATCTTTGTCGTTCAGGTCCGAGACAAAATCCCCGTCATAGTCCGCCGGCATTGATGTCTCATTGTGCGGGTCCGTCTGATTAGCCTCCTCATCGACATCCGAGTAGCCATCCCCATCGCTGTCAGCCAGCCATGCAATCTCAATCTCCTCCGAGGCAGAAGCAGCTCCGTACAAGTCGCCCTTCAACTCCGACAGCGTCGCGATGACTGTGTCTTCCATCGACGGTTCAAACTCCATGACCAAGAGAGTCCCTCCTCCCTGCGGCAGGGGACCTTCGGTCATACTCACCTCCACAAGCGTCTGGTCAACGCCCAATTGCGTCGTTGTCACCGAAGACTCGCTACACAACGTGCCTTCTGTCACCGCTACGACGTTGTTGGCCCATCCAATTCCCCAGGCAAGCTCGAGGATAAAGCTGAACGTCTGGATACCTAAGGCTTCATCAATCATGATGCTGAGCTCTACATACCGCGATACTGTATGGAGGCCCCCTTCCATCTCCAACGTCGGCGCCACGCAGAATGTACCGTTCCGCGTGTCACAGTCAGCAAGACCTCCCGTCACGTTCTCAAGCCTCAGCTCGCAGCATTCCCCTGTGGCTGCCTCGTCACCAACCCTGAGCCGCAACGCCAGCAACACTTCGTCTTCAATACTCAGCGATCCGCCTGTTCTCGAGGCCTCTATAGCGACTCCGTCACTTGTCTCAGTGCATTCTACGCTGTCGAAGTTCTCAATAGAGTGACCTTCCCTCACTAACTCCTGGTATTCGAGCAATAACGGGTCGTAGCGTACCTCCAGCGTAAAGGTTTCCACCTCACGTGTCCCGGTAAACGTTACCAGCACGTCCACCGTACTGCCCGGAGCGTCTGAACTGTCGGCCACAGTCAAAGTCAAAGGTGGGTAATAGGTGACTGTAACACTCTCCGGCGAAGATTGATTTCCTGCGAGGTCGAACGCGTGCACCCTCAGCAAGTTCTCTCCCTCTGCAAGCAATATCTCGCAAGACCAGGTCACAGATTCCGGAACGAACGATTGCACTTCATCCCCATTGAGTTTCAGTGACCACGTGTCGGAGGAGCACGTACCTTCGAGCACAAGGTCCGGCTCGTGCGTAATGAAGTCTTCCCCAGGACCGTCTCCGCCGTCGGTCGTTATCACCGGCGGTTCGGGCGGAGTCGTGTCGACTGTCCAGCTTACCGTTGTCGCCTCCTCTTGGTCTTGCCAGTTGCCTGCTTCGTCACGGCCAAGTACGGAAACGCTGTGTTCATCGTCAGACAAGCCTGTGAGCTCGATACGTGTCCCAATCTCAGTCTCGTCGCCGTAGCCCCTTGAATCGAGGCTGTACCGGTACGCAACGACACCGTTCCCGCCGACCGTAAGAGTGGCCGCTGTCGTTGTGGTGGGGGACTGGGGTGCACCGGTAACCGTCGCAACAGGCGACGTTGTGTCCACCGTCCAGGTTGCCGTCGTCGGCACGTGCTGCCAATTGCCTGCTTCGTCGCGGCCAATCACGTAGACCGTATGTGTACCGTCGGGCAAGTCCGTGAGTCCAATACTCGTACCCACATCAGTCTCGTCACCATATATATCTGAGTCCAGGCTGTATCGGTACGCTACGACGTCACCTCCACCGACTATCAGGCTGGCCGTTGTGTCTCTTGTAGGGGACTGGGGCACATTTGTGATTGTTGACACAGGAGGCGTAGTATCAACTATCCAACTCGCCGTTGTAGCCACAGTCTGCCAGTTGCCAGCCGCGTCCCAGCCGATAACGTAAACGGTGTTATGGCCATCAGGCAGGTCTGTGAGCTCTATGGTTGTCAAGACATCGGTTGCGTCGCCATAGTCATCGTCCGAATTCAAGCTGTATCGGTACGCGACAACTCCGTCACCGCCGACTGCGAGGCTGGCTTGGGTGACTCTTGTAGGCGATTGGGGTACGTTCGTGATTGTTGCCACCGGTGGCGTGGTGTCTGCCGCCTGGTATACTCTCACCTCGAACGGACTATCAATCGCGCCGGCAGCCGTGACGCGAATCGTTCCTGGTCTTGGAGCAGCAGTCGGATTGGGATCGTAACTTACCTCGACAGTGCCATCGTTGATACCGCATGCCTCGGAGGTGATTCTCAACCAGGTATCACCCTCGGTCACCTGCGCGCACCAATCCATCGTTTCTGTCCCGGTGTTCTCAACAGTGAAACTGACTGTCCCGTTCGATGATTCCACGGGCCAGTTCGAAGGTGTAACGAGGAGCCTCGGCAAGCCAATGGGTATCAACTCGAAGTTCACTTCCGCTACCTGACCCGGCAACAAGTTACCTGTCTTGGTTTCATCGAGGTACTCGTCATGGGTCACCTGAAGACTATACGCACCCGGTGCTATGTTCACGAAGTAGTACCTTCCCAGATCTGACGATTCCATGGTTGGTGATTCCTCTTCGTCTTCCCGCACCAGCGTGATGCTTGCACCGGCAACTACTTCGCCCATCTCTGCATCATTCACCGTACCCGTTATGAGACCAGGCCAATCGGCGTTGCCGTTGTCCACACTGAATGACCGAACCTCGTTGCCCTCGTCCGGGCTCGCACCGTACTCGTCTACTGGGATGACGCGCCAGTAATAGTTGTGGAGGTCCTCAATGCCATCTTCCTCGGTCAGCCGTGTCACAGTGCCTGGGATGCCGTCCTTGACGATAGTGTCTTCAACCGGAAACGCGCTGTCTTCGGACACTTCAAGACGGTAGCTGATCGCGTCGCCGTCCTCATCCGTCGTCTCATCCCAGACAAAGAAGACTGTGCTGAAAACCGTGGCGCCATCGGCGGGATACACCAGTGTCACAGGTTCCGGCGCGTGGTTGCCCGGTTTCCCTACGTAGACATTGGTTACGAGATACGCGCTCACTTGGCCTGTCACGCCATCTTTGAGGAAGTAATACACTTTGTACGTGCCTGAGGTATCGAAGCTCAGGTACGGGTCGAGATCCTCCTGGTACCACTCGAACCGGACCTTCTCTTCTCCAACGGTCTCCGAGTATCCCGGCGCAATCGGCCCCGCCATCTCCGCCAGCCTCTGGAACTCCTGGTAATCCGGGTCAGCATACTCGCCACCGTCGTATTCAGGGGGCTTGATCTCTATCCACGCGCCGTCATCAACCGTCAGCGCCCGACCCGTTGTCTCTGCGAACAGTGGGGACGACAAGTCGTCTCCGAATGGCAGCGACTCCGGCGGGCTCGCAGTGAACCAGCTTACTGTGTTGCCCGCGTTCGAACCCAGCCCAAGCACCATGTTCCACGCGTGGTCACCGTCTGCTCCCAGCTCGCCCAAAGAGGCACCAGGCGTGCCTTCACCATCTCCATTGTCGTCGAGCAACGGATGCTGTGGTTCCTCGGCCAGCACACCATTACTCCTTGTTGCGGTGTACCCAACCGTTTTCTCAGAGGCCTGTTCGAAGGCCTGCCGAAGCGATTTGCCCGCACCTGCCTCGCGGAAGAATTCCATCAGGAAGAACGAGCCATCGCGGACGCCTGACTCGTCTGTCGTCACACCGCGGTACGAGATTTCGTCTGCCGCGCAGCTCGTGATGATAACCCGGTTTGGAGCTGACACCGCCGGGATGAAGCTTCCCGAATGGCACGCACCGTAGATGAAGGCTATCTCTGGGTCGGTCACTCCGCTGGCTTCGAGCTGGGTCTCAAGCACCGCGAGGTACCACTGGAGCTCTGTGGGCGTAAGGTACTGATCCTCCTCCTTGGTGTTCTCCGACGACCACAGGTAGAACTTGTCGGGACTTCCGTGGTCGGCAAAGATGAGGTACAGCGGCGCGGGCGAGTCGGATATCTTGTTGTACGCCCACGTCTCTATCGCCCACTTCACGTTTGCTTTGGTCGGTGGCCGGTCCGCGACCTGGATGTCTTCCGACTCCTCTTCATCCCCCAGATACTCGCGCATGTAATAGATATCGCTGACCTGGGAGTCTGCGTCCGTCTGGAACGCTCTCTCCTCGAGCGTCGTGTAGATGTAGTCGGTGCTCTTCGCGTGCGAGTCATGTCCTTCGGCATCTTCGTTCAATCGGCCGAGCACGATGATGGCATAACCTGCTCCTTCCTTGATGATTAGGCGTGCGTCCGTATCGTCGAAATCCGGTGACGACGCGAGTCTGAAGTTGTCGTCTCCCGCAAACTCCGCCTTGAACTTCCACACGCCTGCTTCGCTGAACCAGTGCTCCTTGCCGACGAAGCTGAATTCCGCGACCCCGTTCTCGTCTGTAACAGTCTCAAGAGGGTCATAGGGTGTCTCGTTGTTCGGGCCGAACGCGAGCGACAATCGCACTGTTCTGCCGGACAACAGGTGATTGAGTTCGGTAGGGAAACTGTCGACCGAGAGCCTCGCCGTTGCCTTGAATCCCCCTGCATTGCCAAGGTTGAGCAGTGCTGAGGTATGCGACAGTTCCAGTGTCAGGCTCGGCTGGGCTTTCTGCACGGCAAAGGAAACGATGTTGCTTTCGGTAGGGCGGAACGTTTCGTTTCCGGAGAATATCGCTTTGACTTCCCAGTCTGACAAGCCCTCTGACGCTGCGTCCGGCACAAAGAACCGACTGAATGCCCCCTCGGATGCAGTAACCCCGCTGGGAAAGTCCCGGTCGAAACCCGACGAGCCCGGCACCTTACTCTTGAACCCTATCGCGATGTCTGCCTGCGGACTCACCCCGCCGGTGATAGTCACTCCCTGACCCAACGTGAGGGTTTCGGGCGCAACGGCTATTGTTACCAGTACCTCATCCGTGCCAGTGCCCAATATCGTCGCCTCTACCGGGTCCGACCACTCGCCCCAGGCTTCTCCGTCGTAGTGCCGCACGCCGCACTTCCATATGTCGTTCTCCAGCGGAACGCCTGGCGAAATCCAACTCGACAGGGTTGTGCTTGAGACATCTGTCTCCTGTGTATGCCACTCGCCTTCCCGGTAGTATTGCCACATGAACTCGGGGACGAGAGCATCGCCGTCGGCGTCGGATTGGTCGGTTATGCGGACCTTCACCGTGTCGAGCGGGCCATATTCATACCGCTCCTCACCGGGTGAGGCCCCTACCAACTGGATTACCGGCATCAATGGCAGAGTGTTCTCGATCTCTGGGGATGTGTCTGACGAAGCGCAATGTGAGTATTGAACGCCATCCCACGCCCGGACCGTGCATTCCCACACCTCGTGCTTGTGCGTCTCAGACCAGTCAAGTGTATCTGACAGCGACGGCGTCATATGCACCACAATCCTTACGTTCTCTGGCAGGATGTTAGGGGTGTCCTCGTTCGTCCACGTGTACTCATACTGAATGGGTTTCGGCGGACTCGCAGGGGAGGTGCTCGGGGTGTCGACAGTGCACAGTACGGGGTCAGTGGTGGTGAGAACGGTCTGCGTGACTTCAACAACGGGGTCCGTCGGAGGCCGATATCCCGTCGTGCGGAAATCCGATGGGCCTACCGTCGCCCACTGCGGGTAGTACCAGCGGCCGTGCGGCGGATGAGGGGATAGCGAAATGCCGGGCTTGGGAACCAGCGCGGGCGGATCGCCCACAGCGTCAAAGACATTCAACGGCGCGTAGAGGATCCGCGCACGCCAATGCCACCCGTTCGCTTCGCCCGGAACGCTGAACGGCTCATCAAAGGGATAACCACCGACACCAGGATCCACCCACCCGCTTGTTTGCCATGTGTCTACGCCATCAAATCCTGTGCCATACGGCTTCACCTCCCATTCGAGCTTGACGGCAGTCGTGTGTACCGCAGAAGAGTGTGCGAGCATCTGCAGTCGGAAATCGCTCGTATCGGAATTAATGCCCGGCGCGGCTACAACCGTGTCGTCGGATTTGTGCAGTTGTACGTGCACCAGCTTTCCATCGGAATTCCCCAGGAACAAGAACGCCGCACCTTCACCGGACTCGCCGTTGTCGTACCCATATGCTCCGACGATGACGTCGGCGTACCCGTCACCGTTGACGTCGCCTGCGCCCGATACGCTCGACCCGAAATAAGCGTCGGCTTGGTTCCCCTCGAGCATCGACGCCGCCGTCGCAGGGTCCGTACCCACGAGGCCCGACGCCGAACCCAGAAACAGAAACGCCGCACCTTCCCAGGACTCGCCGTTGTCGAACCAATATGCCCCGACGATGACGTCGGCGTACCCGTCAGCGTTGACGTCGCCTGCGCCCGATACGC
>CAZGCA010000022.1:0-67479 GCA_964524145.1 uncultured bacterium | reverse complement strand
AAACAGCATGATGCAAATCACAGACCGCATAAACTAGATTATGGCCAAACTCCAGTCCCAGGAGTAGAACTCCTGGGCTATTCTCAATCGTCCCTGCGGGACTTGTAGGTGCTCTTGTGGGGTGGATCAACTGGCGGGTGAAAGCCCGCTTGTCATGTTTGTTGCTATTTGTAGGGTCTTACAAGTACGCTTTCTTTGGATTGCTGAACGATTAGGGATACGGGACCAGTTGCGCCATAACAACCAGGGCGGAAGCGTGCCTAGCGTCGAACAGCCCCTGGCCTCGGGCCCCACGAACTATCGAAATCGTGGTACAATAGCAGCAATGGTTACGGCGTTCTCGGATACGGTGAATGGTTACGGAAGTGTAAGGGAGGTGGAAGACAACGTGGCGAAACCAGCAGCAACGGACAAAGTGCAGGCATTGTCAGGTGTGTCGCGGCGGCGGTTTCTCGGGTCATTCGCGTTTGCGGGTACGGGCCTCGCGGCGCAGCTCGACTCGACGGGAAGAACCGTCGAGAAGCTGCCGGAGTCGCTAGGATCGGGACACATGAAGATGAAACAAACGTATGACGTCGTGGTAGTGGGCGGAGGTCCGGGCGGTTTTTCGGCGGCGCTCGCCGCTGCGAAACGGGGTGCCCGGGTGCTGCTGGTCGAGCGGTACGGGTTTCTGGGCGGTATGGCGACCGCGGGGCTGGTCAACCCGTTCATGGGATACAAGCTCGGGGGCGATCGGTTGACATCATCCATCTTCAACGAGATGCTGGACAGGATGGAACGCGAGGAAGCGCTTGACGAAACAGAACACGTTTTCGACGATGAAGTGATGAAGTTCGTGCTGGACGAGATGGTGCAGCACCACGGCGTTGAGTTGCTGCTGCACTCGTTCTTTGTCGGAGCGGACGTCAGCGGCAGGCGAATCCAACGCATCCACACGGCAGGGAAATCAGGCGTTATCACGGTCGAAGGGAAGGTGTTCGTGGACGCGACGGGCGACGGCGATCTCGCCGCCCGGGCCGGGGCTGCTGTCGAGAAGGGTCGAGCCGCGGACGGTCTGGCCCAGCCGATGACGTTGTGTTTCCGTATGGGCGGTGTTGCCGGGGAGCCACCTGTCAAGACGGTGCGCGACGAACTTACAGAGGTGCTGCTCGAAGCGAAAGCCGCTCGAGAGGTGAACCAGCCGAGAGAAAACGTTCTCGTGTTTGCCACGCTGATACCGGGCGCGTACCATTTCAACACGACCAGGATCGTGCGCAAGGACTCGACCAATACGTTCGAGATGACCGGGGCGGAGATTGAAGCCCGGCGCCAGGTCAAAGAGCTTGTCGCCCTTTTCAAACAGCGTGTTCCCCGGTTCAAAGACGCGTTCATCCTGAAGATGGCGGCGCAGACGGGCGTGCGCGAATCGCGCAGAGTCATGGGCGAGTACGTGCTCGACGAAGCGGACGTGCTCGCAGCGCGCAAGTTCGAAGACGGGATTGCGCGAAGCACCTACTCGATCGACATCCACAACCCGACCGGTGAAGGTACGGTGATAAAGCGCGTTCCAAAAGGCGACTACTACGAGATACCGTACCGGTGTCTCGTGCCCACGATGCTCGACAACCTTCTGGTGGGGTCGCGGTGTATCAGCTCGACGCACGAAGCGCATTCCTCGTTGCGGATAATGCCGGTCGTTGCTGGTCTGGGCGAGGCGGCCGGTACGGCTGCGGCTATGGCGGCCGCGGAGGGCTGTGCGCCGCGCGAAGTCAGCGGGTCGAAGATGAAGGAGCATGTCCTGGGCACGGCTCCGTTGTCGAAACAGGCGTGATAGCGTCCCGGCCAGGTGGATAGTTGGCTTGCGTGGCTCGGGCATCCTGCCCAAAACTTCTTGGGCGAGACGCCCAAGCTACGGGATACCGCCGGAGCGTTCATGATCTTCTTCCGAGAAAGGGGACTTGACAGGATGTTTAGTCCGTGGTAGGCTAGAAAGCGTGACCGATTGTAGTGGTTGAGGAAGGGGGTGAAGCCAAGCAGAATATCAGGGTATTGATAGCGGGAGGGGTAGTCTTAATAACAAGCGGGGGTTCTGCCGTTTGGTGAGAAAGGAGTGCAAGAGCAATGAGAAACGGGAAACGCGGTTTTACGTTGATCGAGCTGCTGGTGGTGATCGCGATTATCGGGATCCTGGCGGCAATCCTTTTGCCGGCGCTGGCACGCGCGCGTGAGGCGGCTCGAAGGGCAAGTTGCGCGAACAACCTGAAACAGTGGGGTATTGTGTTCAAGATGTACGCCAACGAGTGGAACGGGCGGCTTCCGCGCAGCGGTGACGAATCCCAGGAGGACGATCCGACCGACACGGGCATCCGTGCGATAATGGACGGTCCAGCCGTCTATCCTGAATACCTCACGGATTTGAAACTCTTCTTCTGTCCGTCGAGCACCCGCGGCGACCCTGAAGAGTACATCGAGTGTCCGGGAGGCGGCTGGTGCAACACTGTTCCCACGTCGCCGCTTTACGGCAAGCTCGATCCGAGAAATATCGGCGACAAGAGAAGCTATCTCTATTACGGGTGGGTGTGTGAGGACGAAGCGGTCTGGTTGACGATGATATTCGCGTCACAATACGCGGTGTTGAGGCGCCTGTTCACTCACCCTGACCCGAAAAGCGCCCTTGACGAAGACCTTGAGGTGGTGGCGGGGTTGCAGAACGCGATCGACGACAAGCTCGATAGCATTTATCTTTCCGCGGGCACGGTAACGGCCCAGGGCAACGCGGGCGGCAACACGATCTACCGGTTGCGCGAAGGTATCGAGCGGTTCATGATCACGGACATCAACAATCCTGCGGGGAGCGCAATGGCACAAAGCGAGATCCCCATCATGTGGGACCACATTGAAGGGAACAGAAAAGACAGAAGCAACCGCGTGGCGCGATTCAACCACGTGCCGGGCGGGGCAAACTGTCTCTATCTTGACGGGCACGTCGAATTCCTCAAGTATCCCGGCAAGCATCCCGCCGCGCTGGTGAGCGCTATAGGCGCGGGGTACTAGTTCGGGTTCAGGATTCAGGGTTTAGGGTTTAGGGTTTAGGGTCCAGGGCTGAGGTCTCGCGATCTTGGTCCTTGGATCTGAACGCAGACTATGCTGCGCGTAGGCACACTGCGCAACATCGGAGACAAGACGTGGGCGGGGAAGTCACAGATGAGTTCCCCGTCCTGATACTCAGCCACGACCGTATGGCAGAATGATCGGTCACGGGAACCATTTGGGTTGTTGATAAGCGTTGTTGCACGGGTGTGATGCGAGTTGGTTGAGAATCCCTTTACCCCAAAGATATGGGCAATGTGCAGGGGTGGTGCCCTTCTAAGACGGGAGAACATTGAGATTTGCCCCAGCACCGAAGTGTAGGGGCACGGCGTGCCGTGCCCTTGGACGATGGCAAGATGGTGGTGGACCTGAAATCATGGTGGTTGCGGTGCATTCCGGGTACGCAGGGCACGGCACGCCGTGCCCCTACATGTACTGCAACAATTCATCCAGTATTGTCGCAGACGGGGTTCGCCGTATTGCCGCACGAATCGTCCGCAGGGCAAATGGCGTCCTTGACACGCGACGTGGCGTGTAGTAGGATTGAATTGGCAACCGGTTGCATGGAATGTCGAGAAAGGAGGTGGCACAGGACGGAGTAGGGGTTATACTGTTGATGGAGGTGGATACACAGAGGTAGCGCGAAGAGAGACGGTGGTTTCTTGCTCTCCGCAACAACGAGAGGACGCAGAAGATGAAGAAAAAGAGATGCGGTTTTACGTTGATCGAGCTGCTGGTGGTGATAGCGATTATCGGCATCCTGGCGGCAATCCTGTTGCCGGCGCTGGCGCGCGCGCGTGAGGCGGCTCGAAGGGCAAGTTGTGCGAACAACCTAAAGCAATGGGGTCTGGTGTACAAGATGTACGCCAACGAGTGGAACGGGCGGTTCCCGCAGTGTGGCAACGATTACGAACGGGATGATCCGCTCGATTTAGATGGCATCAAGGCGATAGCGCATGGTCCTGCGGTGTATCCTGAATATGCGTCTGATATGGGCATATATTTCTGCCCTTCGTCAACGTTTGGTACGAAGGACCAGTTTACCGATTGTCCGACGGGGTCATGGTGCACCGAGGTCGGTGCCGGTTATCTTAATGAGGGCCAACTCGACCCGGAGGAGTTTAACGATCGGAGCGGTTACCTGTACTACGGTTGGGCCTGTGAGAAGATAGACGTATGGGCGACAATGATACTAGCTGCTCCGATTATTGTCATGTTTCAGAGTTACCCCGCGACAGATGCCGACATCAATCTGGGCTCGTTCCCAGGCGGTACTGCGGCCATCCAGGGGGCGATAAACGGTGCGCTTGCAGAAATGGGTCTGCCTGCTGGCAGTGTGACGGCACAAGGCAACGCCGGCGGCACAACGATCTACCGGTTGCGTGAAGGGATCGAGCGGTTCTTTATCACCGACATCAACAACCCTGCAGCGAGCGCACTGGCGCAGAGCGAACTCGCGATCATGTGGGACTACATCGAGGCAGGCGGCGGAGACAATCCCGAGCGTATCGAGCGGTTCAACCACATTCCCGGCGGGTGTAATGTGCTGTACGCGGATGGTCACGTCGAGTTTAAGAAGTATCCGGGCGAACATCCCGTTTCCCCGTTAACTGCTTATGTCGGCAAGGGCTTCTAGTTCGGGTTCAGGGTTTTGGGTTTGGGGTCCAGGGCTGAGGTCTGGTGATCCTGGCCCTCGGATCTGAACGCGGCATCTGCCACGAGTAGGTACACTCCGCAACATCGGAGACAAGACGTCGGCGGGGAACTCACACCTGAGTTCCCCGCCTTTCTCATACCCGGCCATAAGATTTTGGGTAGTGGACATCTTTGCCGAGACAGCCGGAAGAGCACGCGGTTTGACAATAACGGCAACGTCGAGTACAATTGAATTGGGAGGAGTTCGAGAAAGGAGGTGAACCGCGGCGTAGTACCGGTGATAGTGGCGAGGTAAGCGGATATCCTGACGCGCCACAAGGGGGAGGAGGGGCGACCACGTGCAGTTCAAGAAAGGAAGAGAGCAGAAAATGAAGAAGAAGAGACGCGGTTTTACGTTGATCGAGTTGCTGGTGGTGATAGCGATTATCGGGATACTGGCGGCAATTCTGTTGCCGGCGCTTGCGCGCGCGCGCGAGGCGGCACGACGCGCGAGTTGCGCGAACAATTTGAAGCAGTTCGGGTTGGTGTTTAAGATGTACACCAACGAATGGAACGGTCGGTTTCCGAAGATGTGCGGGTTTAGCAACGTGGCGCTTGATCCGGTCTGCAACTTTTACAACAACCAGTTCGATATGGGTGTGGACGTAGACGCTCTCATGCCCGAGTATCTCACAGACGGCAACATTATGAGATGTCCGTCGGACGTCGACTCTTTCCCTGAACAGATCGGGGACGAGATCCTTGCCGACCACCCGGAATGTTCGGGAAGTCGGGGCCAGTGGGTGAACACGGACGCCTCGTACACGTACTGGGGATGGGTTCTCGACGAGATCGGAGACGAAGACCCCAGCATCACCCTTCCTGACTATGGTACAGTACCCCGTCAGCTCGCGGCCCTCGTCATTGCGGTTCAGGCAGCGGGAGACGTATCGGTGGAGGAGATGGACAAAGCTCTCGACAGCGATATTACCCCCATTCTGCCCGGCGCAGGGAACGCCGACGGCAACACGATCTACCGGCTGCGCGAGGGGATCGAACGGTTCATGATCACAGATATCAACAACCCGGCCTCGAGCGCGGTAGCACAGAGCGAGGTTTTCATCATGTGGGACGTGGTGGGACAAGGCGGCGGAATCAAGGCGTTCAATCACGTTCCCGGCGGCTCGAACGTTCTCTACATGGACGGTCACGTCGAGTTCATCAAGTACCCGATGGAGGCCCCCATCAACAGAGGGATGGCCGACGTACTTGCAGCTATGGAATAGTGAGGTAACACGGGCGCTGCTTCGGTATCGAACCGAAGCAGCGCCTTTTCTGTGCCCATGGCGTGGCCCGTGATTGGACGTGGACTTCGCTCGTAAGATCTTCGCGCGCTGGTTTCGCCTGTTCTATTGTTCAGAAAACTTGTCAAGACGCTTGCCTTCGAGCGCGAGAAGTTGGCCTCCCCCGCCGGGGAGTCGCAGGTTGACTTTGTTCCCGTTTACTGCCTGATCGCTGCCGAGAAGCTCGATTCCGCTTACGGCACGGGCGAAACACAGCTCGACCTCACGTTCGGGAACCGCGGCTGGTAGTTTGTCCGTTCGCTTGTCAACGACCATCGCGAGAGGCTGTTTGCCGGGTTTCGCCAGAATGCCGACCAAGAGGTCGTCGCTCATGGTCTCGACGAGCTTCCCCTTGCCTGGCCGCGACGTGTTGGACGTCTCCCATCCCGTATTGAAGATCTCGACAGCGGCGCGTCCCAACAGATGCGGGCCCCGCGCGGCAACGCGACGGTTCGCCTCGGCCGCCACCTTCCACGTCGGCGCGAGGTTCTGCTTCACCTCTTCGACGGTCTGATAGCCGGAACCATTCTGCAGCCCGTCCCTGTACGTGAAGTACCAGATACCCTGAGCGCCGTAGGCCAGCGACGCGTATACCTGGAACCGGACGAGAGAATCGCTGTCGACACCGCAGACGTTGAACATCGGCCACATGATCAGGTCGTACCGGCGGCAGCCGGTGCGCAGACGCTGGAGGTCGAGGCACATTTTCTGACACTGTTTTTCGGCGGGCCAGTCTTTCTGGTACAGGGTCGGGTAGATCTGGGGGTCCTGGATTGGATTGCCGGCGTCCGCCAGGCTCTTCGCGGACATGACGTTCTGGCAGATCCAGGGGAACAGGTGCGGCGCGTTCTCGCGCAGGAACCGCGTGGTGTCAACGAGTTCCTGCGGTAACGCGCCGTAATCGTCGCCGAGCAAGTACCCGCCAAGCGCCGGATGGTCGCCGTAACGCTCGTGCAGCCATTCGAGCTCGGGCAACGTGGCGGGATGATGTGTCGGGTGCGGCATGTACGCTGCGGCGGTGCCGCCCCACGGCCGGTCGTTGGGCGTGTAGGTGTCGATCATCACCTTCAATCCGTGCTTCCGGGCCAGTTCGAGCGCGTTGTCGGGCAGCTTATACCGAACGCTCATCACGAGGTTGAACCCCGCGTCGCGGTAGATTTCGTACTCGGCGTCGGTGTCCGCGGGAGGGTGCCAGGACGCGATCACAAAGTCCTTAAACGCGAACTCCCATGCGTCGCGCGGGCTCTCTTGCACATGCGCACACGTCAGCGCCATACTCGCGAGGATACCGATTACAGGAATAACGGCAAGGAACCGGTTTCGCAAGGCACAACTTGCCACGAGATTAGCTCGACCAAGAATGCCCAGGTGTTTATGAAACATGTCGTTCTCCTCCTTCCCGAAGCATAGGATCAGAAGAAAGGGTACGCCCCGTCAATGCTTGGTGTCAACATGTTGGCGGGCAAGCAGAGAACTCTCATTGGCTGCGACGCACTGTGCCCTTCCTTTGTCATTTTTTCTGTGTCACAATTGTCATATAGATGGAGAAGCGAAGTTAGTTGTCAACGAGAGATACGAGCAGATGAGTGACGCGGACGTTGTTCGCGAAGTGTTGGCGGGCCGGGACGAAGCGTTTGGAACGCTTGTCAAACGGCATTTCGCGGCTGTTTACGGGTTGTGTCTGAGCTATATCAAGGATGCGACGGAGGCTGAGGATGCCGCCCAGGAAACGTTTGTGCAGGGCTACCGCCGGCTGGATACCCTGAAGAACCCCGGAAAATTCCCCGGTTGGCTTGCGTCGATAGCCCGGAACATCTGCATGAACCGACTGAAATCCAATTCGAGGCGGGACAGGCTGCTGGCCGATTATGCGGAGAACGGCATGGAACAAGAGCGCGTGGTGGATGCTGAACGTATCGAGTTGCGTCAAACGGTGCGCCGCAAGGTGGACGACCTGCCGCCGAAAACCAGGGAGGCGGTGTATCTCTATTATTTCGAGGAGAAATCTCTCAAGGAGATCGGCGAGTATCTCGGCAAGTCGCCCAACGCGGTTGCCCGGCTCCTGAAGTACGGCAGACGCGTGCTCAAGGACAAGTTGTGGGAAGAGGCTGCAGACTCGATCAGGGGGATGCGCCCGAAGAAGGAGTCGGTTCTCAAGGCGTGCACGGCAATACCGCTGGGGAAGGCTGCGTGGTGCGTTAAAGGCGGCACAGCCGCCGCCGCTGCCGCCGCAGGGAAGACGGTGACACTGGGAGGTGTGTTGAGCATGAGCAGCAAATCAGTCGTTTCGGCTGTTGGCGTCGTTGTTATTGCACTTATGGCGCTGGTCGTCTGGAGCCCGTGGTCTGAGAAGCCGCCGTCCGTCCAGGACGAAGAAGTTGCCATATCCCGAACGGAACCCGCGAAGGAGGAGCTGCCGGAGGCGCATGTTGAGCTTGCCCGTGTGCAACCCGCTCCGGAAGCAGCGCCGGCAGGCGAGGAGATGCCTGTCGCCGTAACAGAAGAGACCGCGCCGCCGCTCGTCGAGGAGGAGGAAGAGAGGTCGCCGGTGGCAGCATCCGTCTCCGGCCGCGTGATAGACAATGCGGGATATCCGTTCGAAGGCGCTACCGTAACCCTCGAAGTCTCGCGGGACAAACCCGGAATCGATGTTATCAAGTCTTACACCGCGCAAACGGGTGCCGATGGTACGTACGGGATTCCAGGCATTGACACGTTCGGGAGGGCGTTTCCTTTCGCGTCAGCCGAAGGGTACGTGATGCAGCGGGGGGATGGGTTCACCCTGGCACCGGGAATGGAGCGCAACGACGTCGACTTCACCCTTCCGAAAGCTGAGTTTGTTGTTGCGGGATGGGTTGTTTCCGTAAGCAACAGGCCGATTCCCGACGCCTCGGTGCGTTTGCGGTACTACGGGTATACTGAAGCAGGTCTCGAGCTCACCGCCACAACCGGAGGGACAACAGGCCCGATAACCAGCAGCAAGTGGTCGTTCGCGATCACCGACGAGCAGGGATACTTCCAGATGGGGATTCCTGGAGAAGGCCTATGCGATTTCACCGTGGTAAAGGACGGGTACGGCAAAGGCTTCTTCCCAAAGATCCCCACGGGTACAGAAGATGCCCTATTCGTTCTGCGATCAGCCGGCAGCATCGCAGGGAGAGTCACCAAGGAGAATGGCGGCCCGGTCGAAGGCGCGACGGTCCGAGTAGTAGGAGGGGCGCTGCCCGGCGGTCTCCCGTTCACGAACGTGAAAATCCAGGTATTTCCGCTCTCGCCGGTCGTCGTGGTGACAGATTCCAACGGAGACTATATCGCTGATGGCCTGGGTGAAGACTACGTCTATATGGTGTCGGTGGATGACCGGCTGCAAGGTGTTGCCGGTCTGGCTCGGCGGCTGGTCAGTGCGGCGGAAGGTACGACGCCTTACGCCGCGCGGGAAATCGGGATCCGCGTCAAAGCCGGACAGACCACGTCGGGAGTCGATTTCGTGCTGGCCGATTCCTCGTGGGCTGAGGTTTACGGCACGGTGAAGGACGGCGCCGGTCTCCCCGTGTGTCCACTGTGGGTGTGTGCGAAGGTGGTGGATCCTGGAGATGGAATCGTTGGCCAACTGGGCGGGGAGACCGTGACGGGTGGTGACGGTTCATACAAATTCAGGATGAACCTTACGGAGCCCCACAACTTCCGCGTTTACTACTGGTACCGCAGCGAAGGAGGCAGCCCCGGCCTTCCGGAGAACGCCGAAGTAGCGATACTCGAACTCGGACCCGGAGTGAAGAAAGAGCTCAACTTCACGGCGCCCGCGCCTCTTATCGTGCCCGTCAGATACGTCGATCCGGACGGCACGCCCGTCAAGGGGGTCATGGCGGGAATGCGCCTGGCAGGTAGGTCTGGCGGATGGGGCGGGTATCATGCGAACGATGAAGGGCGATTCACGTGGCACGGATTGGACCCGGCGAGGACCTATGAAGCGGTGGCTTGGGAGCGTAGCGAAGGCGGGATAGTTACAGTAGCGGCAAGCGAGCCGTTCACGGGAGAACCGGGAGAGACAGTCCCTGAAGTGGTTGTCGTCTGTATCCCGAGGGGAGGCATCGAGGGAATCGTCCTGGATGCCGATGGCAATCCCGCTGCAAACACCGAGATAGGATACGCAGCGTTGCTGGAAGATGGCACCACGTCCCCGATGCGCACTGCCACCACCAATGCAAACGGCGCGTTTTGCATGCTCGGCGCACTGCCCGAGGGAGTTCATCCCAGCGTGTTCGTTGGCTGTCAGAAGGCGGAAGACAAGATCGAACTGGCCGTTGTCGCGAATGCCGAGATCGTCCGGGACAGTGTTACAGACCTTGGCGTAATCCGTCTTGACCAGCAGTACGGATCTATTGAGGAAGTACAAGAGCAGCTTCTTGGCGTGGAATGATTCCGCCGCGAACGTTCCGCCCCAAAGAGAAGGACAAGGAGCAAGGTGGGCGGATTCGTTGGTGAGATTCGGGCCCTGCGGTGTGTAGGTTATCGCGATCACCACCAACAGCTCGATCGAGATTCCTTGCGGATCCGCTCATCATGAATGAGACGGAGGGGAGAACAAGCAGGTAGTCGAGAGTTGGAGGATGAAGGCATGCTGCCGAACGTGAAGTGCTTGATTGTGGTTGCTCTGGTTGCGCTCATTCCTGCAAATGGTGCAATTGCGGAACCCGCCGACGCCAGGACACGAGAGAGAGCCAGAGACGGCATCACTCACGTTGAGAAAGAGCTAATCCTGAATGTGCCAGACGTCCGCCGTCTGTGTGACCAAATGGATATAACGAAACGTCGCGTGACCATTGGCGATTGTCAGCTCTATTGCGAAATCGAGGGCGACGGCCTGCCCCTGGTTCTCCTGCACGGTGGACCGGGCGCAACACACCATTGTTTCCATCCCTCCTTCTCCATTGCCAGGGATTTCGCCAAGATAGTCTACTACGATCAGCGAGGATGTGGTATTTCTGACTACAAGAAAGGGGCAGGATACTCCATAATACAGGCTGTTGACGATTTGGAGAATCTTCGCAAATCCCTTGATATTGAAAGCTGGGTCGTCCTGGGACATTCTTACGGCGGACTTTTGGCTCAGTGTTATGCCCTGAAGTACCCGGAAAGTCTGTCGGGCATGGTACTGGTGGGCTCGTCCGTGGCAATGCCTGTCGCGATGAAACCAACGCGGCAGTATGAGTTCATATCCAGAAAGGAGCGAGGAAGAATCCGTGCGATACGTGCCAACAAACGTCTTTCCTCGGAACAGGGTGTGTACAACGCCTTCCTGAACGGTGATTGGAAACGTCAAGACTACTACAAACCCTCCAAGGAGGAGATTGCGCGCATTGCCCGCTACGAATGGAAACACGACCCGTCTTTCGCAGTTCGGTTGGTCAGCAGACAGACGATATTGACTTGCAGGGGGCGTTTGACAATTGCCCGATTCCCACGATGATCATGGAAGGCCAGTGGGACTTGACCTGGAATACGGACAAGCCGGACGTACTGCACAAGAATCATCCGAATGCGCGACTGGTACTCTTTGACGAATCCGCGCACTCTCCTTTTGACGATGAGCCGGAGAAGTTTTTCGACACATTACGGGATTACGTTTCTTCCTTGCCGGAAGTTCCGCACCGAGAGTTGGAGCAGTGGAAGGAATACCTGTCTGAGTGGAGGAAAGAGAAAGATAGGGAAAAGGAGGAAAAGAGAGACCCGTTTCTTAAGACCGCAATCAGCGACGAAGAGGCGGCAGAGATTAAGCGATTTGAGACGGTCAAGAAGAGAATCCTTTCAGGAGAGGAGTATCACGATTTGTCCACGCCTGTGGACGCATTGTTGAGCTTCGCATCGGCTCGCATCTCACAAAACCCTGATGCCTACCAAAGGGTTCAGGCACATGACACGAAAGGGAAAGTGCCGCGTGCCAGTAATCAATACACAAACATCGGCATTAGCATTTATCGCGTGCCTGCATGGCCCGAGTCCCCGGCTGACGGTGATGTGCACCCAGTCTATGTCAAATACGAGGGAAGTGACAAGTTGTCGGACGTCGAGGTCTTCATCTACCATCAAGGCGGGTGGCGGAAGCTTTTCAATGTGGGCAATCCGAAGACGGATTGGCGACAGTTCGTCGAACGCGGAAAGAGTCTCATGAAGAGTAACCAGTAGGCGCGTATCCGGAACCTAGCAGCCGTTAAATCATCGCCGCGACGCTGACGGGTTCGTTCTCTACAGCGTCGGTATAGACCAGCTCGACAACAACGGCATCGCCGACACTCGGTTTAATGGCGATATCGTCTGGCGGATAGACCACTGACCGGCGCGTGGGGCAACCCTTTTCCGAAGAAACGGTTGTCCCCCACACCCATTTCCAAACGACCTCGTCTGCTTGCTGCGCACGCCCCGCCATCGCCCTCCCTGTCACAGATTTCGTAGTCAGTTGTCTCTGTTACGGAACTGGTTGGAACGAGATGGAGTTCGGTGTACCATAGAGCCGGAGGCCATAATGGACGGGACACGGGAACTCGATCTGGTGAAGCGCGCGCAGACAGGCGACCGCGACTCGTATGGGCGGTTGGTCGACCTGTACGGCGGGGTAGTGCTTGCCATCGCGTATAGCCGGGTCGGGAACTATGCGGTTTCTCAGGACATAGCGCAGGATGCGTTCCTGCTGGGGTTCGAGAAGCTCGCCACGCTGCGCCAGCCGCGCAGGTTCGGCACATGGTTGAAGACCATCACCAGAAACCTGTGCAAGAACTGGCACAAATCCCAGACGTACCGGCAGCGGCTTCGCGAAGACTCGGAGGAAGTGCGCCGGCGCCTCGGATACGCAGAGGCTCCCGGGATCGAGGAGAAGATGGACCAGAAAGAGATCTGCAACGTGGTCGATGAGGCGCTGAGGAATCTGTCGGTACCGGACCGCGAGTCGATCATCCTGTACTACTTCGAGGACAAGTCCATCGCTGAGGCAGCGAAAGCGCTCGATGTTTCTTCTGCGGCAATGAGAAAGCGGCTCGAACGCGCGAGAGGCCGGTTGCGCGACAAGCTGAGCGCGCACGTAGAAACGGGCCTGCTCGAAGCCGCGAAGAAACGCAAGATGTCGCACAGAATCATCGCTGCGATACCCGTTGGCGCGTCGTGGGCCAAGATCGCGCCGGTCGCCTCCGTCCTGCCTTCTGCACCCGGGCTCTCTCTCACAGGGCTTTTGACGAAAACGGGAGGAGTTGTCATGGGAATCAACAAGGCAGCAATTATCGGCGCGATATGCGCCGCCGCCATCATTGCCGGTAGCGCTCTATACATGACGCGGGGAAGTACGCCACCTGAAGAACCGCCTGCGGAACCGACCGAACTTGCAGCAGAATCCGTTTTCACGCAGAAACAACCACCAGACCGAACCGAGCCACCGCAACCACAAGATTCGGAACCCGCTGAGCTGTCGCCAATGGCGAGGACCACCGCCGTGACTGCGGCGTTGCAAGGTGCGTCGATCTCGGGCACCGTGACGGCTTCGGATACGGGCGCACCAATACCTGGTGCGGAGATCTGCATCAGGGGGCCAGAACGACGAAACGTTTTCTCAGAGTCGGACGGGACATACACATGCGGACCGCTTCCAGAGGGAGAGTACGAAGTACGGTCTCACGTTCCTGAAAACGTCGTGCGCAACTGGTCACCTCATAGGAAGGTATCACTTTCGCACGATGACCAGCTGACTGGCATAGATTTCACCTTCGAGCGCGGGGCAACGATATCGGGACGTGTTACCGACCGTTTCACCAACGGCATCGAGGGCGCCAAAGTCGTTGCCCTTGGTCGTGTCGACGGAACACTTGTCCAGAAAGAGACGCAATCAGATGAAGCCGGGGACTACCGCCTGACGGGCATTGGGCGGAACTCTGTCTATCAGGTGAGGATTGCAGCAAAGGATCACGGCCGGATCGTTTCGGATCCCATTCCAGTTCCTGGGAAGGATGATGTGACCGAGGTGGATTTCATGCTCGAGCCCGGGGCAACTGTCTCAGGTCGAGTCGTCGATACCGTGGGCCGAGTGGTGCCGAATGCTCGGCTTAGACTGGGGCTCCAGGAGGACAAGGAGTGGCTTGATTTCCTTCCCAATGTGCCGGGACCCGCCGCCTGGGACGCAGACGCAGACGGGAGATTCGAGATCGTCGATGTTGGACCCGGAACCTATGTTTTCTTTGTCGACTGCGGACAGATCAGTCGAAGGTCAGAAAACGAGCCGATCACCGTCGAGGCGGGTGAAAGGATTGCCGCTGTTGACGTTGTGATTCTGACAAAGGGAGAAGGTGTAATCGAAGGCTACGCTCACGACGCGGATGGTAACGGCATTGCCGGAGTTTCCGTACATGCGTCCAGCTCGACGGCTGCAGGCGGCAACGCAAGCACTGATAGTTCCGGTCATTATCGTATCGATGGTCTTGGGGAGGGGATATTCCGGGTTTACCTATCCCATCAGGAGTACGGTCAGGCCGACCTCGCCGGTATCCCCGTAGGAACAACGGACGCTGACGTTGTGATGATGCGGGACGGCAGCGTCGCGGGCGTAGTGATGGATGCCGCAACAGGGAACCCGATACGCGACTTTAAGGTGAGCTGGAGGAGCTTCAGTTCGGAGTCCGGCGAGTTTCTGCTGGAAGACGTACGACCAGGAAGAGTGATGCTTTGGGCATCAGCTGAGGGGTATGCACCCGAAGGGATCTCCGACATCGTCGTGGAGAGTGGGGAGGTAACCGACGGGATCGAGTTTCGTCTATCGCAGGGGCACGTTGTGCGCGGCAGGACGGTTGCTTCATTGGACTCGCATCCAGTAGCCGGAGCGACCGTTTTCCTCGGTGGTATCCCACCCTTGAAATCGATAGGGGCGAGAATGTTTAGGCCGATAACCGCCGCGGACGGATCGTTTGTGCTCAAAGGTCTTGCGGCAGGAGAACACGCCGTGGGGGTGAGACATCCCGACTTCGCTCCAACGACGGTGACCGTGGAGGTGCCGGAAGACGGGGAAACACAGCTGACCATCGCGTTGACGATGGGCGGCACAGTCGCGGGATACGTGAGCGAGGAGGGTGTGGCCGTAGTCGGGGCAGAAGTGAACGTTATGCATCGCGAACGGAGTGAGGGCGAGGATGTTACGACCGACGCAGATGGATATTACGAGGCGAGGAAGCTGCAGCCCGGCATGTACGATGTGAGGGTGACAGTCGGTTCCTCTGGGGAAGTCCGGCCGGCCCAACGCACGCAAGCCGCAAGACTGGAGGTATACGAGGATCTGGTTACAGAACAGCACTTTGAGTTCGCAACAGGGACAGCCGCCATCGAGGGATACGTTACACACGACGGAGAGTTTGTGAACAGCCGCAGGGCGGAAGTGTCTCTGTCTGTTGTCTCGGATGCAGGGATGACTAAGGTAACATGTCCTGTGGAAGAGACCGGTTTTTACCGGATCGCAGGGTTACCGGCAGGTGCGTACGAGGTCGAAGCCCAGTGCCCAGACGCCAGCACAAACCGCTGGGTCCAGCAAACTGCTCAGGTTCAAATTCCAGAAGGGGAGACGACACGGCTCGACATCGAGATCGGCGAGTAAGCACGCCGCTCATACCGGGTCTGAAATAGATCGCTCTCCTCCCTCGCCGACCCGTCACAGAGACCGCATGTGCTGGATAGCGTCTGCTATCGCCGTCTTGCCGTCGGGTTCGGGGACAATCTCCGCGGAGTAGAACCCGTCGTATCCGATTTCCTTCAGCGTCTTCACGAACGCGCGGAAATCGATGTGGCCGTGGCCGGGCGCTTCGCGGTTGCTGTCCGAGACGTGTACGTGGGTTATCCTGTTGCCGGCATAGAGCAGGCTTTCGGCCATCGACGGTTCCTCGATGTTCATATGGAACGAGTCTGCAAGGATACCGACGTTCTCTGCTTTGATCCGGTCGAGGAACTCGGCTGTTTGTTCGAAGTTGTTGAGCAGCGTCGTCTCGTACCGGTTCAATGGTTCGAGGACAAGCTGCACGCCGTGTTGCCCACCGTAAGACGCGCACTCGGTCAGGCATTCACGAACGCGGTCCAAGGCCTCGTTGCGTTCGTCGCGGTTCTGGCAGGTGCCGCGAATCAGCCCTATGATCACCTGCGCATCGAACCGTTTGGCGAACACAACGTGCTCTTTGATGCGCTGGACAGCACCACGCCGAACGCCAGGGTCGGGGTCTGCGAACGACAACCCTTCCTCGAGATACGCCTGTCCTGTGCCTATTGCGGGGACCTGCAACTTGCAGTCGGCGATAGCTGAGGCGATAGCGTCCGCGTCAACCTGGGCCGGGTTGCGGACGGCCAGCTCGACGCCGTCGTACCCCAACTCCTTTATGAGCCGGACGTTTTGCTCGAAGTTCTCCCGGACTGCAACCGCCTCGAACGACGTTGACTGCACGGTTGCGACAGCAGCAAGTTTCAACGCCATACTTGTCTCCGTGTGCTCTAGAACGGGTACGAGAGAGAGTAGATGCTGCGGCCGCCCTTTGCCAACGGCCCTTTAATCGCTGCCTCAACCTCTTCTCGAGGACGTTCCGTTATCTCCTCAATCGGGGGCAGTTTGCCCGGTGGGAACGTTTCGAGCACGTCGTTGCAGAGCTTCTCGATATAGTCCAGCAGTGCTTCGACGCCTGGTTTCGCTTTCTCGGCATCGGCGAGCGTCGCTTTCCCGACGCATCCCTCCGGAGTGGCCGCCAACTCGATAGGGCCGCATCCCACTTGGCCGTACCAGCAGACGGGCCGCTTGAGAAGGTTGCCCGCCTTATCGATATGCCCGTCCGGCAAATATCCGCGCGGGGCCGTGTCGACAGCGTGCTCCATCTTGATAAACTCAGGGAAGAACACGAGCGACCAGGACGTCTCGACCTCGTCGGCATGGATGAAGTTCGTCTCGTAGGGGCCGCCTTCGGCTTTCGTCTTGAACTGGTCGGGAATCGCGTGGTACCAGTTCAGGTTGATGAACACGCCCGGCACCTGGAACTGTTTCGCGAACTGGTGGATGGCCGTCGGGATCACGTACTCCTGGCCGTGCCCGTTAAGGAGTATCTGTTTGCGGAACCCCATGTTCCACAACCCGGCCATGATCCCTTTTACCATCCCGATGAAATACTCTTCCGGGATGACGATCGTGCCCGGCATGCCCATATGATGGTACGGATGCGACCCGTACCACAGCGGTTGCGCTATCGTGCAGCCGGTACGTTTCGCGACGGCTTCGGCCATGCGCGTCACGAGGAAGGTGTCCTCGCCGATGCACGCGTGCGGGCCGTGGTTCTCAGTCGAACCCAGCGGCACAATGATCAGGTCGTTCTCCTTCTGCCGTTCAGTGATATCCTTCCACGTCATATTCTGCAGGTACAGCGGTTCCGCGGACTCCATACACCCGCCCTTCGGCGGCAGTTCCCATTTGCTCATGTTTCTCTGTTCCTTTCCTTGCGGTTTCCGTCGTTTCCGACATGGCCCTCTTCTGTCAGATGGGCTTCGATTGACCGAACAAACTCCTTCGTCTGCTCCAACATTTTGCGCGCCTCGCCCTTGCCGACCGAACCGGGGGCACCGTAATCGCCCAGGTGTCTCATATCGAAGGCAGAGACCAGGTAGTCGCGCAGCTTCTGTGGGAAGAGTTTCGTCTTCACAAACTCTCTGCCAAATGCACTAATGACTGCCGAGTGTTTTGAGTAAGAGAGATTCCTGGTCAGGAGAAGAGCTTCTACAACATAGAACATAGCGTAGTATGATCTGCTTACCGAGAAATCGCAAAACCCACCTTCAAACAGACTCTTTGCTGCTTCAAGACTCTGTTTCGCCTTGTTGACCAACTCCAGAATGTCGGCGTCCTGCTTCATAGCGGAATGCCTTCTCTCTTGGCATTAAGGATGATGGGCAGTCTCCGGGTTTCATACTGTCTCGCGTCGATAGGGATAATGGAAATCAAGGTGTCGTACAACAAGTCCAGCTGATGAATTTCCTTGGAACATCTCTGCAATTCGGAAACAGGGTTGTCCATATCGTCCAAGAGCACGATAAGGTCTATGTCAGAACCTTCCGCAGCATCCCCTCGTGCATGGGAACCGTAGAGAATGATGTCTTTCAATCTTGCGCCATATACTCTCTCGAGAAGAGTCTTCGCTTCATCCAAGAGGGTTTTCAATTCTGCAGGAATATCTCTGTCCATCGTGTCACCCAATTACCAAGCATGGTACGGCCGAAAGAACCAGTGGGCGGTGTGCGCGGTTCCTCCATCCCGTGGCAGAACACACCTCGCCTTCGGCGGCAGTTCCCATTTGCTCATGTTTCAAGACGCCATTCCTCTATGGGCCTCTTGCCTGCAAGTCTTGTTTGATCTCAAGCATCTTCTTTCTCAGCTCGTCGAGTTCTGCTGTCGCAACCTTCCATGTCAGGTTCAGGTCCACTCCAAAATACTCATGAATGAGGATGTCTCTCATCCCTGCGATTCGTTTCCAGGGAATGTCCGGGTATCTGTCCTTCATCTGCGGTGGGACGTTCTTGATCGCCTCACCAATAATCTCGATCCGTCGTATGACCGCATCCTGCAGTTGCGTCGAATCGAGGAATCTTTCCCTTGTCGTTCCCTCGACATACTGCTCAATCAGGTCTATACACTCGAGTATGTGCTCAATGAAGACCTTGGCGTCGTGCGTCATACGACAGGTTCCTGCTCCCTTAGTATTCTGTCTTTGAGGAGCGGATGCAGAGAGTCGTACGTGAGAACGTCAACCTTCTTTCCCAACAGTTCCTCGAGTTCGATTTTCAAGCCGGCAAGATCGAGAAGGCTCTTATCACCTTCGAACTCTACAAGCAGGTCTATATCGCTCTTATCCGTCGCTTCACCCCTTGTCACCGAGCCAAAAAAGGAGGCTTTGCAAACATCATGCTTCCTGAGAACAGGCCTAATCTTGTCTTTGATCTCCTCGACAGACATTCACTCGCCCTCCTGCACACCGGCGGCCCTTTCCTGTCTGTTGCTCAGCTTCAGTCGTAAATGATCCAAGAACGGTTCGTTGTCTTGTTCTGCTTCAGGTCTTGAAAACGTCTAATTGTTACGTCACTGCTGTCGTAGTATCCAAATCTCCTCGAATATCCACTTACAATCACCTTTGCGTAGTACCTAAGCGCCTCTTTCTTACAGCGCGCGGCCTTTTCTCTGTCCGACCGAGGATGGGAACCGGTGAAATACTGACTGTATTCGCCCGGATGAGTCAATATCTGCCACAAGTTATCATTGATGTGAGCGATGTCAAGATAAGCCATGTGCAGTTCGATGACACCACTATCAGGGTTACTCTCAACGTACGCGCGCAGATCACGAAGCCACTTCTCGACGGCTTCGCCGCTATTATAACGACGCTCTATAAGATAGTAGTCAGCAGAAACGCGCCTACTCGTATTGGGATATGACTCTATCAACCGTTTAAGAAAACCGTAGCCATAGCGATAGTTGGTGGCAAGATGATCGAAACTTATATCTGCTCCCAACCTGTTGAGTGTCACCACCTTCTCCCACTCAAGGTGCCGCGTTTCCATCTGGTTTTGTCCACGTTCCTCCACGAACCTTCTGAGGAGAATGTAATCGTTAACAAGGGTATCGCAGAGTGCGTTGGCCCGCCAAAAGGCCTCTTCTTGACTAGAACTCTCCTCAGCCGCAGCAAGGAGCGGTTCGAGGACCATGAGAGACTGTAAGAACTCTCCCTCACTCAACAACGATTCAGATCGCGCTAACAAGTTTCCAGGCCCCTCAGAGGCCATGGTATGCGAAACCGGAACCGCCAACAGTAGGGCGACCACGACAAATCGTTTCAACATTTTCGCCATCGCCTCCTTCCGTTCTTCACCCGCGTGGTCACTCACACGACCGGCGGACCAGGGCCACTCGTCTACCCGAGAATGGTTATCTTACACTCCTTTCTGTCGGTGCGCAAGAGGACGATGTTATCGGGCGCGTCGTCGAGCGAAATGGTTTTGGTTATCAGGGGGGTCATATCCATGCCGGAAGCCATCGCGGAGATAACGTGCGGGAACGTGCCGTGACCGGAATGGCCCTGGGAGCCGATTATGGATGCTCGACGCACCTGGAACACCTCGGGCGTCATGGGCGCTTTCTGCGGTGCGCGCGCCACGAGCACGACGACCGCGTTGAGCGTTTTTCCTTCCCATAAGCACGTCTCGATGCCCGGCCACACTGTCTCGAAAAGGCCGCTCCCTTCGAGGTAAAGCTGTGCGCCTTCGCCCTTGGTTATATCGAGCACGGCCTCGGCGAAATCCTGCTTCGTGGGGTCGACGAGATCGGTCGCGCCTATACGACCGGCGAGTTCGCGCCGGGTTGCGGAAGGTTCGGAGAGAATGACGTGCGCCGCGCCTGCACGGCGGAGAATCGCTGCCGCCGCTTGGCCGATCGGCCCGCCGCCAACAATGACGACATTCTCGCCCGGACGGATGCCTCCGCCCCGTTCGATGACGGCGTTGTACGCCACCGACGTCGGCTCGACGAGGCTGCCTGCCTTGAACAGGTCCTGTTCCGAATAGTTGGCCTCGAGCTTCTTCAAGCTCCAACAGAACTTGGCGTCGACCTTAACGTATTCGGCCATCGCTCCGTCGCACGAGAACCCGAGCTCTTCGAGCTGCTCGCAATGGTTCGGATAGCCGTCAACGCAAGGCCGGCACGTGCCGCACCACAACATCTCTTCGGCAGTGACCGGTTCGCCGGGTTCATACCGCTTGTTTGTCCGTTTGTTTATTGCCTGCTTGCCCGAATCCACGACTACCCCGGCGAACTCGTGCCCGAGAACGGTCGGGAACGCTGTCAATCCCGGATAGAAAATGTAGCCGTCGTCGTCCGGCTGTGCCATATGGACGTCGCTGCCACAGATACCGCACGCTTTGATTTGTATCAGAACGTCATTGTCGACAAGCTGCGGTTTGGGTTTGTCAACGATCTCGACGACGGGGTTCTTCCAGACCTGGCTTCCGAGATAGGTGAGTTCGCCGTCGCGGTCTTTCGAGCCAAGAACAAATCCCGGTTTCGGTGCCCATTCCGCGCTTAGGTTTACTGCTTTCATGTTGTGTACCTCGCTGTTGTTCGGGTTCCGGACTAATTATATGAGATCGCGACGTTAGCTGTCCCCCATCAAGGCGTAACGACGATCTTGACGGCCTCTTTTCGTCTCATCATCTCGATTCCATCGGGGATCTCTTTCACGCCGATCCGATGCGTTACAATGCGTTCGGGAGCGACCAGCCCGCTCTCGAGAAGCCTCACGGTCTCGGGAAACGATCCGCCGGAAATGAACGTACCGAGCACCCTTACCTCTTTCCGCGTTATCCAGTACTGGGCGACGCTGCTGCGTGCCGTCTCGTTCATCCCGAATAGCAATACGGTGCCGCCCGGGTTCACGTGTTCAAGTGCGACGCCGAACAAAGACCCGACAGCGTCAACCACAAGATCGGCACCTCCGCCCGTGGCGTTGTCCAGCTCTGCCGCGAGTTCCGTTTCGTTGCTGACTATAGACACGCCGTCCACCTTGCGGGCGGTATCGGCTCGCAGCGGATTGGGTTCCGAGACGACGATCGTTCCCGCACCGTTTGCCTTGAGCACCTCGATAAACAGTTGGCCGATAGGTCCCGCACCGAGAATCACTACGGACTGGCCGGGAACGACCGCGGCTTTCTTGGCTCCGTTCACCACGCAGCTCAACGGTTCTGCGAGAACAGCCTTGTCCGCGGGCAGCGTTGCCGAGTAGGGGTGGAGCGCGGACGCCGGCGCAACGCAGAATGGGGCGAACCCGCCGTCGATGAAGATGCCGAGCGTGGTCATGTTCGTGCAGAGGTTTGTTTTGTTCTGCCGGCAATAGAGACATGTTCCGCAGGTGATATTGGGGTCGACAACAACTTTGTCACCCGGCTGAAGATGGTCGACTGCGTCGCCACGGTCCACGACTTCACCGACGAACTCGTGCCCCAGGATCGTGTTCTCGGTGGCAGGATGACCCGGCGGGACTTCGAGTATGTGAACGTCGGTCCCGCAGATGCTTGCGGCATCCACCCGCAGGAGCACGTCGTCGGGCCGTTTGATTTCGGGCACGGGCACTTCTTCAATTGCGAGCTTTCCGGCCCCTTTGAAAACGGCTGCTGTCATCGTCTCAGCCATATCGATTCCGCTCTTGCTGCTGCGCCCCTTCTAGAATTCGGCGCCCTGCGCGCGAGCAACCGCGGGTCAGTCAGGCAGCTTGTTCAGTTGTATGTTGCGGAACCACAGAGGGAACCCGTGGTCCTGCAACCCGATATACCCTCTTCGCGGCAACTTGGAGTAAGGGATCTTGAACTTGCCGATCGGCTCCGTGAACTCGTCGAGGTTGATGTCGATGACCTTGACCCCATTGTGGACAACCACGACCTTCGGTCCGTCGCAGGTAATCTCGAAGTTGTTCCATTCGCCTGTCGGTTTCGACGTGTTTTCCGTTGGGGCCAGGACGTCGTAGATGGCGCCCGACAAGTGTGTACCGAGCGGTTTTCCGTGATCGTCAAGTATCTGCACTTCGAAACCGCTGTACGCCGGGTGTCCCCTTTCCTTCGAGCGTATGAAAACACCGCTGTTGGCACGCGGACTCACCTTGTAGTCCAGCCGCAAGACGAAGTTACCCAGCTCTTCCGTGTAGCGAATCCAAAAACCCTCTCCCCCCTTGCAGGCCAGGACGCCGTCCTCAACGTAGAACGCGTCTTTAGCCGGGCCCATAACCTCCCATCCGGTCAGATCTTCGCCATTGAAGATGGATACCCATCCCGTTTCGGTTTCTCGGGGTTGTTCGCGTTCTTCGCAAGCTCGCTGCGTGCCGGCACATGACACCAGCGCGACACTTACTCCAATGGCCAATCCCAAGAGGATGCTACGGCTTCCAACAATTCCTTTCATTGTCTTTCTCCTTCCTGCTGATGTCGCAAAGTGTCCTTGCAAAGAGCCATCTACGCTCGCCTCAAGCTTAGTCTCCGCATGGCATATACTGCCGCACACAGCACCACGGCTGCAACCGGCCACGCGACCAACGGCACAGCGGGTGCATCGTTCGGGTCGAGCGGGTCGGTGCCCTGGGCCATCTCCTCGGAATCCGGCGCGCCGTCGCCGTCGTCGTCATCATCGACGTCGTTCATCTCGCCATCGTTGTCCGTATCGTACAGAAACACGTCGACGGTGTCCAGAATACCGTCGCCGTCGTCGTCCTCATCAACGTCGTTCATCTCGCCGTCGTTGTCCGTGTCCAGGGGATACGTGTCGTCACCGTCGGGTATCCCGTCTTTGTCGTCGTCCCAGTCATCGGCATTTGGCGTGCCATCGTTGTCGGTGTCCTGCGGGTACGTGTCCCAGCCGTCCACGATACCGTCATTGTCGTCGTCAAGGTCGATGTCATCGGTGAAACCGTCGCCATCAGTATCTATCACCGCAGCCAGACCGTATTTCGAGAACCCGTCCACAGTGAATGAGATGGTGTTGTTCTCCAAATCACGGTCAACTATCGTGGTCACTTCGATGTCATACTTGCCGGATACATCATTGTACCGGTACACGCGCAGGTTCGCTTCGTCCAAGCCCTCGACTTGGGCGTCGGTATACGTGATCGTCACGGTGATCGGTTGGTCGAAGGTTGTCCCTTCCGGGCCGAACTCGCGGACGACCGGGATGGAGTCGACACCGTCGGGCAGTTCGGGTTCCGTGGCAGGATCGATCGGTGTGGTGATCTGTATCTCTTGCGGTTGGGCGGGCGGGAAATCTATCGTCGTACCCGAAGGCACCTCGACGACTGTGCCGCTCGCGTCCGACGCTTCCTGGTCGGTCGTTGTCTCGATGTCGTTGTTTGCGGGGTCGCCAACAGTGTCGCCCTCGACGCCGGTGGCGACTTCCAAGGTCGTTATGTAAAGATGCATGATTCCCGACACGTCCTTCAAGTAGAGCAAGCGGGTCCCGCCGGGGGTAACGTTACAGATCATCTGGTTGCCTGATTCTGTAAACTGGATGTCTGCTCCGGAACCGTCTGCGTTCGAGAGCATCACGTCGAAGTCGGCAACCGCCAACGTGGCGAAAAAGTCGTCGTCCCGGAACACATTGTTCCAATCCTCTGTGAAGAAGACCAGACTCATGTCCTCCGAGAAATGAGGCACGTGGGCAAAGTTCGAGGTCTCTTCGGTGCGGATAGCAACAACGTTCGGGTCGTACAACGTGGTAGGCGCCAACGTTGATATGTCGGTTCCCGGCCTCTTTGGCGCCCCAATGATAGCCGGGAGGTTGTTGAGCACGTAGACGTCGCCGTGGTCCGCAACGGCTTCCGGGCCGCCGTGGTAGTCCGGAAACGTCACGGCGCTGCCGTCCGGTGCGACCGCAGGCCAGTCCACTTCTATCCCAACCGGAACCAAATCGGTCACAATGACGGGCTCGCGCGTGGGGTCCTCGTCACCGTTCGCCAGTACGGGAAGCGCCACCATCTCCTCGTCGCTGTGTGCGACGAACCAGTTGGCCGTTGGCAACCGTGTCGAACTCGTATCGTCCAGCGAGTATCCGTGTACGGTCAACTCCACCAACTGCCCTGTGGCAATAGGAACTCTATACTCTCCCACCAGCAGGAACAAATCGTCCGGCGTCCAGTACACCGGTCCATCAGGTATTACCGGGATATCCGCGGTAACCCGTTCCCAACTCGACGGATCACCAATTCCCACCAGGAAGACCGCAGTCTGTAACGTCGCAGCGTTCACCGCGAAGAACGCCACCGTTGTCCCGTCGTTTGACGCGCTGGCGAAGAACGCCATACGACCGGCAACGTTCGAACCGTCCTCGGGCTGACCCGCATAGAACGCGGCATCAAGCAGTTCGGTCGCCGGACCGAGGCTGTATTCGACATCGGCAGCGGCATGATCGGAGAACTGGAACAACGCCATCAGGACACATATTCCAGCGCAAAAAGTACTACCCGCAACACGCATCGTTCAACCTCCTGTTAGTTAGTGAATCTCGCGTGGCGAGCCCGCCTCACCAGACCTCTTACAGCTGTTCTTGGACCACGGGACGCTGCATCGGCGCATCGATTAAGCCGACCCAGACTGAACACTCGCTATTCTTGCACTGTCCGTGGTGAAAGTCAAGTGAGCCGTACGAACGCTCGAAGGCAGACGTCGGCTATCGGTTTGTTTGTGTCGACTGGATGTACTCTTCGAGGTTTTCTTTCGTGACGACCTGTGTGCCGGTGTCTATTCGGTTGTCTATAGGCGTGCCGTCGAGATGTTCGACGAGCTTCTTGACGCCGAGATACCCCATGTTGAACGGGCTTTGGGCGATCAGCACGTCGATTTCGCCCCTCCGGACCGCTCCGAGCGATTCCTCGCTTGTGTCGAACCCAACGAGCACGATCTTCCCTTGCAGTTTGCGTGCCTTGATGGCTTCGGAAGCACCGAGCGACATGGTCGAGTTGGTGATAAAGACGGCCCGCAGGTCCGGCTCGGACTCGAGGAGGTTCTCCATCACGTTGAGAGCCATCATCCGGTCGCTGTTGGCGGGTTGCGGCGGAACAAGCTCGAGCCCGCTCCCTTCGAGTGCCTGCAAGAACCCGTCACGCCGCGCGATGTGGGATTGTTGGCCGGGAACGCCCGTTATCAGTGCCACCTTGCCTTCACCGCGGAGCGCGTTGACGATATACTCGCCGGCCAACCTACCGCCATGGACGTTGTCTGTCCCGATGAACGACAGCTTGCTGGGCGCGTTCGCGTCGGAATCGATCGTGACAAACGGTATACCCATTCGTGCAGCCCGTTCGAGCGTGGGGATGACCGATTCGACGTCGTTGGCGGCGATGGCGAGCGCGTCGACCTTTTGCGCGATAAGGTCCTCGATCTTGTTGAGCTGTCCCTCGACATCGGTTTCGGATTTGGGTGCAAGGACCGTTACATCAACGTTTTCTTCCGCCGCAGCTTTTCTCGCCCCGTCGCGAACAGCAAGCCAGAACTCGCTGTCGATCGCTTTCAGAACGACGCCTATCCTCTGTTTGGCAGGGGCATCAGGCGGAGCCGCTCTTTTCTCTTCTGCCGTGGGACCACACCCCGGGCTCAGGACAATCGCCGCAACAACGGTTGCCACTATAAAACCTTGCTGAACAGTTTGTGCTATTTTATGCTTTCTCTTCATAATAGATCTCCTCGAGTCATGGTCTGTGCCTGAACCGTTCGACGGTGACTGCGCCTATGATAACGACACCAATGGTAAACGTCTGCCAGTACTCGCTCAAGTGCATCAAGTTGAGCCCGTTTTTCAGCACGCCGATGATCAGCGCGCCGATTACCGCCCCGAGAATGGTGCCTTCGCCGCCGAACAGGCTAGCGCCGCCGATCACAACAGCGGCGATAGCGTCGAGCTCGTACCCGAGATATGCCGCGGGCAGACCGGCACCAACGCGCGCGGTGCTTATAATCCCGGCAAGGCCCGCGAACCCGCCGCAGATAACGTATATGGCGGTTTTGTACGTGGCAACGCGAATGCCTGATAGGTAGGCAGCGGACTCGTTCCCGCCGATGGCGTAGGTGTATCTGCCCAGACGAGTGTGGGTGAGGACAATGTGTGCAAGCGGAGCGCAGACGAGCAGGATCACCACCGGAACGGGTATCCGGTCCAGCACGTATCCGAAACCCAGCACCCTAACAGGTATCAGGTCGGAGAGGTACCCGGAACCGAGTACCCTGAACCCGTCCGGCAGGCCGTGGACGGGATATCCGCCCGTGATAACCTGAGCGAGCCCCCGTGCCACGCTCATCATACCGAGCGTGGCTATGAACGGCGGCAGCCGCAATCTTGTTATTGCCATCCCGTTGGCAAGCCCACAGGCAGAGCCGGCGCCCAGACCGACAAGAACACCTACCGCAGGGTGATACCCCTGTCTCACTGCCAGCGCAAGCAAACAGCCGCTCAGAGCAACAACTGACCCCACTGACAGGTCGATCCCCGCAGAGATGATAACGTACGACATGCCCAGAGCGAGAATGGCGTTTACCGTAACCTGTCGCACGACGTTCATCAGGTTCGATACGGTAAGAAAATCCTCGGATAGCAACGCCAAAGCGATGCACATCACTACCAGCCCGATGAACGCCCAGAGCCGGAACACTATCGCTTTCACTAAAGACCTCCCACCTGACCACATCCGGTAAGGCAAGGACGGCACGACGTATCCGAATCCGCGAAAGACCGTGCCGTTTGACTAGAGGAGATTGTACGTCCTCGCGCGCTCTGCGTCAAGGTGTGCCGAAAGTCCGACATGTCTCCTGACCAAGCGGTTTCGCATGATCCTGCTTCCGCAGATTTCTCTCGACATTGCTGGTCCACTTCTCTATAATGCTATGGCTGACAACAAGACTGTTTAGAGGAAGGAAACGCTGAGTATGAAAGTTCTGGTTACAGGCGGAGCAGGATTCATTGGCTCGTTTATCGTGGACGAGCTCGTTCGCAGAGGGCACGAAGTCATCATATTCGATAGCCTGGACCCCCAGGTTCATCCCGATGGTCGTCCGCCGGAGTATCTCAACAAGAATGCCATGTTTGTCCAGGGCGACGTCAGGAACCGTGACGCGCTATTCAAGGCCCTCGGCAAATGCGAAGTGGTGTTTCACGAGGCGGGAGCTGTGGGTGTCGGACAGTCGCAGTACGAGATCGCGCGTTTCGTCGACGTCAATATAGGCGGCACGGCGGTGCTCACCGATATCCTGGCAAACGAAAAGCATAACGTCGGCAAGCTGATTGTTGCTGCGTCCAAAAGCAGTTATGGCGAAGGGAACTACCGCTGCGACAAGTGCGGCGTGGTGCGGCCGCGGTTGCGCTCCCCGGAAGACGTGGCTCCGGGCCGATGGGAACCGCCGTGTCCGATCTGCAGAGGGTCCGTGAAGGCAGTACCGACAGATGAGGATGCAGTTCAGTTCGCGAGTTCGGTATACTCATACACCAAGAAGGGACAGGAGGATCTGGCTCTTCTCGTAGGCCGGACCTATGCTTTGCCCACTGTTGCGCTCAGGTATTTCAACGTGTATGGTCCGCGCCAGTCGCTCTCGAATCCGTACACCGGTGTGGCAGCGATCTTTATGAGTCGGTTGAAGAACGAGCGGCAACCGGTGCTCTACGAAGACGGGCTCCAGACGCTGGACTTTGTGTCAGTCCACGACGTCGTGCAGGCCAACATGCATGCAATGGAATACGCCGAACCGACAGCCGAAGTCTTCAACGTCGGTTGCGCTACCCCTGTGAGCGTCATACAGTTGGCCGAAACGCTGGCCAGGCTTTACGGCAAGGATATCGGGCCGCTTGTGACGAACAGGTTCCGCAAAGGCGACATTCGCCACTGCTATTCTGACAACACGAAGATAGCGGAGAAGCTGGGGTTCAAACCCGGCGTGTCGTTCGAGCAAGGCATGAAGGAACTGATCGAGTGGTCGGACACAGCAAACGCCGTCGACGGGTTTGAAGATGCCGAACGAGAACTCACCCAACGCGGACTTGTCTGAACTCGCTTAAGAAGCCGATGCGTTCGCCGGGGTCTGAGCTCGTACCACCACGTCGCGGAACAGGAAGTATCCGGACGAGGATATCAAGCCGACCATAAACGCCAACGCCACAACCACCTTCTTGTTCCTCGGAAAGATGGGTTTCTCGGGCAATACGGCCGGCGACCATATCCGCACGTCGCCTGCAGTACGTCCAGTGGCAAGCTTGGCCTTGTCGCGTTCAGTCACGACCAGCTTGTGGGTGATGGTGTAGTCTTCGACGTCTCTGTTCAGCCTTGTGGATTTCATGTTTGCCTCGGCAAGCCGCTCTTGCAACCTGCCAATATCGGACTCGAGTTCGGTTATCTTCTCGTCTGTCCTGCGCAACTCGCCGCGGAAGCTGTCGAGCTCTCCTTGCGCGGTGACGATCTCCTCCTCGATAACGAGATACGTCGGATTGACCGTCTGCGTTATCAGGGCTTCTTTTTGGAGCGCTTCGGGGAACTCGGGTTTGCCCTTCTGGTCGAACCTGCTCAGCCACAACGGGTCGTCCGTTATGGCTTTCTTGAGAGAGAGCGTATCCTGGGTGGTTTCTCTCTTTTCCTCGAGCTTTGCAAGCTTCTCCTCGGCCGCTGCTATGCCCACATCGGCTTCAGCCGCCTTGGCCTGGAATTGTGTGAGCAATAGTTCCTTATTCTCTTTTTCGGTTGTCATCAGGTCTATGTTGTTCTCAAGTTCGAAGTCGCGCAGTTTTTCCTCGGCCTCCCTCAACAGGGCCTCGAAGCTGTTCGTCTTGGAAGTCACCTCGACGATTCGGGTGGGTTTCCCCGCAGCATCCTGGACCAGCCCCTCAGAACCTGCGGGGCCGCCAAACTCGCTTTGTATGAATTGGTAGGCATCACGCGCCTGGTCAGATTGGATCTTGTTCGCCTTCTTCACAAAGAGGTCGGCCCATGTATCGGCAACCTTCTTCGCCATCTCGGGGGTTTCTGCGGTCGCATAGAGGGTTATCACAGGTGAGAACAACACCTCGTAGTTGGTTTCCTGTTCTATTCGTGTCCTGGTACGAAGCTTCCTCGAGAAGTCTTCCAGAGTCATCTTTCCCTCGTCGCGCATACCCGATTCACTGAACACTTCTTCTATCAGCCCGGAACTGTTGAGCAGTGTCTGACACGTTTGGACGGAAAGTGTCTCAGGGACCAGTTGCGAGAAATCCGCCTCGCTCTCCTTAAAAGCGGGTTTCAAGACCAGCAACTCCGTGCTTGCCTGATAGGCTTTCGGCAAGACAAGACAGAGAACAGCCGCGACTCCCGCGGCAACTATTGACCACCCAACAATCTTCCACCAGTTCTTGCGGAACACCGCCGTCACTTCTGCCAAAGATATCTCAGTCGGTTTCGCCATATTCAGGCTCCTTCCTTCAAAGCAAGACTCTCACGGACGGCCATCACATCGCCCCTTTTCCGGTGAGCACAACCTTGATTGTATCCAACAGTATACGCAAATCGAGAAAAAGGCTGACGTTCTTCAGATATACGAGATCGTATCTCGCCCTGTCCCCAGGTGTCGAGTCGTAGCGTCCCTGCGTGTGTGAAAGGCACGTGAGCCCGGGCCGGATCGAGAACCGCTTATCGTACAACGGAATCTTCTCGGGGAGTTCCCTGGCATCGCCCACAAGCGCGGGACGCGGCCCCACGAGGCTCATATCGCCCTTGAGCACGTTGAAGAGTTGCGGGAGCTCGTCGAGGCGGCGTTTGCGAATGAATCTCCCCACGCGAGTGATCCTGGGATCCTGCTCGGTGGCCAGTGTAAGCTGGTCCTCCGGTTCGTCATGCACCTTCATGGACCTGAATTTGTATACTGTCAAAGGTTTTTTGTCCTTGCCTATTCGTGTTTGTCTAAACAGTATCGGTCCGGGCGAGTCCAGCTTGACAGCGGTGGCAACAACAACAAGTAACGGCAACGAAATCGCAAGTCCAAAGACAGCACACACGACGTCTATGAGGCGTTTGACGTAGCCGTACCCGCCTGTCAGAAACCTGCTTTGGACCTCGACAAGCGGAACACCGGCGACCTCCCGCAGGTCGAAGTCTCCGATGAGCGTCTCATAAAGGCTCGGCAACACTCTTACCCTGACGTCGGTCCGTTCGGCAGCCAATAGCATTTTCACCGCCTCTTCGCGCGCGGCGTCCGCCGAAGCCAGTATAATCTCGTCGATCCGCTCTCGTTCGACAATCCCCGGCAGCGATTCGAGCGTTCCCAACACGGGGACGCTGCTGTGTGTCACTGGTGAATTGACCTCGACAATTCCTATGACCTTGTGTCCCGTCCGGGAGTATTTCTCGATCTCATCGGCTATTCCGACCGAATGGCTGTTTGCCCCCACGAGGAGCACCCGTGTCACGAAAACCCCCTTCCGTTTAAGCAATGAGATCAGCACTGTGCGCCACCATATCGTCAACGACAGAACGAGCACCCATCGCAACCCCAGAGCAATGCGCGATATCTCTGGCAGGCCGTTTTGGCTGTAAAGCTGGTGCGAGAACAACAGCACAATTGTCGCCAGTGAGCCAATCAGCGTTCCTAGGAAGGCGTTGTGGACTATGTCCGGAAAGTTCTTGTTGGAATCCGTGTCGTACATTCTAAACAGCCAGAACGCCACCAACTCGACCGGTAAGAGCACAAGGAAAACGTTGCGATATATGGCGAACCGAGGCAGACCCAACGCCTGAAACCTAATAAGGAAGGCAAGCCGCGTCGCGACGCTTACAGCAATGGCATCGCTCAGCAACATCAGGGCAACAACAGATCGGCTTCGTTTCGTCATGGGCGCGTTCCAAAAACTTCTATCGGTTGGTCCTCCAGGTAACCACGTTCCTGCGCATCATCCAGTTTGCCACCGCGACCAGCGAGGCCGCGTTGGCGGCACAGAAGTAGTAGGGGACTCGCAACAGTGCGGGACCAAAACTCGCTTCTTCGAAAGCCCAGCCGAGCAAGGCGGTACCGTAGAACAGGCCTTGAAGCACCAGCGTCGCAGCGTAGAACGGACGACGCAGCAATGCAATGTTGGCACAAAAGGCTACAAGCAGCACCACCGGCAACAGCCAGCGCAGAAGCCGGTGGCTTATCACCTGAACCGAAAACCAGCCTGTCTTAAAAGGATTCATTATTCCGGGTACACGGGTGAGGCTATGTAAACACCTTGTAATTATCCGGACCTTGCGCCGGAACTCGCGTCGCATCTCGCCCAACACCGCCTCGCGAGATATCGCTGCCGGCTCGTAGACCTGGCGTTTGCGGTGCCTGTACATCACCATCATCGGTTCCATCAGGTCGCTGATCGTTTCGGGGCTGAGAGGCACGTAGAGGGAGCGGCGCACCGCGTAGATTGGGCCGGTGGTGCCGGTACACGAGAGCACCTTGCTCTCGAGGGTTTTGACCCGCGATTCGTAATCGCGATACGTGAGCTCGTGTGCCGCTGTGGCCGTCTTGTCCGGCGAATAGTCCAATCGCCTGCCTTCAACACACCCCACATCCTCGCGGCCAAAGTGTTTCACCAGTTTCTTTATCGCGTCCCGGTCGTAGATCGCGTTCGCGTCCGAGAAGACGAGTATCTCGCGCGTAGCTTCTTCAACAGCGCGGTTCTGTGCACTCGTTTTGCCTTGCCTGCCTTCGACCCTGACGAGCCGCACACCCTCGGCGGCGCGTCGTTCGACTATCTCGTCGGTCCGATCCGTCGAGCCGTCAGAAGCGACGATAATCTCCATCTTCTCGCGCGGATAATCCAAATCAAGGGAGTTGTCCAACTTCTCCTCGATCACATCCTCCTCGTTGTAGGCAGCAATTACGAGGCTGATGCCGGGCCAATCAGCCGGTTCCGGTGGAGCCGCGTAGTGCCTAAAGAGTGACACACACTTCAGTATCAACGGATACCCAAAGTACACATACACTATTATAGCAATGCTGGCCCAGAAAATGAATAGCATCATCAGCTCGCGCTCGGCAACGGGTCGACCTCGAGATCGTTCTCGGATACCCGCATTTCGTATCGTTTTGTCGCCACGGTCAAGGATGCCGACACGCCATAACCATCTGGTGGGGATTTCACAACATTGAGTTGCAGATCCTCTGGCGGCTGCGTCCCAAGGAACGGGTACGCGACAGTGAGAAAATAGGTTGGGACAACCGCTCGTCTGCGCCATTCCAATACGGGTGCGGGCTTCTTCTTTCCCTTCTCATACGAGATCCATCCCTGTATAGGGTCCTCGCTGCCGCAGACCAGATTGATTGCGTCCCCGGCGGACCTCTCACCCAGAACTGCAACGCCGACCGCAGTGTTGCCGTCGTCACCCTGAACGCTCGTGCATAAGAACGCGGCCTCTTTCTCGGAAGCCAATCGGGCGTTCGAAGGGGAGAAATGGAACCGCACGACAACATCGTGCTCGCCTTCGCCCGAAAGGTAGTCAAATACGAGCAAGAACCGCCCGTCGACTAACCCTATCTTGCGCCGGTGCGTGACTCCGCTTTGAGTCCACTGGTAGGAGCCATCCGCAAATGTCCGCCCGGCACCTGTCTGCCACACGTTCAGGACGGCTGTACGGGGCTTGTATATGCGGAACGCGCCCCAGAGGTACGCCTGGTCCCGCCCGTCAATCGCGATGGTGTTGTGCGCACACGTACCCCTGAAGAAACTGCGCCATGGGCCTGCTTCGTAGGTATAGACTCCCGGGTCGACAATCAGGTTTTTGCCAAAGGCCGAGAACTCGAAGCTCAACGCGTCAGCATGTCCATGTGCAGGAGAGTCTTCGAGCCCAAACGGACCGCAATCGAAGATCGCATAGCAGTCTGCCCCCGCATCCGCGCTTCTGAGTATACAGTATCCGCCATCGCGGTAAAACGTGGAATCACGCCGATTGCACGTAGAGTCGCCTGCCAAGGCATCAATCGACCGGGGCCCAAGAAGCCAGATGGTCCGCTCGGTCAGATCGTCTTTTCGTTGCTGCAGTTCCGGACGATGCAGAAGCACCGATGCCGCTGCGAGAACATCGGCGGGGTAAGGGGTTTGTGGATCGTGAAGAGCCGAGTCGCCGGTCATCGGAACGGTACCGTCGGGCCGGAGGATGTCGAGCAGAAAGTCGGCCATCTTCGAGAGAGAATCTCGCCAGATCTCAGGTACCTCTTCCCCGCAACTCTCCAAGATGGCGATTGCGCACAGGTATTCCCACATGACCTGCAGGTGGTACGCCGCCGATTGCTCGGCGTGGCACCCATCGGGCCGCACTTCGTGTCGCAGCTCGCTATCGAGCAGTTCCATGCCCAACTCGCGCCACACGTCCGCTTGACGAAACTCCGGGAACGTGATACCGGCTGCAAGCAACGTCCGGCCTTCAAAAACGAGGTGGTTATTCAGCAGGTCGTACTCGATGTGGCGTGCAAGAAAACCCGCGTGTGAGACTACGGCTTTCGCCATGTTAACGTGTGCTTCGTCGGAGACGTCGTCGCTCGTTCTGATACACCCGTATGCCTCGATCCAGGCGTTAAGGCGAAGCGCGGTCGTGAGAACGTTCCACGGCCGTCCCACCGGCTTGCTGTTCGCAGCCAGCCAATGGCCGGTGAGATTCTCGATCTCGCGTAGATACCGCAGCTCGCGCGTGAGAAGGTACGCCCTGCCGACGTTCGGCAGATGGTAGAGCCTGTTTAGTGCGTACACCTGCTCGTGAAAGACCAATGCGGTCGGGTTCCAATCGATCTTTTCGCCGAAATCAACCTTCCCGGAACCTTCGAATTCAAACGTGTGCTCAAGCGATTCCTCCGCTTGGAAGCAGATATTCTCAGCCACGCGCGGGAGCCGCTGGAAGGTTAGCTGTGCAGTGTCGCGCAGCCACCGTTCCGATAGAGGCCAAACTCGAAACTGCTTGTTCTTGAAATGGGCAGCCAGTGCACCGGCATCCGAGAACTCGCCGGCGTTTTCCCGGAGAGCAGAGAACAACGTTTGCTCGTCAGTGATCGGCTTGGAAAAGGCTTCGCTGATCTTGCAACCCACCTTCTCCCACGCGATTCGCCTCCCTCGCCAGTAGAGCTGCGAGAGCGAGGTCTGCCCCATCAGATCAGCGTAGAGTTGGATTCTCAATGGGTGCTCACCCCGCACCTGAACCATTCTCAATCCCTTCTCGTCAGGCGAGCCTGAATTTCATGGATAAGAAAGTGAAGTCCAGCCCCATTTCTTGCCACCTTACGGCCTTCTCTTTACACTCCAAGTCTATAGGGCCCGTCACTTCCAGGCCCGACTCTTTTGCCGTCTCGATTGCTGCCACGATTTCATCTTTCGAGAATATGTGAACGGGAACTCCGTATGCCTCTAGATTCTCCGTATCGATGGGGTCAGCGTAGTAATCAGTTGATACAACCAGGATCGCGTTCGATTTGAGAATACGTGACATCTCGTGGAAGAACGCCTCCAGGTCAACTCCATGCTCGATCACACTGAGGCACGTGATCGCGTCGAAGCTGTCTGCATCGAATTCGGTTCGCGTTATGTCCCCATACATATACGATATGGGCCCACGTCTCACGGGTCTGTCAAATGTCAGGTTTATCCCTGTGAGGTCTCTGTAGTCGTACATATACAACCAGGACAGAATCGCCGAATAGATCTCAGTTCCCGCATCGAGGATCCGTGCCGCCGGATTCGTGTTTCTCAACACACGGTCAAGCGCTATGAGACTGTCCCAATTCTTGAATGCATGGGGGTGGGGCGGAAGGCCTAATGCTTTAACTTGCTCTAGTGCTTCCTCCCATTCTCGGCGGCACTGCAATACTGCTACGGCGTTTTCATTAGCAGTTGCAGGCAGCCCTGACGGCCTGCCCCTTCCCCCTTTGTATCTCAAGTAAGCCCGATACAACAATTCCCGCCGCAAAACGACGTTCTTCACTCTCGTCTTCAGTAGACTCATGCACCCTTCCCTCTGACGACATCGCCGCTGGCCGTCATATCTGCGTATGCCTTGAGCAGCCGTTTGCCTTCGACGGTCCAGTTGTACCGTTCCTCGAACATGCGTCTCCCGTTGGCACCGTACCTGGCACACAACGCGGGGTCTGTAACGAGCTTCCGCAACGCGTCCACGATACCGTCGAGCTCGTATCCGACGACCAAGCCGCACTCGTTATCGAGCAGCAGTTGTTGCGCATGGTCGTTGCTGCGCAACACGATCGGTATACCGGCAGCCATCGACTCGAACAGTTTTGTCGGATACCCGGGTCTATACATGCACCGATGGATCCGCATGTCGTAAAAGATGACCGAGATGTCGAGCCTGCTGTACCATTCCATTACCTCGTTATACGGTATGAAATCGCTAAACGTTACGTGGTCGCCGAGCTTCTCGATGCGCGCCGAGATTTCTTCCTTGTACGAGCCTGGGGTTATGTTTCCGAGCAGCGCCAACCGCACGTCGTGCCCTTCCTCAAGGAGTCGCTCGAACGCCTCGAGCGTGTCGTCAACACCGTGTCCCATGTCACGGGACATCAACCCGATCCGACCGATAATCACGGGCCCGTTGCTCTTCTTCGCGACGGTGTCGGCAAAATTGGCCGGGGGCACGTTCAGTATCTCGAACCCTTTCTTCACTCCCATGTGCCGAAACCGCTCCACCATCTTCTCTGAGTCCGTCAGCAGTATGTCCGCACGTTTCGCCAGCAACCGCTCCGTCATCTCCAGTATGCGGACGAGGATGCGCGTCACACGCGAGTTTTCTTCAAGCCGCGCCACCCGGTCCGGGAACGGGATATGTGAGTCGAACACCACACGTTTGCGACGCAGCCGGCCGATGAGCCAGCCAAGGGGGAGCGTATCGAGATCGTGGCAATGCACGACATCGTATTCCCATGTCATGAGCCTGAGCAGCACGCGAAACCAGAAGTAAGCGAACCCTGGTATCTGTGCAATACCGCGACCGTACGACCCTTTCCATGCGATGCGGGCTATCTTGATCCCGTCAACTGTTTCCTCTTTCGGAAACCGCATCTCGCGATCCCACGCAAGGATGGTCACTTCATTGCCTGCTCCAACGAGCGCCCGCGCCTCTTTCAGCGGTCTCGGATCCGGTCGGAACGGATTGGTGAGAAGCATCAGTATCTTGATAGCAGACTTCGCTTTGTTCATGAGGAGAGTCTCTCAAAGAGATCGAGTATCTTGCGTGATTCCACACCCCAGTTGTATTTCTCCTTGGCGACACGCAACGCGTTCCCTTTCATTCGACTGTACAGAGCTTCATCGGCACACAACCGGTTAATGGCGGCAGCGATCTGCTCAGGGTTTTTGGGCGAAACGCATATACCCACACCTTCTCCCTCGACAATCTGCCTCATGCCGGGAAAATCGCACGCTACCACCGGCAGCCCCGCCATGAGGTACTGAAACAGTTTTATTGGGGCACAGCAGTAGGAATTCGCGCCAACGTTGTACTGCAATTGCAACCCGATATCCGCAGACGCCGTTATTTCCTTCAGGTCCTCAGGTAAGACCGGCGGCAGCAGCACGACGTTCCCCTCAACACCGTCCCGCGCTATCGTAGAGGTCCAATACTCGATGGGATGGTTGACGACTCTGCCTATGATCACCAGCACGATGCCGTCGTCCAGGAATTTGCCGGCCTGAATGAATTCACGGACGCAGCGTATCTCGCTTATCATGCCCTGGTAGAGCGCAATCTTGCTTGCATCGATTCCTCTCTCCTTGAGAACGTCCCTGAGTTTCGTTGACGTCCTGGGCGTCTCGTAGGGTGGAACATTCATCACGACGAGCGGAGGCTCAGGAGCGCCGTATTCCTCGGCCATGAACTTTGCCCTGTTTGGCTCGCACGCAATTGTAGTGTCGACACGCTTCAGGAACCATTTGTCGAGAAGACGGCCCAACTTGCGCAAAGGTACACCAGGCCGTTCGGCATAGAGCTCGATCGAATAGTAGACGAGCCGTGCACCCGTCAACTTGCTCAGAATATAACCGGGAATGGCAGTATCGATATCATGTGCAACGTAGAGATCCGACCGATTCTTCAACCCGAACACGATGCTTCGGACCGTGAATTCGACGTACTTTATTACGAAACAGATAGGGTGCTTGGGAAGCCGCCGTGTGATGAGCCCGAGCATCTTGAGGTGTATGCCCGGTATGTGTTCGCCCGTCCCCTGCTTGGGCGCCATCGTGGACATGGACACTCGATACCCTGCATCCCGGAGCGCTTCAGCCTCCCAGCGCACAATCGGCATTATCCACGGCACTCCGCCTCTGTGTATGAGACAGACTGTCTTCATCGTTCCGTTCCCACAGCCGCGTCGGCTTCCTGGAAGAAGTCTGATGTCCCGTTGACGAACGCGAGCGAGACGCCAACAAAGGTCCAGAACAACACTGCAATCCTGAGATCCGTCATCAGAAATGACGCCCCAAGGGACTGGAACAAGAACGCAAATATGCCCCACATGAACCCGTTCACAATGAGTTTTTCAGCCGGAGATGGACGAGCGGAACTAGCGTAATTGTTGAGATTCCTGAATATTCGGTAGATCAACCACGAGAACACTGCCAACCCAAACAGTCCCATTTCCGCCGCAATCATGAGGAAAAGGTTGTGCGGATCAACGGGTGAGACTTCGCCCTTGTAGAAGATAACTGCCATACGTCCTCCTCTGTGCGCGTCAGGTACAAAACCGGTGACCTGTCGAGGGTAGACCGTGGCAAAACTCGAACCGATGACAGGATGGTCTCTGATGACCGTGAGCGCCACTTCAGCCCCTTTCCGCCGGTATTCTATAGACTGGCTTCGTCTGCCTCGCGCTATGTAACGCTCGAAGCTGACCGCAGACACAACGGCCGTGACGGCGGCAACCAGCAGCAGTGCGAATATCCACTTCCTGCTCCCTCTCGAAAGCTTTCCTTTCCTCTCTGTGCGCGCAAGAAACATTCCGCAGGTCGTCAACACGGCGGTAACGAGAATGGCGCGTGAAAAACAAAACACTATGCCGAGTGCAATGACAATTGCACTAAAGAAGAAAAAGAGGATGTCTCGCCGTTTGCTCGAGCCATAATACATTTGGAGACAAAGAGGGAAGACCATCACAAGAAAAGCGCCCGATTGAATCCCGCCGGAAAGGGGGACGTGGGCACGCGCTATCGACTCGTTGCCGTACCAAACGTGCTTCCAGCCGAAAGTCTTCACGAACCAGTCTGAGAATATGCTGACAACTACCACCATAAGAGCGGTCGCGACAGCTGTCATTACAATGATACGCAGAAGCCTGCGAATGTCCTCTCTACTCAGCCCGCCCCACGCTATCGCAAAGCAGAACACAACCGGCACGAGAAACTTAGCCATCTCGCCAAGCTGTCCGGCCGGAGTGGCGCGGCCTGTTCCGGACACGCTTCCTGCGGTTATCGAAAGCAAGGACGCAATAATCAACGCGACAAAGGGGAGCAACATATCGCTCCCTATTCTCAGGGTTCGGCGCATTATTGCGCGCGCAAGCAACGCGAGACAACCCGCCAGAACGATGAAAAAGGAGAGCCTGAACTCTGTGTCGAGGCACGTCACCCCGAACCGTATGTCGAACCGCCGCAACAGGAAGGCAGTTCCTGCGACTATGGCTGCCAGAGTCACGAATCGCGCGGAGAACACCTTGCAGGCGATCACATAGCATAGCAAGACCGCCAGAATAAGCGCGGTAACAGGGAAGAAACCGAGGCACATGGCGACAGCCGTGCTGCAGACCGCCATCACGAGGATAGCCACAGAGGCGGACATCCATTGCGTGCGTATCTGCGCTAGAGACTGGCGGACTGCGGATAATTTGGTTGCCGTCATTTCGCCTCGCCGCTCTCGGAGAACACCCTCCGAGAGACCAGGGCCTTTATAACCCTGATATCAGAACGCGGTATACCTCCCAGCGCAAGTACGGACACGAAGAAAACCGCCGCACCCAGCGGGACGGAGAGCAGAAAGGGCATAGGACGGGCCATCATGAGAGTAGCGGTCATTACACCGCACGACACGATGCACGGCAGAATGCCTGGCGGTACCAGTGAACACCGCAATGACTTGCGAACCTGCCACACAAGAGCGCTTTGAACCAAAAGTGCCGTGACAAGGGTTGCAACTGCCGCGCCTCGCGCACCGAACCTGGGGATAAGTATCACGTTCAATACTATGCTCACAACAGTAGCACCTCCCATGATAACCATTCCCGCTTTCTGCCGGTTGACGACGAAGACGGTGGTGTTCAGCACGTAGCCGAAGAACCGAAGCGGGATGAGCCACGCGAGGATCCTGAGAAGAGCGGTTTCCTCCTTGCCCCCTCCGAATGCGAAGTCGATGACGCCAGGGGCAAGCACACATGCTCCGACCGCTGCGGGGAGCGCGAACATGAAGATCAAACGGACGGCGTGATCGTACATCCTGCCGGCGCTATCCGAGGAGTAATGGTATTCTTTGGACATTGTAGGATAGAGGGCGCTGGCGAAAAACCTGGCCAACAACTCTATCTTCAAAATCAGCGCCAAAGGAGCAACGTACTGGCCCCATGTTTCCTTGCCGCTCATGGCCGAAAGCAGGAGCACGCCTGAGTGACCATATATGGTGCCAAACACGAAGTACATCCCGAATGGGGCGGCGCTTCTGAAAAAGTCCCACAGGCGGGATATGCGTGGTCTCCAACCCGAATACCTGAATACAAAGAATACGAACACCGCCGCCAGGAGCATCGAGACAGCAGATGCACATCCTTCACCGAGCAGCACCGGGATATTGTCCCCCTTGAACAGATACAGCAGCGGCATGCACACAATAAAGATCAACACTGCCTCAGTCGTGGTGACGAGCGCTGTCAGGTGCATCCTCTCATGTGCGTCGAAGAGTGCCGTCAGGAACAGCGTGAAGCTCTTCACAACGAAGGCCACTGTGCCGATGATAAGCGCGATTCTCGTGGCAGGAGGGTATATGAAATGAAACGACACAACCAGCAGACCGAACGAAGGCAGGACAAGTGCTAGTTTGAGCACGATGCCTGTGAGGAGATACTCCATCGTTAGCGTGTGGTCACGAGCGACCTCGCGCACGGTCAGATGGCGGAATCCGAAGTCAAGAACAAGTTGGTACAGAGGACCTATCGTGACAAGCACAAGGCCGTAGGGACCGAAGTTCTCTCCCAGCATCCGCTTGGCGGTGCCGAACAGCACGAACCATAGCAACAATCCGGCCACGCGGGACACGATAAGGAACGCCGTGTTACGTCCAACCAGAACCGCCTTTCCTATGTTCGGGATATTGTCAGACATCGCGCATTACCGTTTGGTGAGAACAGCGGGCGCAGAGAATCCGGCTGCCGGTGTTTGCCCCGCTCCGACTGGGGTGGAAAGCGATTCATTACACGGCACGTCGTAATAAGACGGGGAGCTACGCACTAATGTTCGCACTTTCCTATTCATGGCCTCTTCAGCGGAACGATCCCGAAAGAGGGGTGAAAGAGTCTCTCCAGAAGGTGCAATGTGTCCCGGGAGAGCGGGATCTTGCCGAATACTGCGGTACAAGTGGTCACGGGGCAGGAGGGGTCGTTTCAGTACCGGGTTGGACAAGGGACAAGTCTTTTCGGCACTAGGGGTGAGTCCTGCCTCCTCACAAGATGCGTTCACACTGACCATTAGATCCCGTCACGTCTCATCAACGTTCTTTCGATTTCGGCTTGAGACAGAAGTATTTGTCCTCATCTTTCATCAACACGTGTTTCTTGAACATAGCGGGCCCCAGCCCTTTCGCCCATCTATCCACTCTTACAATAAACCCCGCCTGTTCGAATCTATCCGTGTAATCTCGACCGTACACTCTGAAATGGTCCGGATGGCCGATGACACGTTTCCTCTCCTCTGGCAATACAATTGTATTATCTTCAGAAGTCTCGTCGGCCTCAGGATCGAGTAGGGATTGTAAGATCATCCACCCCCTGGCTTCAGAACTCGAAATATTTCTGCTATGGCCTTTCGGTCATCCCGAACATGCTCAAGGACGTCATTGCACAAAACCACATCGAGCGAGTTTGCCTCGCAGTCGATATTCGTCAAATCCATTTTGACCATTGCGGTGGTTCTCGCTGGATCGGCCTCAGATAATCCGGGTTTGGGAGAGCGAGCAAGGTTTTCTGAAAAACATGTTCGGGTGCAAAATGCAGGACTCTGACAGTATCAGAGAAGAGATTCGTTTTGTTCTGAAGATACAACCACAACAAACGGTGCATTTCGAAACACCCACATCGCGGGCATTCAGCGTTCGGTCTCGGTTTAATTCCACGCGTCAGAAACTTTCGTAACTGTTGGCCACAGCAAGTGCGGGTAAGCTCATTACCCAGATACAACAATGCTCGCAACCTGAGGTAAACATACTTTGCCGTGTTATGATAGTGCCTTGGCAGGACCGCTTTTGCTAATGGTTTCAAGTACTTCACGGGGTGTTCGGCCTTCTCTTTGATTTCCAGTCAACACTTCACCGCCACGACCTCGAACGAGGGATACGGCACCTGTTCCGAGAGGTGTATGGCAGACGAAACAACCCGCACCTTGCCCAATGGGCGATATAAGCTGGTCAGCCGCATGGGATGCAGCGGGATATTGGTTGGTGCTGCCCTTGTCGGTATGGAGAGCAATGCTCAATGGGTCTTTGCTGGCCTTGCGTGCTTGCGGCGCTGAGGTTGAAAGGCCTTTCTCTGCATTGTCTCGATACACGAGCGTGGCGTTTATAACATACAACCCCCTTGCTTCCCCCGTGTCCGGGTCTCGATAGCTGTTCGTAAACATTATCTCAAGAAGTCCTCGCTCAGTTGAAACCGACGGCTCAAACGTATACGTTTTGAACTCTGGATCTCTGATTTCAACCTCGCCCACCTCGTGCCCTCCCAGTCTGACCACCATGTTCGTGCCAACGAACTGGGCAACGTAGCCCTTGGCAAGTATCTCGATCTTGCTCACCCGGCTGGCGAAGAACACTTCTGCTCGCAAGCTGCCGTTTCGCGTCAGCGTCCACGCACTCCCTCTTGGCTCGCCAAAGGTGTGGATCATATCTGCCGCTCTAGTGGTGACCTTGCCTCTCGGAACGGCCGAAAGATGTCGTTGCGCCTTGTCATGAGCGCCGAGCTGTTCGTACGTTTTCCAAAGGTAATAGTGGACGCGCACAGTGTCGCGGCCCCCTTTCAACGCCTCTTCCAGGTCTTGGGCACACGCCGCGTAGTCGTTGAGCCGATAGTGAGCTATGCCCAGAATCTCACGTGCGAGAGGAACGTTCTCCTTCGTCGTCTTGCGGACGGCATCCGCGGCAATTCTTGCAGCGCTTGTCCACATCTGGGCGTCGAGCGTCTCTCCGGCGTCAACCGTTACCGCCATATCGATATCCCGAACAGCCGCGTTGTAGTCCTCGGCATCGGCAGCCAGTTCGGCAAGCCTAAAGAAGGCGACCGCAGACCCGGGCCCAAAGTTCCATTCAGTCGTCATCCGGAACGTCTGTCGTGCCTTCTCCTTCTCTCCATGCTTAAGGTATACTTCCGCCAGGTGGAAAAGCGGAACACCTTCTTTCAAACCAGGGGCATTGTCTGTCAAAAGCAGTCTTTCGAGGTATGGTCGTGCTTTATCGTACTCTTCGAGTTGGTAGTATATCTCACCAAGGTTCAGCCTTGCCTGGCGCAGCATGTACGCCGGCCAGCGCACAGTATCTTTTCCGGCGAACTCCAGCGATATCTCAAGTTTCTCGGCCGCGTTCTTCAACTGCCCCTTTTCGAGGTATTCCATTCCATACTCGTACGCGTTGGCGGGATCAGCTTCCCGCGCACGCAACATGAGCACCTCACCGTACCAGTCGAAGAAGACAATGAACCCTACAAAGAGGACCATCAAACACAACCAGACAACAAAAATGCTTTTGCTAGGCTTCATCTTGAAGCACCACCCTATCTGTCTACCGGTTCGTTCTGCCCGAAAAGCTCCCTATTCGCATCCACCCATGCTGCGAGCTTGCGCACACCTTCTTCCACACCTATTCTCGGTCGCCACCCCAACTCAGCCTCGATGCGCCTGAGGTCACACACAAACACAGGCTGGTCGCCCGGTCTTGTCTCGGTATACGAGTACCTGCCTGGCTTTCCCGAAATCTTTTCAAGGAGTTCGAGGAGTTCGCGCAGCGAGATAACATTACCCAACCCTCCTCCTACATTGTAAATACTGCCTGCAACGCTGTCAATCTTGTCAATTGCTGCGCCATAGGCATCGACAAGGTCGTCAATGAAAAGTACGTCACGAACTTGCTTACCTGTGCCGTAAATCGTGATCGGCCTATCGAGCAACGTTGCGATGGTAAACCACGCCACCCAGCCTTGGTCCTCGATCCCGAATTGACGGTACCCGTAAATGCAGGACTGACGAAAGACCACGCTACGAAGCCCGTATATCCGGTGGTAGTCTCGAACGTATTGGTCTGCTGCCCCTTTAGAACATCCGTATGGCGAGTGGAAATCAAGTTGCGTTTCCTCGGGAACTCCCATCTCCAACGATTTGAATCGGTATCTGCTTTTTTCTTCTATTACATCCAAGTGTTCCAGGCCACCATACACTTTATTTGTCGATGAGAAGATAAACACGGGGTCGAGTCCGTTCAATCGCACAGCCTCCAACAAATTGAACGTCCCAAGCGCGTTGTCATCGAAATCCTTGCGTGGATTCTGTACGGATGTGGTCACCGCGACCTGACCTGCCAAGTGAATGATCACGTCGAGATCTCTATACTTCCGTAAGGTCGCGTTCAGCGCCTCAGAGTTCTTTATGTCTTCAATCACGACCGTCAGCGTGCCGCAGGATTTCAGCCAGTCGAGGTTCACGTCAGCGCCGTGACGCGAGAGGTTGTCGAGAACCACGACCTCGTGCCCTTCATCCATGAACCGCTTTGCTGTGTTGCAGCCTATGAATCCCGCACCGCCTGTTATCAGGACTTTCATCTTTCGTCACCTCTTGTCCAATTTGGCTCGTTAACGGTGATACTCACGCTGTGGTATTTCCTCGATTGCGTTCACCGACTTGCGAGTAACACCTTTCCGCAGCACCCAGGCAACCGAGCGAAAACCAGAACAACATCCGTGTTGCCGGGTTGATCAGGTTGAAGGCGAGAAACCCGTTTACAAGCGCGGCAACTATGCTGCAAAGAGCCGCCAGGACGAAGCCGTGCGCTTGCCTGGCAAACCCCCCGGTTACAAGCCTCAGGCCAACCACAAACGCAGTCGCCAACACCCATGTAAACGCGGCAAGCCCCAGAAACCCAGTCTCACAGGCAATCTGCAAGTACGCATTGTGCGCCTTGTCCGAGAGCATGTTCTTCTCCGCGAACCGCTGCTTATCAACCAGATTCCAGTGTTCGGGCAAGAAAACCTCGTAGTTGCCAAACCCAACGCCAAGCACAGGGTGGGCAAGAGCGAGGTGTGCGGAGCTCTGCCAAGTGGCGAGACGTATGAGGTTTGACTCGCGTTCCAGACTAAACGTTGTTCGCACGTCCTTCACGAAATCCCTGAAATCCGAACGAAGCATGAACGGCCCGACGACGAAGAAGACGACCGCACATCCTGCCACGACTCGCAGTTCCCAGCCTCGGAAATATTTTCCGAATGCGTCAAAGAGCTCACGTCGTCGGGCGTGGCCGAGGCTGCGCCACGTGGCAACCGCAATAGCGATGATACAAAACGCCGCCGCCGATAAGACGGCGATCCAGCTCGCGCGTGAACCAGCCAGGAAAAGCTGAAGCAGTATTACAAGCACGGCGAGGAGAACCCCCGCCTTTCCGATGTTGTTACGCAACCTGAAGAACAGCGCCGTCACAAACGGCAAAGCCGCCACCATGTATTCAGCAGCGAAGTTGCGATGGCCGAACGTGCTCGGAGTGCCTATTTGCTCGCCATCCGGCGCCTCCCAGTGCACGAAGTCCATATTGAACCGCTGAAGTGTTCCATAGCCGGCAGCGAGGAATGCGGCGATGGTGATTGCTACTGCAACAGCCAGGAACGCGTCGTCGCGATAGTCGCTGTTGGCAACAACAACGTAGACTGCCATGCACCAGAGAAGGTTGTGCAGAAGGCTCAACGAGTTGGGCCGGTTAAACGCTGCGATTGATGCCGCAACGCAAACGAACAAATAGGCCGCCACAGGAATGTTAAGCCGCGGTTTGCGCAGACTAAACCGGTTCTCCACTGCATTTGCGAACAGCCATAAGGAGAAGACGGCGAACATTGCCAGCGCGATGACCAAGGTTTTTATGTGGGAAGATGCTTCGAGCGTGGCCGTGCTGAACACAAGCGGCACTATGAGCATCGCGGCGGTCAACAGGGCGAATGCAGCTTGCTCAAGCTGGCGGCGCACAGCAACAACTCGCCCCACATCACTCTCCGTAGGTTGGGGTGCGGCTTGACGGGCCGCAGTGTTTGTCTGCCTGCTTTTCTTCTTTTTTGCCATTGTTTCAGTTGGACACAAGTTTCTTCAGGTACGTTTTGCTCTTCTCGTCGTCCGGGTTCAAGCTGACAGCTTTTCGAAAGGCCGCAACGGCTTCTTCAACACGTCCCGCCTGCAAGAAAGTCTCTCCATACGTTCGCCACAGCTCGTAATCGCCCGGATGGCTTGCTTCCACTTTCTTCAGTACTGACAACGTCGTCTCGGTATCGTTAAGCGCAAGGTAGCATCGCGCCAGGAGCACCTGCGTGGCCACGGAAAGCGTCGGATCCGAGACCGTAGCCAAGCGCTTCTTGATCCGCTCGATAGCATCGTCAGCGCGACCGACATTCAACAACGCACTCGCCACGTAGTAGTTGATCCTCGGAAGTCCTCGAGGGTGGTTACGGGCAAACTGCTCCGTCGAGACAGCTGCGACGAATCTGTCGACGAGTGCTACCGCTTGCGGCGATTTCCCTGCGTAGGTTGTGTACTGCCACAAGTAAACTGAGGCCGTAGCTGGGTCATTCAAGCCGTCGAGGCTAACGACGATAAGCCCCTCGAGCACCGACCGGAGCAGACCAATATCGGGATTCGTTTTGTCGGTCGATATAGCGCGGGCCGCGTTGAGCAGGCTCTTGCGAGCGTCGTCGTACATGCCGATCTGATTAAGGAAGACACCCGCCTGATAGTTGACGGCGGGATCTTCGGGACTCTCGAGCAACGCCTCGTTGAAATGCTCGAGGGCCTCTTCCCTGTTGCCAAGCTTGCTGTAAACAACCGCAAGGTTCTGGTATAGGTTGGCCTTGGATTCATAACCCTCCGTCAACGCGGCCTCGAAATGCCCAAGCGCTTCCTCCCATTCCCCCAGCCTGCTCTCACATACAGCCATGAAGTAGAGCGATTTCGGATGCTCCGGTGCCAGGTTGAGCGAGCTCTTCAGGCACTCTTTCGCCTCCTTGAAGCTCGCCGTTGACTTGTCTCGGCTCCCCCGCTGGACGAGCGCAACCCCCAGATCCGTCAAGGCCGCCGCGTAGTTGGGGTTTAACCGCAAGGTTTCGCGGTATGCGTCGACGGCCTCATCGAAGTTGCCGGCGGCCGATCTCGCCATCCCCAGGTGGTAATGTGGTCGCCAGCTATAGGGTTTCCGTTTCGCCGCAAGACCAAACGCCTTTTCGGCGACCGTGTATCTCTTTGCAGCCAGGTTGGTGACGCCTTGTTTCAGATGAACCTCGGCAAGGTATCCCTGTATGCTGAGCGGTATCGAAACGAAGAGCAGGGACAGAACAACTATGGACGACAGGACTATTCTGACGATTCGGCGCCCGCCGGCCGGATTACTACGGTCTCCGGCCACCCTTTGTGTTCTCTTTGTTTGTTGTTTGTGTGCGGCCAATCCTTCCCTCACCTTGTCAGTTGAATCGGTGGTTTGGCCTACTATTCTACACCAAGCCGAACGCATCAGCAAGCAAAATCGACTGCAGAGTCTTCACAGACACGGGCGAACCGGTCATTCCGGATTCGGGTTTGGCGCTCATATCACCCGATTGGCACGAAAGACCGATGTCGGGCTGTCGAAATCCGGGACAAAACCGCCGTCGAGCGAATCGACGTCCTGGCACCAGCCATTGAAGAATCCCAGATCGTGCATCTCGTCGACAACGGTCTCATACTCGGAGCGAAGCAGCTTCCGACCTACCGCCGGATGACCGATTGCACGGTGCCGTGGCAGGTACTGCCCCATGAGGCTGAGATGGACGTCCGTGCCGATCTCACGTTTGAGCCGACGCAAGACTTCTGCGGTCTCAGAGAAGCCCCCGGGCAGCACGAGATGGCGGACAATGGTGCCCCGGTGCGCGACGCCCGAGTCATCGATCTCGAGAGGACCTGTTTGACGATACATTTCGTGCACTGCAGGCCAACAGAACGAAGCGTAGTCGGGTGTAACTGTCAGCTTGGCCGCGGCCGGATCAGTGGCAAACTTGACATCGGGCAAGTAGATGTCCACGAGACCCTCGAGCATCCGTATCGTCTCGACCCGCTCGTATCCTCCTGTGTTGTATACGATAGGTATCCTTAGCCCACGCGGAACGGCGGACGCGAGCGCGCTCATAATCTGCGGGAGAAACTGAGTTGCGGTCACCAGGTTTATGTTGTGGCACCCGTTTGCCTGCAAATCGAGCATACGATCTGCAAGCCGTTCCTCGGAACATGTTGTGCCGACACCGTCATGGCTTATCCGGTAATTCTGGCAGTAGACGCATCTGACCGGGCAGAAAGCGAAGAAGATCGTTCCCGAACCGAGAGTTGCGGAGATGGGAGGTTCTTCGCCGTGGTGCGGGCACGCAGCGGCAACCACAAGCTCCTCGCCGGCCCCGCACACGCCTGTTTCGCCTGAACTCCGGTTGGCGCCACACCGGCGCGGGCAAAGGGTGCATTCCGCCAGGGATGTCTGAAGCACCTCTGCTCTGCGGGCAAGTTCACCGGACTCGAATAACGAAACGTAGCCCGGCTCGGTGTTATCGGAAGGTCGCATGCGCTCTCACACGATGACGTCGTAACTCATCTCAACACCGTCGGCAAGCGAAGCCCCCGCCATCAGCACAGAGTTGCTAATCTGCACATTTGATCCGATGCGCGCCCCTTCCCCAAGGTATACATAGGGACCGACGACACAGTCTGCGCCGACCGCCGAATCATCCTCGTACACCACAGGCTCGATTATCTCCGTCCCGGGGCCGATCTGCAAAGGATTGTCGCTGTGGGCTGTCTCGCCGTTATCCATGAAGTATTGGGTCATGAGCACGATATCCCGCGGGCAGGTGATATCCATCCGCCAATCGGTTTTAACACCCTCGAACCGCAACCCATCGTCCATCATCATCTGGAACGCATCCGGCAGCTCATACTCTCCTCGTACCGACGGCGCCACGCGGTCGAGGTACTCGAAGATAACTCTGCCAAAGACATAGAGCTGTATGCACGCCATATTCGATGGGGCTTCTCCTGGGGCCGGCTTCTCGACTATTCGGACGATCCGCGACCCGTCCAATTCGACCGAAGAAGTTCGTGCGATCTGCTCGGGCGTGGACGGCTTCAAGGTCAGTGTGGCATCATTCCCGTTCTCTCTGTGGACGTCCAGCAGGTGACGAATATGTTCGGTCGCAAACAGGCTGTCGCACGCGGTCACGACGAGGTTGTCGGACTCGATCTCCGCCCGGCAGATCTTCAGAGCGTGGGCCGTCCCAAGCCGTCTGTCCTGGAACACCACCCGCGTGTAGCTAGAATCGTTGAGTTCATTGCCAATGAACTCGGTCAGGCTCTCATCGTCGGGACTCGCCACGATAGTGAACTTGCGGAGTCCCGCTGCCGCCAGCGCCTGGATCACGCGCTCTATTAGCGCACGCCCGAGTATGGGCGTCATGGCTTTCGATACCGTATCGCTAATAGGTCGCAGGCGTTTGCCGCGTCCTGCGGCCAAAACGACACAATCAATCAGGGCGGAGTCAAGTTCTGCCATCTCTCAATCGGCGCGCCGGCAGCGTCGCTAGCTGGTCTCGACGCGCAACCCCCCGCGCACGATACGGCATTTTCTCACGCTGCTGTTGGCAAGCCCGCGTTCCCTGGCCGCCCGTTTCAGGACGCTGATCATCTCGGCCTCCCCGCCCGGCTCCGTCAACGCGAATACGGAACCACCACCGCCTGCACCGGTCAGCTTGGCGGCCAGAGCCCCTTTGGACAGGGCCGTTCGTATGATGAAGTTGTTCTCGGCGCCTGCACCTTCAGTGAATCCACAGTACCTCATCATTCTGTCCGCAAGACGGTGGTTCTCGTTCATCAACGTGCCGAAGGTTACCCAATCGGCCTCGAGCAGCGCCTGTTTGCCGCGCCACGCCGTATCACCTATCTTCTCCATTATGTTGACCAAGGGGGGTTTTCTCCCGCCGTGCCTTACGTAACTTCTATACTCCTTGAGATAGCGGGCCCGCATGGGGCCGTGGACATCGCCGGAATCGTGCTCGATGCCCGTAGTGAATATCACAAGCGGGAGTTCGTTGACAAACGAGCCCAGTTTCTCGTAGGTGGCGTAAGGTTCAGCTTTAAACTCCTTCTGGAACAGCTTGCCTCGATAGTCGATGTACGCTATGTCGCCGAAAATCGGGACATATCTGTCGGCATACCCGCACGTTATGCCCAGCTCATTCGCCTCCGCTCTTTGGGTCATCTCCGCCAGAAAGTAGTCGTTATGGACGAAGGGGTCGAGCCGGTAGAACGCTCGCAGGCTTCCCAACGTCACGAGGATTAAAGACGACGAGCCCCCAAGCCCGCTCTGTCGAGGCACATCGGTCCATGTGGCGATCTTCACTTTGCGCCGGCCAAGTTTCTCCTTGAACTCCTCGCTGTACTTGGCAAGGATGTTTATCGCCGCCTTGATAAGATCGAACTTGCCGTCATAGCGCAGTCTGCCCATGTATTGTACCGACTGGACAGCAGTGAATCCCGCGCCTCCTTTTGTACGTTGCAGGACTTCGAGGGTCAGCTTGGGTGCCGGAGTCAAGAACGCGCCCGCCAAGGGTCTCACCGCAGCCGAAATGGTTTGGTGTTCTCCTTCGTTGGCGTCCGACGGGTTGCCAAGTATGTTTATGCGACACGGTATGGTGGATTTTACTCTCATTGCTCCCTTTCTATCGAGTCCCACGCGACACATGCCCGGACGGGAGTGCGCCGGTGAAGTATCTCGGCTCAGATACCGAAGAACCCCAGCACCCGCCTTAGCACCGAAGGCGATTCTTCGTCAGCGAACCTTTCTATGTCCTGATCCGCATCAACCCACTTGCCGTCTGTTTCGACAGCGGTTTCGAAGGTTTCGAAATAGGTGTGTTTCAAGGTCCATCGGCCATTGGAGTAGACGTACTTGAGCCGCTCCTCGCCAATGTCTCTCACAAAACGCTCATCCTCAGCACACGCCGCGCGCGACGTGTTATACCGTGTCTTGAATCTGGCCTTTCTCAAGATGACCATGGCCTCGATGGGCGTGAAAGTCGAGTCGAGCTCCGACAGGTTTACTCTATATTCACCCGACTTGGTGAGGTATTGGTCGTATTCCTTGTAGTAGTATGGCCGTGCGAAGCGTATCTCGCGGGCGAGTTCGCCCTGGTGTTCGTCGGCGTATTGTATTCGCACATCCACAATGTCGCGCAACATGCGCTCTGCTCGTTCCCTGGCTCTTTGTGGGTCCTCTGGAGCACGGGCCTCTTTTTCTACCGTCCGGAGCGGCCTGCTGCCAGCGCATCCCGCTCCAAGTGTCAGTACACACGAAAGAGCAACGACGAGCGCAGGAAGTAACGGGCCTCGGGGAAAGCAACGAGCCGCCGTCCGGAGCATGTCGGTCAGTTGCGACCTCACAAAAACATTGTCCTTCATACTGTTCTCTCTCACTGTGTAAAAACGACCATGCCGCCCGGGACCCAACCCGCGTGAAAACCTTCCCCGCCCTCCGACACGACCCGGTACCATGTCCGAGGACCCCTCCCGCTCTGCTCAAGCACCAGAACCCGATGACCGCTCGCCACCTTCGAGAGGATAGTGGCGTTAGCCGCAAACCCGCCGGGTTTGTCCCAGACATACACCTCCGCAATGTCTGTCTGTCCCGGCCGCACGCCGCTGAGCATAGCCTTTCTCGAGATTGATACCGCCTCGTCGGTCCTCATTGTTTCGTGCTCCATTTGCTGGAACTCCGCGATAACCTTCCTGTTTGCGGCTATCAGATCCTGCAACTTGGTCGCCAGTTCGGACACTCTCGTTTCCAGCTCGTCGATCTGGCGTTCCTTCTCTGCTATTGCAGCTTCGAGCTCACTCGCAGCTTCTGTTCCGCCGTCCCGGAGGTCGCCGGTGCGCCCAGACTGCCCGCCTGAAAGCTCAGGCGACTCCTTGTTGCGTTGCATTTTGCGGTCAATAGACTTGATCTCGTCGCACCCGCCAGCGAGCACGAGACACACCGCAAATCCTACAACTGGAATGGCAGACGATATCTTCATAGTGTCAACTTGGGACACGGGCATGTGTTGCAGAAACGACAGCGTCTACTCGTCAATAATCTCCAGACCCTGTTTTGTCAGCATTCTGCCGGTGGCGCCCTGTCTCTGAACGGTTGCGACAACAGTTCTGCCGCGCTTATCGTCCCTCATCTTCACCCGGCCGGCCGGTTCGTCGATCTCCAGCACGGTAAACCCCAGCTGTCCAAGCTGCTCGCCCTCGGAGGCAAACTCCAGGGGGCCGCCCCGCCGTCTGAAGGTTGCGCGAAGCCCTTTCGTTGGTGATCGGCTAATATCGTTGAGCACGATAGAGTATCTCGGGGCATCCTCCTCGCAAATACGCAACAACGTGCTCAACTGCTCGTCACCCGGGTCAACCTGGAGGATCATCTTACAGAACCGTGCACATCCTGCGAAATCCTGCTCATCATACCTGCGTTGTCCCTCGGCGAGCGCGGACACGCGGATTCGCAAGAGCACGTCTTTGCTCGTATGGCTGTCCGGCATGACAGCGACTGCTTGGTGGGCCGCCTGTATCGCAGTCACATAGTCGCCCTTTTCGAGGGCCGCCTCGGCTTCTCCAAGGATACGACGCACTTCCTGAGCCTCCACACCGTCCCTGACCCTGCTCTGGAATCGCAGCAACGCTCTCACCGAGAACACAGACACCACCACCAGCCCGGCCACCACGACGCACAGGATGAACTTGTCCGCGCCGGGTACTGTTAGCTTGTGTCGTTTCCGTTTCTTGGTTTGTTCCGTTTCAGCCTGGTGGTGTTTGAGCTCCTCGTACGCCTGGACAAATCGACCACTATAGTGCACCTGGCTCTCGGGCATACCTCCCAGATCGCTTTCCGTAAGGTGGCGTTCCTGGTGGTGCAGGGGGACGCCAATCATCTCGCCGCAGAACCGGCACTTGGCCGCCAGGTACGGCACTACCTGTCGACAAAACGGGCACAGTTTTGTTTCGTCCCTATCGCTCACGTCGGGGCCTCATCACGCTCTGAGGGATACAACACCGAAGGCGTAGAGCACACCGGCACTTCTTCCCGGAGGTAATCATAGTCGGCACAAGCACTCCTCTGCCAGGACCATTCAAAACGAGTCCCTAAACAATGTCGGCAATACCCATCCGTAGGACACCGGCGTTTCGTGATACGTGTACACCTGGTACCACTCCTGGTCGCCCACCCGGTCACTGCGGTACAACCTCACCGGGAAACCGCTTTTCACCGTCACAACCGGCTTCGAGCCGGCCAGCGGGCCGCCTGCTAGGTTCCAGATGATGATAGTTGGTTCGTAGAGTTCGCCGTCTCTTATGCCTGTCAGAATCCCCGGCCGCTCGGACATCGTAGGCCGAAGCCCACCGACATCCTGGCCGCGCTTTCTCATTAGCCTGTATAGAAGATCCTCGTTATCCTTGAGCCGCTCAGCGACCTTCGCTTCGAGTTGCGCAACCTTCTGGGTGAGTTCCTCGATCCGCTGGTCTAACTGCTCGAGGCGAGACTGTGCCGTACGTGTTTTCCATCTATTCGGCCCGAAGGTTGGCACCGAACCGGGCTTACCCCTCGCCTGTGCGCCGGCAACGTACGCCCACGTCAAGACAGCCACCGTCAACACAGCGCATGCAGCCCACAATAGTCGACGAGTTCCTGGTGTGTTCCCGGGGTTTCTGTCCACCATCACCTCCCGCCAGCCTCGGACTCCCTGTGATTCCCGACGACGCGTCTCTCTACCTTTGTCCAAATCACTCCACCCCAATTGTACCCCTTTTTCCGTGAGGTGTAAAGTGGTCTATTACTTCCGGACCTCGCTTTGGGACGTCTGTCCGACTTCTCCAGGCGGCGGACAAGCGGGACATGCAAACCGGTTCAAGGACTACTCCGCATCGCCCTCGACCGGTACTGCAACGTTCCCTGCCGCAATGGTTACGTTGGTCGCTATGTTACTGAACGGGTAGAGTTCCACCTTGCCCGTGGATGTCCACACAACGACGAAACCGTCGTATACCCCGAGAGCGGCATTATCGTACGTAATTGGCGCGTCAGCATTGGGCACCGTGATGGCGATGTCGCCCCTGAAATTGAGGGTGGCCAATTCGCTGTAGAGAAAACCGGGTTCCCGTTGTTCCTGAGCCGATGTGTCTCTCAACGGTTGAATGATCGACATCGTCACCGCAAGTGCAAAGCAGCCCACGCCAACAGCCAAGACCGACAATTTCCTGTGCGCCGTCATCTTTTTGTCCTTCCCTTCCGTACCGTCATTCGGTCCACGCGACACAACACGGAGCACTCCCTTGTCTTCGCTTGGTGGGACAACTGCCCTGCGATTACTTGAACGCGGCCTGATAAAGCCTGAGTATGCTCCGTTCGCTCCACTCGCGGGCGGAACCCATCGAGACCATGTCCGCCAGCGCCGCTTGGCTGAGCGATTCCAAACGCTTCTTCTCTACACCCAGCGCCTCGAGGTTCAGAGGGAGCTTCACCCTTCTGATCAACCGCTCGATCGTCTCGATGGTGCTGGCAGCCCCCTCTCGCGCGGTCATCTCTTCGGTGGGGACGCCCATAACACTGCCTATCTCGGCAATACGTTTCGGACATTTGGGGGCGTGGAGCCTCACCACGTGAGGCAGCATCACCGCCATCGCCACGCCGCTGGGGATACCGCACTGCGCTGAAAGAGTGTTGGCAAGCGAATGTATGAGCCCTACGCCTTTCTGGGTCAGCGCCATGCCGCTCATCATGGCTGCCATCGACATCTCTTTGCGCGCCTCCTTGTGGCGACCGTTCTTGACCGCTGTTTTCAGGTTGGCCGCAACGAGGCGAACGGAGGTGAGCGCAAAACCGTCTGCAAGCGGGTTGTCGCCCCCGTTCAGACAGATCTCCACAGAGTGGGCGAGCGCCTCCATCCCCGTTGCAGCGGTGAAGATTGGCGACAGCGAGAATGTCATGCCCGGATCTACCAAGGCAACGGTTGGGATGAGGTAGTTGCTTGCCACGGCTATCTTGACGTTGCGTGTCGTGTCTGTTACAAAGAGAAAAGCAGAGACTTCGCTGCCTGTCCCGGCCGTCGTGGGTATGCAAATAAGCCTCGGCATTATAGGGGTGATTTTCGCCCTCGAGCGCAGTGCGAGGTTATAATCCCTGATGTCTCCGCCGTGTGTCGCCAGCAGCCGAACCGCCTTTGCGGTATCCATTACACTGCCGCCGCCCATGGCAATAGTGACCTGGCACCGTTTCCTGCGATATATGTCGTAAGCCTCGCTGACGACGTTGTCGGTAGGCCCCGGAGGATGGATCTTGTCGAAGACCGTGACCTGAACGCCCGCAGACCGCACAGCGCGGGCGACCCTGTCGGTTAGGCCAGCCCGGGTAACTCCTTGATCAGCCAAGAGCAGTGCCGCGCGTATTCGAAAATCCGAAACACAGTCCGCAACGCCTTTCGCAGCCCCGAACCCGAACTGCACTCTCGTCGGAAAGGCGTATGTTCTCACTGTACTGGTGGTCATCATCGCCTCCAATCAAGTGCGATAACAACTTGCAACTTTAAGGTACCCGAAACCCTGCAACTACTCATATCAGCGTCTCTCCGCCAGTTCGCGTGCGTCTTCACAGGGGTGGTGGACGCGTTACGTTAAGAATGGCCTTCTTGACGTAACCCCAGCCTGACCTATGGCTTACAACGTGCGGTAACTCTACCCGCCGCTCTGCTCGACTGCTTGGGAGCCTCTGTCGGTCGACAAGCCATGACCGCCCCATTGTTAGGTTATATTATATCATAATTCGCGGATTTTGTGGTGATATTTCTTAAGTTACACGGGGACAATTGCTTAAGAATAGGGTGGGAAGGTTACGGCGTTTCTTGTTCAGCCAGTTTTTCACTCACGCCTTTGACGTCGGGGTCGAGCACGAGGGCTTTCTTCCACTCGACCATGGCCTTCTCGACATCCCCAAGCTGAAAGTAAGTATCGCCAATGTGGTCTCTTACGACCGCATCATCCTGGTCGAGATTGAATAGTGCGTCACGCAGATATCTCAATGCGTCCTCAAATCGTCCCTGTTTGTAGTAAACCCATCCGAGGCTATCGAGGTAGAATCCGTTTTCAGGGTCATTCGCAAGTGCCCTCTTGATGAGTTTCTCGGCTTCGTCGAGTCTCATGTTCTGTTCGGCCCACAAGTACCCGAGATAATTGCAGGTTGTCGGGTCGTTCGGGTCAAGCTCCAGTGCCCGTTCAAGCTGTTGGGCCGCATCCTCGTAGCGTTCCATCTCCTCATACAACGCGCCGAGTGAAAAATAAGCCAGCTTGTTGTCGGGCTCAACGACTACCGCCTTTTTGTACAATTTCGCTGCGGTATCATATTCACCTGCGATCTCCAGACACTTACCGTGAATGTTGTGGATGGGAGCACCTGTTAGGCCTTCACGTTCGGCCTCTTCGAAAAGAGCGGCAAGTTTTCTGCTGATCTCTTCTTTGCCGAAAAATGCGAGTCTGTCCACCAGGTCGTCCAGCGCTTGGTCGTCGAGTACATATGTGTGGATGTTGTCAATTGCCCCGGAGGTATCTTCGATGTTTTGGTCACCACTGCGAGAGTCAGCAATGCGTTCACTTCGTATTTCACCGAGCCTGTCTAAGCCAGTCTGGGTTTCTCCCTTGGCGACGAGGCACAACCCGAGAATCGCCACATCTACGGCACTATCGGATCCCTGGGCCAACAGCCTTCCTGCAACGGCCTCTGCTTCGTCAAGACGATCTGAGAGCACGTACAGAAAGGCCAAGTCGCGGTTACCGGCTTGCCCCTTTCCGGGCAGGCCGGCCAGTTTCTTGAATTGTGTCTCCGCTTCGTCCCATCTGAGGAGCCGCGCGTAGACTGCGCCAAGCGCCCGCCGCACCGATGCGTCACCTGGCCGCCCGGTCACAACCCGTTCAAAATGCTCGGCGGACTTCTCGAACTCCTCTTTCTCTTGATAGATGATCCCGAGCGCGAACCACGCGTCAAGGTAATCAGGAACCTTTTCGATGGATCTCTCCAGCGCCTCCCGCGCCTCATCGAGACGGTCAATCCGCAGGTAAGCCACGCCGAGCTGATGATGCAGCAATGGGTTCTCCGGTCGCAACTCGACAAGCTTCTCGTATATCTTTATGGATTCAACGAGATCGTTGGCGCTCTCGAGAGTTTTGACGAGTTCGAGTCGGGCTGCAACACTGTCGGGGGCAACCTCTATGGCTCTCCGGAAGGCCTTCATTGCTCCATCAGTATCGCCCATTTTCAACGAAAGCTGTCCGATCACCATCAAAGAGGGGAACGCGTCCGGGACCAGTTCGACAGCGTGTCGATATGCATCAAGCGCACCCTCGAAATCTCCCGTCCGGATAGACAGCTCGCCCAACATCACATATGGTCTGAAAGCATCCGGATCGAGTTCCGTCACGTTCCTGAAAGCGTCACGAGCCCGTGCTCGGGCGCAAGCCATCAGCAGTTCTATCACAGGCGACGGTTTAACCTTGTTGTTCCTAACAAGGAGACGCCTTTGGATAGCCGCCAGACGTTGCTCCGCACGCATATTGAGCACACCGTCACAGTAGTGAGCATATGCCTTCGCCTGGTCGCTAACGACGGGCTCGAATCCTGCCTCTGGATTGGCCCTTGCGGTAAGTCGTGCGCATCCTGCCACCGTCGCGAGACACACTGCCAGGGCCACGTGCTGAATGCCGGCACGAAAAACGCGTGTCGAGGGTAACCGGCAGACTGACCGACCCCCTCCGAATCTTCCACAACGATACCACGATTTCACTTCAGGCTTCGTCCTGTTCAAACGGGGGACCTTGCGACGGGCCGTGACGATCGACGCTTGTGGCTTCTCAAGAAGCTTCGTCGATGAATCTCGCACAATCCGAACCGTGCAATCGCTTTTATATGTTCGCGCGTGCCGTAGCCTTTGTGTTTTGCAAAGCCGTATTGAGGATGCAGGGTGTGCCAGTTGCGCATCATCTCGTCGCGGGTTACCTTTGCGACGACAGATGCAGCCGCGACACACAAACACTTGCGGTCCGCGTCGATAATTGATTTCTGGTACACGTCGAGACCGGGCACGTCAAACCCGTCAATGATAGCGCCATCGGGACGGGTATCAAGATCGCCAAGTGCGAGCCGCATTACACGGAAGTTTGCTGACTGGATGCCGTCTCTATCGATCTCCGCCGCATCCACCACACCTACGCCGACATCTATCGCCTGCTCGTAGATCTGAGGAAACAGGTTCAGCCGTTTCTTCTCCGAGAGAACCTTCGAGTCGTCCAGACCGCTTATCCAGGTTTCCGGGCTCAGGATGACAGCTGCCGCGACAATCGGTCCCGCCAACGGTCCACGACCCGCCTCGTCCACGCCAGCCACAAGCCGGTAACCCTTCGCGTTTAGGCCCCTCTCGACACGTTTCATGGCCTCAATACGAGCCTTCTCTCGGTCAAGAGCAAGCTGTCTTGCCTTGAGTTGTTTGCAAAGCGCTTGCGCACCCTGTCTCTCGTCCGAGGCGAGCAGGTTGATGAAATCCTCAGGATATGGGCGGCCACATGTTCGGGCTTGTTCGCGCAGTTCGGCTATGGTTGGCCGTTTGCGCCGGGTATCATCCATAACATCCCGGACCCGTTGGATCATGTACGTCTCTTTGTCTTGACTTTGGCGGCCTTGCCCACTCGTTTGCGCAGATAATTCAGATTGGCCCGGCCCACCTTGCTTTCGGCGACGACCTCAACCTTGGCGACCTTCGGCGAACTGACTGGGAAGATCCGTTCGACTCCCTCGCCAAAAGCAACCCTTCGTACCGTAACCATTTCGTTCGGCCCGCTTCCCTTGCGGCGAGTCACCGTGCCTTCGAAAATCTGGATGCGTTCGCGCGTGCCTTCGACAACCTTCAGGTGAACACGCACGGTGTCTCCGGGTTTGAATTCCGGGATCTTCTCTTTGGTGTGTTGTGCCTCGATTTCTTTGAGCAGTTCCATCTCCATTCCCTTCGGTTATGCCGGGGTTTACCCCTCAGCGGCTATCTCCGCCAACAGATCCTTTTGCAGCTCGTCGGTTCTCGCTCTCTTGAGCAGACCGGGTCTTTTCTCCATCGTCCTCCGGAGCGATTCCTTGAGCCGCCATCTCTTTATGAGTTCATGATTGCCCGAAACCAGTATGTCCGGGACTCTCATGCCGCGAAACTCCCGGGGCCGTGTGTACTGAGGGTACCCGAGCAGCCCACCGTAAAACGAGTCCGTTTTCACGGATTCCTCGTCGCCCACAACACCGGGGATCAGCCTGCTCACGCTTTCAATAAGCACGAGCGCGGGCAGTTCCCCCCCGCTCAACACATAGTCTCCGATGGATATCTCGTCGGTTATGAGCCCACTGCGCACTCGCTCGTCAACTTCCTCGTAGCGCCCGCAGATGACGACCATATCCTCGAACGTTGACAACTCCTTCACGACATCATGAGTTAACAGACGGCCTTGCGGCGACATGAGAATGATCTTCTCGAGCGAGTTGACATCGCGAAGGCTCTCGACCGCGAGATATATGGGTTCGGCCTTGAGCACCATTCCCGGCCCGCCGCCGTACGGTTCATCGTCCGCTGTTCTGTGTTTGTCGTATGCGGAATCCCTGATATCCACCAGGGAGACGGTCAACAGCCCACGCTCCCGGGCCTTCTTCAAGAGGCTACATCCAAGCGGACCGTGAAACAACTCCGGAAACAGTGTCAGAACATCAATTCGCATTGTTCGCCCGCACTATGGCTTCTTTCGCGACGGTTATGCTACCGCTTACCATGTCAATATCCACTATGGCAGCTTCGACCGCAGCAACGAGCGCCTCCGCACCGTCACGGCACTCGATCTGGTATATGTCATGCGCCTTTGTCTCCAGAACGTCCGTGACTGTTCCGATAGGGTCACCGCACTCGTCCCTGACCTGCAAACCGATGAGATCGGAAACGAAATACTGGCCCTGTTCAAGTTCCATTCGTTCCTCTTCGGCTACCACGATCTCGCCGCCCTTAAGCTTGGCCAGCGTTTCGTTTTCGACGGTCTCCGGAACCGTCACGACCGCGTTGGCACCTGCAACCGCGGCATGCTCGACCGGGAGCACCATCTCTTCGCGGGTGCCGCGCGGGCGAATCCGCAGCGCCGTCATTCCCAGGAACCGTTCCGGCTGGCGGGAAGACGGTCGGATCCGCACTTTCCGGGCGACGAAGTTCACCGACCGGACTGTTCCGATCAGCACGTCGCTGGAAGCACACCCTTCCCCGCACGAGATAGTCTCTGCTTGATTCTTCCCGGTCACGACGCTAAGGCCTCTATTCTGCCCATTTATTCCACAATCTCCAGAACCGCCCGGGTATTGGCTTTTGTCGCGGCCGCGCTTAGCAGCGTTCTCATCGCTTTGGCAGTCCTGCCGTTCTTGCCGATTACCTTCCCCATGTCATCCCGGTGGACGCGCAACTCCAGAACGCGCACCTTCTCACCTTCAACCAGCCTTACGTCGACTTCGTCCGGATTGTCCACCAGGAACCGGGCAACATACTCTATGAGTTCCCTCATTGCAATAACCTCCGATTAGCATTCGGTCGCAACAGCTCGTCTCGAGCCAACCTTCAACGGGCCCGAGATCGCCGAGCAGGCGCAAAGGCGTTGGTTTCCCGTATCACGGTTTTGCCGCGTGCTTGCTCAGAATGCCTTTCTGCGACAACAGGTCTTTCACGGTCTTTGACGGCACGGCACCGCGACGCAACCATTCAAGCGCTCGCTCCTCGTCGATCTTCACGTTGGCGGGTGCCGACAACGGCTGGTAGATACCCAGTTGCTCGATACACTTGCCGTCTCTCGGTTTGCGCGAATCGACAACAACAACTCTGTAGTAGGGCGCGTTCTTCCGTCCCACTCGTTTCAGCCTAATGCTTACTGCCATTCCTTTCCTCCTTTGCAGCGAGTACGCGGTCAGCGCATCATCTGCGCCATCTGCTTCATCTTGCCGGGTTTAGCCAGCCCTTTCATCATCTTCTTGACCTGTCCAAACTGTTTGATGAGCCGGTTGACCTCCTGGACGGACGTACCGCTTCCGCTGGCTATCCTGCGTCTACGACTTCCGTTAATGATGTGAGGCTTCCGCCGCTCCTCGAGAGTCATCGAGTTGATGATGGCCTCAACCTTGACAAACTCTTCTTCAGACGCCCCCATGTTCTTCAGTTGGCCCATACCGGGTACCATGGCAAGGACGTCCTCGAGCGGACCCATCTTCTTCAAGTTTCCTAGCTGCTCTTTGAAATCCTCAAAGGTAAACTGCTGTTTGCGGAGCTTCTTCTCCCACTTCTCCGCCTGCTTCTCGTCTATAGTCTGCTGGGCGCGCTCGACCAGGGTTACCACGTCGCCCATGCCCAGTATTCGCGACGCCATCCGTTCCGGATGGAACGGTTCGAGCGCGTCGAGCTTCTCGCCGGTCCCGACAAACTTTATCGGGCACCCGGCAACCTTCCTGACCGAGATGGCAGCACCGCCACGGGCGTCCCCGTCGAGCTTTGTCAGCATCACGCCGGTCAGGCCGAGCTCTTCGTGAAACCGTTTTGCAGCGTTGACGGCGTCCTGGCCGGTCATGGCGTCGGCGACAAACAGTATTTCGTGTGCCTTGACCGCCTGCTTGATATGTCGCAGTTCGGCCATCAGCTCGGTGTCAATGTGGAGCCGGCCGGCCGTATCCATTATCACGAAATCGTGGCCATGCGCGCGGCTTTCTCTCATTGCCGCCTTGCATATTGTAACGGGGTCGATCCCGTCACCCATCGAGAAGCACGGTACCCCGGCGTCCGAAGCAACAATCTCAAGCTGCTTCACCGCGGCCGGGCGATACACGTCGGCGGCCACGAGCAACGGGTTGTGCCCTTTCGATCGCAACTTTTTCGAGAGCTTGCCCGCACCTGTGGTCTTACCGGAGCCCTGCAGGCCCACCATCATCACTATGCTGGGGGGCGAAGTGGCCGTCTCAAGGGCGGCGTTCTTCTCGCCCATAAGCTCGACCAGCTCGTCATGCACTATCTTCACTATCTGCTGGGCGGGTGAGACGCTTTCGATGACACGCTGGCCAACGGCCTTCTGCTCCACCGCCGCGACGAAGTCCTTGACAACCTTATAGTTTACGTCCGCTTCGAGCAACGCCATGCGGATCTCACGCAGACCTTCGCGCATGTTTTTCTCGGTCAGCTTGCCGCGCCCGCTGATGTTCTTGAACACCTGCTGCAATTTGTCAGACAGCGTATCAAACATTCTTCACCGCCGAAGCAATACTCACTCTCGACTCTTGTTTTCGGTACCAGGAAACCCGCCACAAGGCACACCACTACGTCTCCAGATTACCATATCCCGGAACCGAAATCAAGCTTCGAGGCGTTCGAAAGCCGTTCCAAGAGTCTGGTCGTGATTTGCGAGATGTAGGGGACACGAAAGACACCTGACGAAATATGGTACATTGTATAAGAGACGTTCACTAACGATGGCGAGAGCGAACGGATGATGGGGAAGGCGCTGCGACGAAATGATGTTGTCGTGGGTGACACACATAACAGGAGGATCGTCTGATAATGAAACGGACACGTGGAACCGAAGAGTTCGGCACATTCGAGACGCCGATTTCCGCCGCTCAAGTGTTGGAACGTTGTGCGGAGTTGGAAGCGGACGGGCTAGAATTCTATCAGGGACTGCTTAAAGGGGCCCAGTCGGAATGGGTTCGCAAACTTGCAAGGATGATGGTGAAGGCCGAGATACGTCATCGCGACCGGTTCTTGCGCTATGCCGAACATGCCCGCGCGAGCGGCAAGTCCGAGGATGTGTCGGCCGGAGAGCCTTTACCGCCCGAGTTGGCCCGTCTCATGTCGGAGCGGGTCTTTGTCAGCGAAGAACTCGCGGAAAGGACCGGTCACAACGTCGACGAACGCAAAGCGCTCGAGTTGGCCATACGTGCCGAAGAGAGTCTCGCGCTACTCTACGGCCAGATACGCTCCTACGTTCCCCGCGACCAGCGAAAGTATCTTGACCAGATCATCAAGGAAGAACAACGCCATCAGTCCGATCTCGAGAAGCTGTTGAGAAAGCATTTCCAATAACAGCCGTTGACCGCCGACTCGTCACTACGCGCGGCGCACAGTCCGGATCGACCCCTCGACAAGGTCTTCCCGAGTTTGGTAGACTCTTGCTCAAGAACACAGCCAAGCTGTCTTTTCGAAGTAATAGAGTAGGGTTAGGAAGTTCGAGTGAGTCGGGGTATACTGTGGATGCTGCGATGCCCCTTGCAAGAGCGGAGGCCCCAAGATGAGCACCATAGGAGCGCGGGCGTCTCGCCCGCAGGATGCGGCCAAGATGGGCGCGATCCCAGTGTCCCACCCACCGGAGAAAGGGACCGATGAGTTATCGGAAGAAGCTGGTTGAGTTGGCGTTGGCCCTTGCAAGAGCGGAGGCTCCAAGATGAGCACCATAGGAACGCGGGCGTCTCGCCCGCAGGATGCGGCCAAGATGGCCGCGATCCCAGTGTCCCACCCACCGGAGAAAGGGACCGATGGCTGATCGGAAGAAACTGATTGAGGTGGGGTTGCCCCTTGAGGCGATCAACGAGGCGTCGGTGCTTCGGGGACAGCTCAGTGATCTTGTTGGATGATTCGAGGGCGTGACGTGGGACTCGTGGAGGAGTGAGTATGCGCAGGGTGTTGATAGTAGTAGACATGCTGAACGGGTTCTGCCATCCGGACGGTGCGCTGTACGCCGGTGAGAAGGCGCGGGCGATAATCCCGTTCGTCGGGGGGAAGATAAAAGAGTACAACAAGGACGGTTCGGAGGTCATCTTTCTTGCAGACAGCCACCACGAAGGTGACCCGGAGTTCAAGCGATTTCCCCCGCATTGCCTGAAAGGGAGCTGGGAGGCGCAACTGGTCGACGAGCTGAAGGACAAGGCGGGCAACGAGAAGATCATCGAGAAGACGCGGTTCAGCGGGATGTACAACACGCCACTTGCCGCGGAGCTCAAACATGCCAAACCGGACCTGATCGAGGTGGTTGGTGTTTGCACGAACATCTGTGTGCTCTATACGGTGGAGTCGCTGAGAAACCGCGATTATACTGTTCGGGTGCATAAGCAGGGCGTGGCGAGTTTCGACGACGAGGCGCACGAGTTTGCCCTGAAACAGATGGAGACTGTGCTGGGTGCGGAGGTTGTCTGAGCCGGAGGTCCGGGCCAGGCAGGGCGCGAGCAGCAAAACGGAAACGGAGGATTGAACCGGAAGATGGAGAACGTCCAGATAGGCGTCATAGGCGGCAGCGGTTTTTATGAGATAGAGGGCATGTCGGATATCGAGGAGATCCGGATCACAACCCCGTTCGGCGACCCGAGCGACACCGTGGTTGTGGGGACACTGGAAGGTCGGCGTGTGGCGTTCCTGCCGAGGCACGGCCGCGGACATGTTGTGCTCCCGTCAGGGATAAACTTCCGGGCTAACGTCTTTGCGATGAAGACTCTGGGCGTCGAGTACCTCATCTCTGTGAGCGCAATCGGCAGCCTGCGCGAAGAGATGGCGCCGCGACACTTCGTCATTCCGAACCAGATATTCGACCACACGAAACGGCGCGTCGGCACGTTTTTCGACGAAGGTATCGTCGTACACGTCGGGATGGCCGACCCGTTTTGCGGTGGGTTGGGAACGCTTGTAGCCGACGCAGCAGAGCAGTCCGGCGCAACGGTTCATCGAGGCGCAATGTATATCTGTATGGAAGGCCCCCAGTTCTCGACGAAGGGCGAATCGGAACTTTACCGCAGGTGGGGGATGGACATTATCGGGATGACGGCGATGCCCGAGGCCAAGCTCGCCCGCGAGGCCGAGATGTGCTACGCGGTGCTGGGTGCGGTGACCGACTACGATTGCTGGCACCCGGAACACGATTCGGTAACCGTGCAGATGCTTCTGGACAACTTGCGGTCCAACAGCGAGGCGGCGAAACGCACGCTCAAAGCGTTGTTGCCGATGATTCCAGCCGAACGCACGTGCTCGTGCAAAGACGCGCTTGCCACCGCTGTGGTCAGCCAACCCGATGCCGTCTCGAAAGAGGTTCGCGAGAAGCTGAAACCTTTGATTGGGCGGTACTTCAGCTGATCCGTGCGACACCGGCCGCAGCGCGGCCCTAGTCCTGTTTCCGCTGACGGGTCAGCTCTTTGTAATGTTTGCGCCAGACCCGTTTTGGCAACCAGTTGTTAATGTTATCGCGACTCTGGTCAGCCTCGTCAGACCCGATTTTCCCGTCGATACCGAGCGAGTAGAGCTGGTAGCTGTCCGGGTTATAGTAGTCGCCTGCTGCCGGGTCTTTGAACGCTGGAACGCCCGGTTTCCCGTAGTCGGTGTGATTCGTGTAGGTGAACTCGCGGCCCCACGCATCTTTCGGCGGGCCGGAGGGCAGGTACACAACGGTGCGGTTCATGTGGTCTATAGCGGCGTCGAGGCCGACCTTGCCGCTGGCAGGGTAGATCTCGTATTCGCGATGGTAGCCGCGCAGCGCGCTGATTATCGCCTGCATGTCAGCCTCGGTCCGGAACATAAACCCGCTTGGGGAGTCCTGCGGCACGCTCGTCAAGAACATGATCCCGAAGACCAGTACGAGCGCGCACATCAAGACAAGAAACAGCACGGCCGGGATGATGAAGAGCAGCTTCCATCGGGACCGTTTGGGCTTCTCTTCTCCGTTCATGATTCGGTGTTCCGGTCCGACGACGCCGGCCCCTTCTGCGGCAGTTCAATGAAGAGCACGAACGATATGCAGAGTATCGCTATGTCAACGTAGGACAGGACAGCGTCCACAAACAACGTCCGGACGAGCTCGGGCACCTGCTTGAGAGCGACTTCTCGCGCTACAAGCAACAGTATATACAGGAAGAAACCCATGAGCATCACCGGAAGAAACGCGTTGAGCCTCGCAGAAACGGCCCTGCTCCCTTCTTTCACCGCACGGACAACGCCACAGTCCTGCCAGAAGAGGTATGCGATTATCAGAAGGGAGTAGATGTGGACCATGGGCAGCAGAAGCACAAATGGCGGCCACAAAAAGACCAGTAATAGAGAGACCAGCAACAACTCGAACACCACTGCGCGGCCGTAGAAACGGCGAAACGGGTGCTCCTCTTCGCTATCTACAAGCTGTCGACGCAACGTCCCCACGATGAAGCAATCCAGCGCCGCCATCAACGGAATGCAAACGACCGCCATTCCGAATTCTATTGTGAGAAGCGAACGCATAGTCTCGGGCATCACCGGCTCGTCGCCGTGGAAGGTGCGAACCGCAAACGCAAGCACCAGGCTGTACGCAGCGCTGGCGGCAAAATACACAAGGAAAAGCCGGATGTTTCTGTCGGCAAGCGCGATACCTTTCTTCAGAAGTTGGAGCCGATCCATGGCACTGATTATAACAGATTTCAGACAGGACCGTAAGGGGAGGGCATAGCCGGCAGTAGACGTTCAGTGACGGGGGGAATCTCGTGAGGGAAGACGAGCCAGGAATGACGGGAATCAACCAGGTATCACGACAACGCCCTCTCTCTGTTGTCTTTCCCGCGAAGGCGGGAATCCAGGATGCGGACTGCATCTGTTCTTTCTTGTCTGGATTCCCGCTTTCGGGAACGACGAGAAGAGGGGTGCACGGGCATGTTGCTTAACGATGTGCCGGCGGTGGTTGTTTGGTCGAACACTAAGGTTCGCCCCTACGGCAAGTCGTTTGCGTGGCTTGGGCATCTTGCCCAAGGTCTCTTGGGCGAGACGCCCAAGCTACGGATACGCGAGACCGGAACAGCGGAGATGGCTCGAAACTATGGCTTGACATTTACACGAATTTATGATAAATATAGAGCGAAACTAAAGCGAAAATAGTGGCGGCTGGGATACCAGGGGAGATGACACTATGAGGATGCGATCGCTCGTCAAATACGAGATACCGTCTGCGCTCATTGACGTGTGGGAGCGGACCGAGGGCATGACGCTGCTCCGCGTGCAGGAGAAGGCCGTCACAAGCCGGAACTTGTTCGCGGGCGGCAACATGGTGATCCAGGCACCGACGAGCGCGGGGAAAACGTTCGTCGGAGAACTCGCGGCGTCGCGAGCCGCGGTTGCCGGCCGCAAGGTGGTGTATCTGGTTCCGCTGAAATCCGTTGCGGAGGAGAAGTACCTCGATTTCCGTGAGAAGTACGGACCGTACGGATTGAAGATAGTCGTTTCGTCACGTGACCACAGGGAGTTTGACGCCAACCTCGAACGGGGCGAGTACCTGATAGCA
>CAZGCA010000021.1:0-67484 GCA_964524145.1 uncultured bacterium | reverse complement strand
AAGGCTGGTTCAGATCATGCGGATATACCGCAGCTCAACATTAGGATGCTCTAGCACTTGGTCACTTCTCACAGTCACCCACAATCCACCCCAAGAATGCACGGAGCTGTCATCCAGCTACTCCGTGAATGTCACTTTTCGAGTCCGTGGGGTGTGCTCATTTTGTGCTTAAGCTTGGTGATTCCTCGCCTTCCATTGCAACCATTTGCAGACTCACTTGCAGATCGTAATGTAATTTGTTACAATACCTTGCAGTGAATTTCGGCAGTCTTCGTTATATGGCTACTTGGCCATAGAAATGACTCATAATCAGCGGGTCGTAGGTTCGAGTCCTACTGGGCCCACATCACCAAACTTTGACTGCCAGAGCGACTGTACAGCGGGCAAACGGCTATCCTGGTCCAATGTTGAAGGGCGCTTGACGTTTCTCTGTTCTTATGAGAGTAATCTTGGTCGCACAACATAGTCTGCGGTCACTCAGTGTGCCGTACCTCTACTCGGTGTTGTGCCAGGCGGGACACGAAGCGTACGTCATCTACTTCAAGGCCACGATGGGCCGTGCTGCTCCCAGAGACCTTCAGAAATTCTCAGACGTAGTGACCGACCTGGATCCAGACGTTGTCGGGTTCAGCGTCATGTCCACGCTCTACAAGGAAGCAGTTGACCTTTCAGCCATTGTACGCGAGCAGACCAGAGCAAAAGTGCTTTGGGGCGGCATACACCCCACGCTGCTTCCCGCAGAGTGTCTTGCACATGCCGATGCCGTGTGCGTGGGCGAGGGCGATGAGGCCATTCTCGACTATGTCACTGCCATTGAGTCCGGTGGCGATACATCGGCGATACCCAACATATGGGTGCGTCGAAACGGTGAAATCATCAGCAACGATTTGCGCCCGCTGGTTCGTGACCTCGACTCGTTACCGTTTCCGGATTTCAGGGGCGAGAACAAGATTTATATCGATCATGGACGGGTTCTTGACAGGTTCGAGAACGAGCGAACAATGGTAGGCTACCCGATAATGACGTCACGCGGGTGTTTGCACAGTTGCACGTACTGCTGCAACGGCGTTCTTCGGGAAGCGTACCGGGGCAAAGGTCCGTACGTGCGTCGTCGGAGCGTTGACAGCGTTATCGAGGAACTGGTGCTTGCAAAGCAGCGCTACGTGAATCTGAATCATGTGGCAATCGTCGATGATTCGTTCATGTATAACGAGAAATGGATCGAAGAATTCGCGGAGAAATGGCGCGAACATGTCGGACTGTTCATGTTCGCATACAGCCATCCAAACCTTGTCAAAGAGAAGATGATCGAAACGCTACATTCGTGCGGCCTTATCTACACAGTGATGGGCGTACAGTCGGGCTCAGAACGTCTTCGCAGCGAGTACTTCAACCGGCGAACGCCCAATGAACAGATCTTACGGGCCGCCAACATAATACACGACGCCCAAGTGCTGCTTTGCATCGACCTTATCGTCCGAGTCCCCTACGAGACGGACGAGGACCGAATGGCCACACTGGATCTGCTCGCATCACTGCCTCGCCCCTACCAGATGGAGGTCTTTTGCCTTCAGCATTTTCCGGAGACGGCCCTCACGCAGCGGGCACTTGCGGAAGGCGTTATCACTCCGGACGAGGTCGAACACCGAAGGCAGACGGGCTTTGAGGTTCGGTTCGAGAGCCTACGACTAACGCTTACAGACGAAGAACTGCGTTGGGATGCCCTTTACTTTCTGGCAAAGAAGAAATGGGCGTCCAAGCAGTTCCTTATGCGGTTGGCAAGGAGCGCGTTTTTCGCCAGACACATTCGCATGATCACCAGGATAATGAGGCTGCTGCCGATCGACAATTACAACTTCCACCAGGTGACGATCAACTCCCCCCTGCAAAAGTTGTACTTCGGCATCTACCTGCTGTTTCGCGTCAGGAGGCATCGCCGTTTCGCAAAGGTGCTGCGCGACGTGAAATACTTCTTCATCGTTATTCGCCAAAAGTGGACTGAACGACGCTCACAACCCGCTCCTTGACCCGGACCGTCTCGTTATTTCATGGCACCCCCCTATCTGTAGATACTCCGACCGGAAGATCTACTCTATAAGTCGCATGCCTGCAAAGAAACGAGGTGTCAAGCAAGACATCTACTACTTGGATGAGCAGAAGGGAATCAATAAGAGCGGAACGAATACGACAACTCGTCTGGGCTGGTTACACCTATCGATACCAGAAAGAACCAAAGGAATAAGGTCGCCGCGCATCCCCCTATTTTCTTATCAAATGACGAAATGCAGAGAGAGTTGTCGATACCCAAGTTGAAATGAATTCTTCGCTTGACGCAGGGGCCTTTTTCCGTTATCATCTTGATTATCTAAAGCCAGTGGAGGATCCCGATACTATCGGGGAGCGGAGGGTACTGTTATGAAGAGACAAAGCTGCTTGATAGCTATCGCCATCCTGTTGCCCGTTGTCGTGTCTGGAGTTGTCTTGCGGGAGGGTCGACATCCTGGCTCAAGCCTGCACGAAGTGCGCCCGGCGACTGTTCCGGTAACAGGGGAGATGGGCGAGGAAGATCTGAAACAAACCTCGTGGTGGGCCGAGGTACAGGAGAACATCCGGAGAACCGAGTACGAGATCTCACGGCAGGAGAAGTCCGTCATCGAAGACCACCCCGGCGGGCTCCACGCGGTGAACCGTGCGCAAAACCTGCGGGCCTACTTCCGCAAGGACAGCGTGCAGGTGCTTCAGCGAACGGGCGATCCTGCTGCGTGGGAGTGGAGATGGGAACTATCGGGGTACGGACGGAACGACGGCTCGATCCCCGTTGGTGATGTGGAGCCCACACACGAGAACACCCGCGTCGAGTACGACCGGTCCGGTATCACGGAATGGTACGAGAACACGGAAGAAGGCGTCGAGCAGGGATTCACAGTAAGCACGCGACCCGTGGGAACTGGCGAACTCGTCATTGAGGGGCGTGTAGAGGGTGGTCTGAGGGGGGTGATTGACAGGTCCGGCGAGTTCATTCGTTTCCTGGACAAGAACAATGTCGAGGTGTTGCGGTACGGTGACCTTGTGTCGTGTGACGCTACGGGGAAGTCCTTGCCCGCCAAGATGCTTGTAGCCAAGAACACGGTCCGTCTTGTCGTGGACGACGCCCAAGCGGCGTACCCCATCACCATCGATCCGCTCTTGACCACACCTTCCTGGACCGCTGAGAGCGACGACGATCATGCCCTTTTCGGCTGGTCTGTGTCGGGTGCTGGTGACATAGACGGAGACGGCTATGCGGACGTCATTGTTGGGGCCTACGAATATGACATATCGCTGGGCAACGAAGGCCGCGCGTACGTCTACAGTGGCTCGGCCTCGGGCTTGTCTCTTGAACCCGCGTGGACGGTTGAAGGCGAACAGCAAGACGGCTACTTTGGCTGGTCGGTATCGGGTGCAGGTGACGTCAACGGAGATGGTTACGGTGATGTCATTGTTGGGGAACAGCGTTATGACAATGGACAGACCTACGAGGGACGGGCGCTTGTTTACCACGGTTCGGCTTCGGGTCTTACTGAGGCGCCGGTGTGGACGGAGGAGGGCGAACAAGCAGGGGCATTTTTCGGTCATTGCGTTTCGGGTGCGGGCGACGTGAACGGCGACGGTTACGCAGACGTCATCATTGGCGCACCGCAGTACAAGAACCCTTCGACTATGGAAGGGGCCGCGTATGTTTACCTCGGCTCCGAATCCGGCCTATTGACGACCCCGGTGTGGACCGACGAGGGCAACGAGCAGTATGCGTGCTTCGGCTATTCAGTATCTTGTGCGGGCGATGTCAACGGAGACGGCTACAGCGATGTCATTATTGGGGCACCGGCGGTCTATTTCGGCACCAACGACGCGAGCCTGGTGTATGTTTACCACGGTCGCGAATCCGGTCTTTCTAGTAGTCCAGACTGGACAAGCGAGAGCGATCAGGCCAACGCGTCATTTGGGCATTCCGTGTCCGATGCAGGGGACGTCGATGGTGACGGGTACGCCGATGTCATTATCGGAGCTTACAGGTATGATGATGGCGAGGTCTTTGTGTACTATGGTTCATCGACAGGCCTGGATGCTAATGGGACACGGCCTCTGGGTACTCCGGCCAATGCGGATTGGACCGCCGAGAGTGACCAAACAGGGGCTGACTTCGGCCACTCCGTGTCCGGTGCGGGCGATGTAAATGGCGACGGGTATGCTGACGTGATCGTTGGGGCACCATACTACGAGAACGGCCAGTACGAGGAAGGAGGGGCGTTTGTCTACCACGGATCATCGACGGGGCTTGACGCCCACCACACACGCCCTAACGGCACTCTGGCCAACGCGGACTGGATGGCCGAGGGCAACCAACCCCAAGCACCGTGGTTCGCTTGGTCTGTGTCTGGCGCGGGTGACGTAAACGGAGACGGTTACGCCGATGTCATTATTGGCGCTCCGACGGATGATAACGGCGAGTCAAATGAGGGTCGTGCCCGTGTTTTTTGCGGTTCAGGCTCCGGTCTCTCAACCGAGGCATCTTGGTTTGGGGAGAGCGACCGGGCGCACGCCTTTTTTGGGTGGTCGGTATCGGGAGCAGGCGATGTGAACGGCGACGGCTACGCCGACGCCATCGTTGGTGCAAAGTACTACAGCAACGGCGAAGCGGATGAAGGGGCGGTGTTTGTGTACCACGGTTCGGAGTCGGGCTTCCCAACCACGCCAGACTGGAGCGTGGAGAGCAACCAGGAGAACGCCTTCTTGGGCAGTTCTGTATCGGGGGCGGGCGATGTGAACGGCGATGGCTATGCCGACGTTATTGTGTGCGCGTACAAATACGATTGCATCGGCTCAAACGAGGGCCGCGTGTATGTCTACAATGGTTCGCCTGGCGGAGTGTCGAGCGCTGATCCTTGGATTGAGGACGGGAGCGCAGATCACGCATACTTTGGTTATTCGGTTTCGGGTGCTGGAGATGTGAATGGTGACGGGTATGCCGATGTCGTCATTGGCGAATACAGGACAGACCGGGTACACGTCTACTATGGCTCGGCTGACGGAGTATCTAGGACGGACCCGGAGCCTTCGACTCTGGAAGGTGGCCAGTCGGGTTCGTGCTTTGGAGCCTGCGTATCGGGTGCGGGTGACGTAAACGGAGACGGCTACGCCGACGTTGTCATAGGGGCACTGGACTACGACAATGGGGAAACGGACGAAGGTGCGGCCTTTGTGTACCACGGTTCGCCATTGGGTGTATCCGAAACACCAGCATGGACTGCTGAGGGCGACCAGCAGGAGGCCCAGTTCGGCGGCTCCGTATCGGGCGCAGGCGATGTGAACGGCGACGGCTACGCCGACGTTGTCATAGGGGCTCTGGACTACGACAATGGGGAAAGAGACGAAGGTGCGGCCTTTGTGTACCACGGTTCTTCGACGGGTCTGGACGCCGACGCCACACGTCCCACCGGGTCCCCGGCCAACGCTGACTGGGCCGCTGACTGCGATCAGGCGGACGCTTTATTCGGCCATTCGGTATCGGGTGCGGGTGATGTGAATGGCGATGGGTTTGCCGACGTTATCGTCGGGGCGTATGAATACGACAACGGCGACCAGGCGGAAGGGCTGGCGTATGTGTACGTCGGTTCTGCCGCAGGCTTGTCGACCATGCCGCAGTGGACGGACGAAAGTGACCAAAACTGGGCCGACTTTGGCTATTCAGTATCCGGTGCGGGAGATGTAAACGGCGATGGGTATGCTGACATTATTGTGGGAGACCCAAGGAACGACAACGGCGAAGAGGATGTCGGTCGGGCTTCTGTCTACTACGGCAATGGTGGTGGGATGACCTTCATTCCACGTCAGGCGCGTGCGGATGGCACTGCCCCGGTGGGCGCGGGTTGCATGACGGGTGCAGAAGCCGTGAGATTAAAGATGCTCGGCAGAACGCCGATGGGCCGGACGGACGTCAAGCTTGAATGGGAAGTCAAGCCCTACGGGACACCATTTGATGGTACCGATACAGGCATGAGCACGGACTGGGCCGACACGGACACGGCGGGGGTCGAATTGGACGAATTCGTTTCGGTACTTGGCTTGGCTAACGGGTACCGTTGGAGGATGCGGCTGCTGTACCATCCGGCTCAAAGCCCGCATGAGATCCACAGCCCGTGGTACAGCCCGCAGTGGCCGATGCCCGCTGCTGCCGACTTCCGCACTTCGGCCTACCTGCCGCCAACGATGCCAGGCGTCCAGGTAACACCAGACAGCCCCACAACCACCGACCATCTCAAGTGCGAGGTAACCGAGCAAAGCACGGTCTACAACGACCTTACGGCGTACTACTGCTACACTTGGTCTAACGGTACACGGACTGTTGAGAATCCTTGCACGGAGGCCACCTCGGACACGCTTGACTCGTCGTTCACGAGCAAGCACGAGACATGGACTTGTTCCGTTGTCTGCGAGGACGGGATAGGGCATTCGCATCTGCCGGTCGAGGATTCCACGACGGTGATCAACACGCCACCTGAACCGCCGGAGATTACTTTGCCACCGGAGTGGCCTGACAAGCAGAACCTGGTGTGCCAGGTAGTTGAGTGCAGTGATGACGACGGCGATGCGATAACCTATACGTTCGATTGGGAATACGATCGCGGTACTGGGTGGACTGCCTGGACGGGGACTGTCATGGTAGAGAATCTCTATAGCCAGATAAACAATGAGGACACACTTCCAGACGACACCTGGCGCTGCACCGTGACGTCAAATGATGACGATGGTCCCGGCGGATTGACCCCCCCCTCGGACGAGTGCACGATTCTCTCGCACGGCATCATAGACTCGTCCATATCTCTCACATTCGACGGACCTAACACGGTGAGGTTGGGAGGGTTGATTACGGTCAAAGGCGCAATCACGCCGCCGCCAACCGCTGCAGCGGTAGTATCCTTCGAGAGCGAGTCGCCATCAGAAGATGCGTGGGACATGGAGTTCCCACCGGCCGTCGGGACGGATACTGACCGGTACAGCACAATGTTCTACCCCGATGAAGCGTCGGAAGGGCGGGACGAGTGGAAGCTCAAAGCGTCGTGGCCCGGCGACGACACGCACCGGCCTGCCACAAGCGACGAGGTCACATTCACGGTTAACAAAGCACGACCCATGTTGACGCTGGAGCTGTCGGCGTCCGCGGTACCGACAGGTCTGCAAGGAATCACCGATCTCACGGCAATGGCGACGCTCATCGCACCGATTCCGAGTCACCTGAGCGACCTTCTGGAAGGAAGGACTATTAAGCTGTTCTGGCGGGATCCGGATGGTCATACCGCTGACGATAGCGAAGCGCTCCAGGCCACAACGGTGGTCGAGACATCACCCACGGGCGGCGAGGTGGGCGTTGCCGAGTTTGACCTCCTTAACTCCGGGATAGACTTCAGCATAGAGGGCACGTGGACGTTTCAGGCAAACTTGGATGAGGATGATAACTTCAAACGAGCCACCTCGCCCGGTTATGACGATGATGATGCCGCACGACTGATAGTCAAGGACAGTGCGGGCTACGCCATCATCGTACTCGGCAAGGCCGAGGACGAGGCAGGGCACCGCGAACATGGCAAGACAACCGACTATGTCTACAGGACGCTGAGAGCCCGAGCGTTCCATGGCGACTTGAACCCTGACATCACCGATATCTACTACCTGCGTGAGGTGTTGTTAAGCCGGGGCGAAACGATAGCGGAGGGTATCCATATTCATGATACAAGCCCGACAAAGCCAGACGTGCAAAACGCGATAGAGACGTGGGCCTATGACAAGATATGCGCATCTCCTGCGCCGCTCTATGTGATTTTTCTCGACCATGGCGGCGAAGGTAAATTCCATCTGTTTTCGACGCCAGATGGTGACGATTCTGACGACTACATCACGCCGGAGGAGCTTGCCATGTACTTCTACGAGTTGCAGAGCAAGCTTGAGGGTGTCGGTGGGGAAGCCGCCGAACAGGACGTGGTGTTCATCTACGGTGCGTGCCGCTCCGGCAGCTTCATTCCGGCGGTGTCCGGAGAGCGCCGTGTGATCATTGCGAGCTGCGGCCCTGACGAAGTGTCACATCGCGGAGTGATAGACCCGAGCGACGGTATACGCGAGGGCGAAGCCTTCGCCACCGAGTTGTTCCGCAACGCGAGCACTGGCAAGACACTCGAAGAGTCGTTTGAACTGGCAGAGGATAGTATTGCTGAGTATATTGCGACGCAGAGCAACAGCGGGGACGCGGATCGGCCGCAGCACCCAGTGCTTGATGATCCCAGCGAGCGTGCCGACCAGTTGGTGCTGGGCTTCGGCGAGAATGAAGGTGGATCGGTAGGTTGGTTGTGGGCTGCGCCAGCAGTGATAGACGCCGACGAGCCTCTCGTGGATCTGGAGGCGCGCGCGGACAGGGAACCTCTGACGGCAGATTACAAAGCGTGGGTCGAGATTAAGACGCCGGACTACTCGGGGTCGACACCTATCAACTCATCCAACCCGGACTCTCAAGAGATGGTGGAAATGCCCGGCATATTCCACAACGAGGCCGAGTCCGATTTGGCTACCGGGACATTCAAATGGCTCGTCTCAGACCTAACTTCGGAAATCAGTGAACCCGGCACGTACAAGGTGTTCTACTACCTGATGGACCCCGGAACGGGGCCCGGCACCGAACAAACCAGTTCCTACCTTCTGACAACCATCTACGTCGGCTCCAGCCAGCCACCGGATCCCGTAACGCTCGTGCATCCCGACGACGGCGCGGTGCTCGGCAGCATGCCGGTATTCGTTTGGGAAGAGACGACCGACCCGGATGGCGACGCGATAACGTACCGTCTCGAGATCTCGGAGGACAACGGGTTCCCTGAAGGAGCCACGATCGTCAAGGAAGGACTCCTGGGTAATGCGGCGGTCGCGACGATGGCCGATGGCATTCAGGATTTGCGCGACTACTACTGGCGTGTCGTGCCGGTGGACGAGTACGGTTCAAAACCGGCAAGCAATACGTTTCGCACGTTCAGCACGGATTTCCTCAATCCTGTCGTGTCGGGTTGCATCCTCGGCATGGTGACCGATAAGCGCTCCGGTACCCCGATTGTCGGGGCGACCATTACGGTGACGCCAGAGGCTGGGAGCAAGACATCCAACAATCGAGGCCACTATTTGTTTGCGACATTATCTCCCCAAACCTATACGGTGGGAATCGTGGCCGAAAAGTACGAGCCCCAGAGCACTGGAAACGTCAAGGTAGAAGCCGGTGAGGTCGAGGAGGTCCGTTTCCAACTGGTACCTGAAAACGTCGCTCCCGTATGCACTGAGATACCTGATGTAAGCTTTGAGGAGGACAGCAGCGACACGAGCATAGACCTCGACGGCCACGTCTCTGACGTGGACCACACTGACGCCGAATTAAGCTGGACGTACTCGGGCGCAACACACTTGACGGTATCGATCGACCCGACGACCCATGTGGTGACTCTCGGTGCTGTTGCAGACTGGCATAGTGCGGAGCCCGAGGAGATAATGTTCACCTGCACCGACCCGGGAGAATTGTCGTGCACAACACAAGTCAATGTCACGGTCGAGTCGGTCAACGATCCACCGGTGTGTACTCCCATACTGGAAGTGAGCTTTGACGAGGACGCTACCGACACGAGCATTGACCTTGACGACTACGTCTCTGACGTGGATCACACTGACGCCGAACTAAGCTGGACGTACTCGGACGCAATGAACGTGACCATATCGATCGACCCGACGACCCATGTGGTAACGCTCGGTGCCGTGGCGAACTGGCACGGCACGGAGTCGATAACCTTCACCTGCACCGACCCGGGGGGATTGTTGGACACCACGCAAGTGAGCGTGACGGTGAACTCGGTGAACGACGCCCCGTGGATCGATCCCGCAATACCGGATTTGGTGGTTGATACGAACGCCGAACTCACATACAACTTGACGGGGCACGAACACGATGTAGAGGATAGCGACAGCGGACTTGTATGGTCGGTCAACGGTCTCAGCACATCGCTGTTCAATGCCACAATCGACCCGTCTATCGACGAACTGACCGTCACACCTGTACGGGGTACGGAAGGCATCGATGAAGTGCAGTTTGTGTTACAGGATAGCGACGGTGCCACGGTGTCGCAGTGGGTCACGGTGACGGTGTCGTCCGAGACTCAGCCCAAAGCCGTCCTGACAGTCGGCTCGGGCAGAACTCAGGACAACGACGCGGTTACTGTCGCAGTGACGCTAGGTCCAGTTGAGGCGGAGGTTGCCGAGATAGAGTTTACGTTCGTGATAAACTCGCAGGTGGTGAAAGTAGAGTCCATTGTTGCGGGCGCGCAGGCGAACGCAGTAGGGAAGACGGTGAAAGTCTCGCAAATGGATGCCGATCATCACTATGTCACTGTCGGCGGAAACATCTCTGTCTTGGCCGATGGCGAGGTTGTGCGGATCACGCTGAGAGCGGCGGAGAGCGACGGTGGCTGCAGGAGGTCGTCGCTCGATTTGCAGGATCTCGCGTGCTACGATGCCAACGGCGCGGCCATTATCCCCATTGTCGGCGTCGGTGGCCACTTTTGCTTGGATTGTACGTCGCCCAATATTGACTGCAGCACCGGACCAGTCGACGCAATAGACGTGCAGTTAGTCATCAACGCCACGCTCGGGATAGACGTCCCCTGGGACTGCGACGTGAACGGCGACGGGTTCGTCAACGCCCTGGACGTCCAAATTGCTATCAACGCCGCGCTGGGGATGGCAACATAGAACGAAGCGAGACAGTAGTTAGGCAACGCACGTTGCAGCACATGCGAGGACGTACCTTCTTGGGGGCGGTGCGACAGTTCTGACTTCGTTCAAGAAGGCATGCCATATACAAGAAATCGAACTTTCTGCGCCTGACACCGCCTTCTCTTGTTCCCAACGCGTGGACCGTACATGAGCCAAATGTGTTGAGAGTCGACGATTGTGAAGAGGACGATCTCGTCATGCCTCTACAGTCCGACAACGTGAGCGTACTTGCTCCGGAACTCTTCCGGGGAGATGTTGGCTGCAGCAGCCAGCTTCTTCACCTGGGTTTCGTTCTCGAAGTCGTCCCGCTCGAGGCGAAGCATGTAGGACCGTGCGGTTCGATACTGGTCGGAATTGATGTTTACCCTGCGCACGGCGGTTTTGCCCGTCTCCTCGTCGAGAATCTCCGAGAACGGGATCGGTACCAGCTCGCCGGCCTGGACCGACATCATGGCCCCGGTTTCCGCCCAGCTCTCTTCGCCGATCCGCAGCAGGTACCGGACCGCGCCCCAGCCAAGCTGTTGGACGTACTCGGCATCGAACGGGAGGGGGTCGGCGCACCGCAGCTCGTACCCGATCGTGACATCGACTATGGTGACCTTGTCGCCGCGCTCCTCGACACGTCTCTGAAGCATACGCTTGAAAGCCAGCGCGAGCGGCACTTCCCCCAAACGCAGATGTCCGTGGGCATCATGCTCTATCTTGACGAGAGGGTTGTCTTTCAGGTTCTCTTCCAGGTCCTTCTCGACTAGTACACCCAGACCTTCCGCGAGCACTGCGACACCATGGTTGTGGCCGAGCACCTTCGACTTGATCAGCGCCCCGTCGATAATGTCGCAAATCAGGTCAAGGGAAACGCCCGATTTCGGGAATTCCTCGGGAATCAGCGTGATCGCGGCGCCGGCAACCGCGCCCATACCGAGCGCCAAATGTCCTGCGCTGCGTCCCATGGCGACCGCGAGGTACCAACGCTGCGTGGTGCGCGCGTCTTCAACGAGGTTGCCCACGAGCTGCGAGCCTACGTGGCTCGCGGTTCGGAATCCGAAGGTCGGCATGTTGAGCGGAAGCGGCAGGTCGTTGTCGATAGTCTTGGGAACATGGGCCACTTTGATGGCACCCCCCGCAAACTGGGAGGTCTTGCTGGCGCTGAAAGCGGTATCATCCCCGCCGATAGTAACCAGGTAGCTGATTCCGAGTTCCTGAAGCGTCTTCACGACGTTCTGCATCTTGGCATCATCTTTGGTGGGATTCTCTCTCGACGTGTGCAGGATCGAGCCGCCGCGGAACCGCGCCCGGTCGACATCCTCGACGGTAAGAGCCCGCACGTGCGACGAGTCACCTCTCGCCAGCCACTTGAACCCGTCATAGATTCCCAGAACCTCCAACCTACGATTGAGAGCTTCAATGGTCGCCGCGCCGACCACACCGTTGATCCCGGGTGCCGGTCCTCCCCCGACCAGAATACCCAATCGTCCCTTCTTCTTTGCGCTTTGCTTCATCTGTGTTGCCTCCTTGATAACAGGTCTCTGATGTTTGTGTCCTGCTGAATGCAGCCTGACCCCGCGCCTTAATTATAGCATGAAACGCAACATCGATGCATTGCAGCCTAACGTTCGAACCGTTGAAGTGCCTGGTACACGGCGTTCGTGCCGAACTCCAACGCCTCAACAGGCACCCGCTCGTCGGCAGCGTGAATCGTCTGAGTGAAGTTGAACTCCGCAGGCAGGTTCATCGGCAGGAACCCGTAGGTCTGGATGCCGAGCCGCGACAAGAACCGTGCGTCTGTCACGCCCGACATCAGCAGAGGCACCGGCGTGCCTTCCGGATCCATCTCGCGCAGGATGCCGGCCAGGGTGTCGAACAGGCCCATGTCAGGATCCGCCGAGCCGGGCTCATAACGTTCGACCTCGAGCTCAAACTTCTCGCCCGCGAGAGCGCGAAGCTCCGCCACCATGTCGTCCGGACCAAACCCGGGCAGCAGCCGGCCATCCAGTCTAAGCGTGACCTCGGCGGGGATCACATTAACCTTGTTGCTCCCTTTTACCATAGTTGGGCTGACCGTGTTGTGGAAGAGCGGAGAAAAGGGCCTGCCGGTCTCTCCGAGCTGCTCCAGGACGGTGTCAGTCTGTTCCGGGTCCAGCAGTTGGTCCACCATCGCGTTCATCGGCTCCGGAAGTGCCGCACCTATCGCTTCGAACATCTGCCGGGTGACCGGAGTAATGTGGACCGGCAACGTGTGCTCGTCAACCTGCTGAAGGAACCGTGCCAGCTTCGCCATCGCACCACCACGCAAGGGTAACGCACCGTGGCCTGCAGGGCCGCGGAACGTCGCTTTCATCCCGCAAAGCTGTTTCTCGGAAACCATCACCGGGTAGACCTTCGTCGGGCCGAGATGCATCGAGAATCCGCCGAACTCGCCGATGGCGTACCGGATCCCCTCGAAAAGCTCAGCGTGGTGCTCGACGAGAAACTTGGCCCCGTACTCGCCGAACGCCTCCTCGTCGCTCACCACCGCAAGCACCACGTCGCCGGGCAGCTTAACGCCTTCGGCCTTCGCGCGAAGGAACGCAGCCACCATCATGGCGACGCCGCCCTTCATGTCCAGCGCTCCGCGACCCCAGATGTAGCCATCAACGAGTTCCGCCTCGAACGGCGGATGCTGCCAGATCTGGCCTGCCGTGGTCACCACGTCCACGTGACCGTACAACAGCAACGGTGCCGCGTTGCCATCGCCCTTCAGGCGCGCCACGATGTTTGGCCGCGCAGCGTCCTTGGCAAGTATCTTCGGCTCAACCCCGCCGGCTTGCAAAACCTCCTGGATGTAAGCAATACAGGCTTGCTCGTTGCCGGGCGGGTTCGTCGTGTCGAAACGGATAAGATTCTGCAACAGTTCCGCCGGACGTTCATAGATCGCCATGAGTACCTCCAAACATCGTTGCCTCTCGATTCACTCGTTGAACAGCTCCACCGTCCAATAGCTTCGCCGCGTCGTTTTGCTCCCATCCAGTGTATCCTTGCTCCCGGCAGGAGATCAAGCAGCAGAGTGCCGTTAGCGATCAGACTGCGAGCGCGATTTGACAAGTGACGGGCAAGGTATCTACTATACTTACGAGAAGCGGTTGAGTGCAGGAAAACTAAGGAGGACAACCAGAATGCGACGTGTGTGCTTGTGCTTGATATCTCTCTCGATCGTGTTGGTCGGCATCGGGAGCTATGCGGAAACCGACACCGTCCTTATTGTGTACACAAACGATCTGCACGATCATGTCCGCGCCGGGTACAACGGTCTGGGCGGAATGCCTTACGTCTCGGGTTACATCAAGAGTGTGTGCGCAGAGCGCACCGACACGGTCGTTCTCGACGCCGGCGACGTGATGGAGAAGGGCGATCTGCTTGCCGCGAAGACGGAGAGCGCTGTCATGTACACAACCATGCGGAGAGCAGGCTACCAGGCCGGCGTTCCCGGCAACCACGATTTCGCGTACGGTCTGGACCGTTTGCGTAAGAACGCCGAACTGGGCGGTTTTCCTCTCCTCTGCGCCAACTACATTCAACAAAGCGGCAGCCCGCACTTCACGCCGTCGACCATCATAGATGTCGACGGCGTCAAGGTCGGGATCATCGGCGTGACCAGGATGGCCAGCAACGAACAGAAACAGAAACCGGAACGTCCGATGGACTTCACCGAGACCGTCAGAGCCGTTGCGGAAGAAGCGCGCCGGTTGGACGAGCAGGCGCACCTGGTTGTCGTCCTGGCACATTTGGGTTCTCAAGACTGTTCCGCGATATCCCGGCAAGTGCCGGCCGTCGACGTGTTTGTCTCCGGCCACACCCACGAGATCATCAAGCGGCCCAAGGTCGTGAAAGAAACCGGTGCGATTATCGTGCAGGCCGGCGACTATGCGAAATACGTTGGCCGGCTCGAGCTCAGCATCGACCTCGAAACGGAGGAAGTGGTGAAGCACGACGGCGAGCTTGTCGCCATGCGGCACGACACGATCCCCTGTGACGAACAGATGCGCGAATGGATCAGGAAACGCGAACTCGAGGTCTGTCCCGAAGCCGCGCGCGTCGTGGGCCGGTCGACCAAGATCATATCGCCAGGTGACGTGGCGCTGCTCTATGCCGAAGCGGTGCGGCGAGCCACCGGCGCCGACGTCGGCCTGTCAAGAGTTCGCGTTATCCGTGGTGTGCTTCCCGAAGGCGACGTGGACGTGAACGCTGTAGTACAGACGTTTGTGCCTAGTGGCCGGGACGTGGTGACCACCACGCTTACCGGTCGCGAACTGCTCGAACATATCCAGTGGGACAACGACGACCATCGGCTCAGGGCCCTATGGACCGGGTGTCAGGCGGAGGTTGATTTTGGCAAGCCTTTCGGCAGCCGTGTGCTCAGCTCGAACATCGAACCGTACCGCACCTACCGCGTGGCACTGTCGCAGGACGAATGGGAGAGAACTATCGAGCGACAGTTCACCGGCGACAAAGACCGTGTTCCAGCCCCGAACGGAATCACCACGGTCGAGGCGTTAGCGAACTTCCTGGAACGCGTAACTCAGGAGGGAATCACAATCGACGGAAAAGTCGACCAACTGCTCCAGCAACATCGCGCAGCCCCCGCCACGTCTGCCACACATTGAGCCAAGGGGCTTTCATACTCGACAACACATGCACGTGGTGCGAGAAACGGTGGCTTCATTCTGCCTACCGCGCTGCCATGGCCATAGTTGCATTCCGTCGAGCACGTGGCTATACTGGGGGAGCGGGTGACGCGGTTCTGTTATGCCACCTGCTGTAGTCTTGTACCGTCATTTACGCAGAATGAAAGGAACTGCCATGCCACGTCTTCGATCAATTGCCTGGCTATTTGTCGCCGTTCTCATGATGATGTCCGGTGCGGTTCGGGCCGCCGATTGGCCGACCTACCAACATGACAACGCCCGCAGCGGCGTGACCACGGAGCAACTGAAACTTCCCCTTACGGAAACCTGGGTGTACCAGTCGCGTCACGCGCCGCGGCCCGCCTGGCCGCCGCCTGCGAAACAGGATTTCTGGCACAATCTGAGGGGGCTCCGGCCGCTGGTCACCTACGACCGGGCTTTTCATCCCGTCGTCGAGGGCGGCACGCTCTACTTCGGCTCGTCGGCGGACGACAAGGTGTACGCACTCGACGCCGCAACGGGCAAGGAACGCTGGACGTTCTTCACTGAGGGTCCCGTGCGTTTGGCGCCTGCCGTTCACGACGACCGGGTCTACGTCGGTTCGGACGACGGCCGGGTTTACGTTCTCTCTGCGACCAAAGGCAAGCTTCTGTGGACACACGCACCCGACCCGAACGACCACCGCATACCCGGCAACGGCAGAATGATCTCCGCCCGGCCACTCAGGACCGGCGTCCTGGTGGACGGCGACACGGCGTACTACTGCGCCGGAGTGTTCCCTTCGCAAGACGTCTACCGTTCGGCGCTCAGAGCGCGCGACGGCAAGGTGCTGTGGCAGAACAAAACGAGCGCGATCTCCCCGCAGGGATACCTTCTCGCGTCGCCGACCCGGCTCTTTGTGCCCAGCGGCAGAACGACTCCCGCACTGTTCAGCCGCGAGGACGGCAAGCCCCTCGGCGTGCTGCAGGGCCAGGGCGGCGCGTATGCGTTGCTGGCGGACGAAACGATGGTGAGCGGACCCGGCAGGACGAGCGGCCAACTGGACCTTACCGAAACCGATTCCAAAGAGAGCATTGCCACCTTCGACGGACTTCGTATGATCGTGAATCAAGGCGTCGCGTACCTGCACTCGAAAGAGTCGTTGTCTGCTCTTGACCGGACGCGGTACATTCAGCTCGCGAAGGAACGCAACGTTCAGAGAAAACGTTTCAATAGGCTGAAAGACCGCATCGAGAAGCTCGGCAAGGGCAAAAACGCGGAACGCGGGCAGCTCAGAACCGAAATGAGGGAGGCCGAGAGGTCGATCGCCGGCCTCACCAAGTCGATGCAGGAGTGCTTTCTCTGGAAACACGACTGCAACTACCCGTATTCGCTTATCCTGGCAGGCGACGTACTGTTTGCCGGAGGCGATAACAAGGTCGCGGCGCTCAGCGCCTCCGACGGCAGCGAGGTGTGGGCCGGCGATGTCACGGGCAACGCGTATGGGTTGTGCGCAGCCAACGGCGCGTTGTTCGTCAGCACGGACCAGGGAGCGATTCACTGTTTCAGGCCGGGACGGGTCGAACGGGAATACGTTGTCCGGCCGGGAACAGATCCGGCACCTTATCCCGAAGACGATCTGACACAGCTCTACGAGCGGGCAGCAAAACAAATCATTGACACGGCGTACCCATTGGGGGAGGACGAGCCCGTGAAGAAAGGATACTGTCTCGTGCTCAGCTGCGGGGAAGGCCGCCTCGCGTACGAGCTGGCGAAACGGACGGACCTGCAGATCGTCGGCGTCGAGGAGGATGCGAAGAAAGTCGCGGCAGCCCGGGCGGCGCTTGACAAGACCGGTCTCTACGGTGTCCGGGTTACCGTACACCACGGCTCGCTGGACGACCTGCCGTATACCAGCTACTTTGCCAACGTGGTTGCCTGCGACCAGACCGTCGCCTCCGGCAAACTGCCGCCGTCATCTGCCGAAGTGTGTCGTGTGCTCAGACCATACGGCGGGATGGCGTGCATCGGCCGGCCCGAGGACGACGGCGGGCGCAGTCCGAAGTTGCGGGAATCGACCCTGAAACAGTGGCTCGACAAAGCGCCCGTTTCCGACTCGGAAATCGTGGAAGAGAATGGGCTGTGGGGCGTGATCCGTCGCGGGAGCGTACCGGGCGGCGGCGAGTGGACGCAGCTCTACGCCAATCCCGCACATACCGCCTGCAGCAAAGACGAACTCCGCGGGCCGACGGAAGTCCAATGGTTCGGCGAGCCCGGCCCTCGCCGGATCATCGACCGCCACCACCGTCCGATGTCGCCGCTGTTCAAAAACGGGCGCGTCTTCGTTCCTGCCAACGACCGGATCATCGCGCTGGACGCATACAACGGGACGGGACTCTGGGACCTGCACGTTCCGAACTCGAGACGGGTCGGCATCATCAAGAACTGTGGGTACATGCTGGCCGTGGACGACTACGTATACATCGCTGTTGAAGACGAATGTTGGGCCGTCGATGTTGCTAATGGAGCGCACATGCTCACGCTGAACCTCCCGCAGCTTTCGGACGACCCGCACGACTGGGGGTACCTTGACCAGGTAGGCGACCAGCTCTTTGGCAGCGGCCAGAAACAGGGCGCGTCGTTCAAGAACCTCAGCAAGGCCACCGTCAACATGATCGAGGGCGATTTCCGGCCCGTGATTGTGAGCGATTACCTCTTTTCTGTCGACCGACATACGGGCAAGAAACTTTGGACGTACCGGAATGGCACCATTATGAACAACGCTATCGCCGTGTACGACGGCAGGATGTACTTTATCGAAAGTCGCAACAAGAAGACCTTTGACGACGATGACGGCAGGGTCGGCGTGCACGTCTTCTGCAAAAGCGATACATACCTCGTCGCTCTCGACATCAGCACCGGCAAGAAGGTGTACGAAACGCCGTTCGAGTTCCCGTTCCAACACATCATGTTTCTCAACGTCGCCGAGAACACCCTGCTCGCTACGGGCTCGTACAATCGCGACGACCGGATCTATTACGGACTGTTCGCCTTCCATGCCGACACCGGGGCTCCGAAATGGGAGAACAACTACTTGGGTACCGACATCCGCGGACACAATCCCGGCCCAATCGGCGGCTCCCACGGCGAGCAATGGCAGCATCCCGTCATCGTCGGAACAACGATCTACTCGCGGCCGTACAGTTTCGACCTGCTCACCGGCAAACGAGGCGAGTACGTCGCGTACCGCGGCGGACACGGGTGCGGCGGCCTGACGGGATCCGCCCATTACCTCTACGGCAGAGGCGACAACCCGCGCATGTACCCGCTGGACGTCGACAAGACGAGCGGGATCAAGTTGACACATATCACACGACCAGGATGTTGGCTCAACATCATCGCTGTCGGAGGGGTGATAGTGATTCCCGAATCAAGCTCGGGCTGCACCTGCAGCTATCCGATGCAGACGTCTATCGCGTTTGTGCCGCGCGCACTCTCAGGCTCCGAACCTCTTTGACCACGAGGCAGAGGCAAGTATAGCGCCACTGATAAACGGCGTGGCGTCGCTGGCGTCTGCAGACGAAATTTGATATCGTTATGCCGGGGGTTGCCCTGGATGGCGAAAGCGTATTTCGCTAATAGCTCGAAGGCTGATCGGGCTGCCGAAAGGAGGCTGGGATGAGAGTGCTGTTTCTCGGCGGCGCGGGAGACATGGCCGTGTCCATGGTCGACCTGATGAGACCCGAAGCGGAGATCGCAGAGGTGACGCTTGCCGATCTCGACGAGCGGAAGGCCATCTCGAGAGCGCGCGATGCCGGCGGCAAGTTTTCGGGAACGAAGATCGACGTCACGCAGCACGAATCGCTGGTTGACGCGATGGCCGAGCACGACCTGGTGCTCAGCTACGTGGGACCGTTCTACCGGTTTGAGAAGCCCGTCGCACAAGCGGCTGTCGACGCACGAGTCCATTATATCTCTATCGCGGACGATTATGACGCGTACTTGAAGGTTGCGAAACTCGAAGAGGACGCCAGGCGGGCGGGCGTGAAGATTCTTACCGGGTTCGGGAACTCGCCCGGGCTAACGCAGATACTCGCCAGGAAAGGGTACATGGCGATGGACTGCCCGAAGAGGATCGCCGTCAACTGGGCAGCCGGCTCGAATGAACCGGTAGGCCCCGCGAACCTGCTCCACGTCCTGCATCTGATGTCCGGCAAAACGCTCCAGTGGCGGGACGGTCACGAGGAATACGTCCCCTGCGGAAGAGACAAGAAGATAGTCGAGTTCCCCGAGCCGGTAGGCACGATACCAACGTGGTATACAGGACACGCCGAATCGGTCAGCATCCCGAGGAACCTTGACGGGCTCGAATACGTGAGCGTGCACGGCGGTGCCGCGCCGCCGTTCGGTTTTCAGTTCGTAGCGTTCCTGGGCAGGCTGAAGCTGACATCGACGCACGAGCGGCGCGTGCGCCTGTTAAAGATGCTCAATCCCATCGTGCCGCTGTTTCAGAGCAAGAAGTCCCCTGACAAATCCGTCGGCCGGGTCGAGGTGTGGGGTACCGACAAGGGGAACGACAAACACGTGTACTACACCTACGTTGGCCACCTCGCGTTTGCCACGTCCTGCCCGTGCCTGCAAACAATGCTGTGGCTGGGAAAGGGCACGTTCGACCATCTGCCCGGAGGCGTCTACTCTCCGGAACGTCTCATAGAACACCCCGATCCTTTCCTCAACGAACTCGAAAGCCGAGGCATGGAAATACGGTATTACGAATGAAGCCGGTCGCACTTGGGTTCCAAAGGGAGACTCGCCAAGGAAACTGAAATCGGTCCAAGAAGGGTGGCTGTCTCCGACACTGAACAGGGAGTGAGGACAAAGTGAGACGTTTTGCGGTGTGCACCGTTACGGCCACACTCATTCTGGTAATGCTTGGCAACACCGCCTTCGCGCTCACCATCCAGGCCGGCCGGGCACGTGTGAAGACGGCTGGCGGCATGCACCGAGGTTCGTGGAATCTCTGGTCTAACGGCGAGTATGGCGACTACGTTCGGTTCCATGCGGGGGGCAAATACACAGTCGTCGCACACGCGTACGGCTCGCCGCTGGGAGGAACGTGGCCGCTCATGTCACTATCCGTCGACGGAATCGTCGCGGAGACAGTGACCGTCAAGGGGGGAGAAGCGCGACCCTACGAGTTTCAGATCGAGACGCAACCGGGCGTCCGCAAAATCGCCTTCGTTTTCCAGAACGACGCGGCTGATGGTAAGGAGGACAGGAACTTGTATTTCGACAAGATCGAGATTCTCCCCGTTGGGGATGCTGCCGAACCCGTTCCGGGCAGCGAAAGGGAGTGGCAAGACAGCTCCCGAAAGCGCGGAGCGGAACTCGAGGATAAAACACTTGAACAGGCGAACACCTCAATCGAAAGAACGCGAAAGGATAACGCATCCATACGTGTCGTCGACGCTGAAGACCGTCCGATAGAGGGCGCGACCGTTGTCGTCGAGCAGCGTTCCCACGACTTCCTCTTCGGATGCAACATCTATATGTTCGACCGGTTCAAGTCACAACAAGAGAACGAGCTTTACAAGGAACGTTTCCGCGACCTTTTCAACTACGCGACAACAGGCTTCTACTGGCGAGGCTACGAGCAAGAGCGCGGCAAACCCAACTACGCGTATACCGACAAGGTCGTTTCCTGGTGCGCTCGTCACAACGTCCGCATGAAAGGTCATCCTCTTTTGTGGGACCATAATGCCGGCGAACCCGCATGGGCCGGAGGGCAGCCCGAACCCGAGGTTCAGAAGAAGCGTGTCACTGATATCATCAGTCGGTATCGAGGAAGAATCGAGTTTTGGGAAGTGGTCAACGAGCCCTCTCATTGCAGGGCCATAGAGATCGACCAACCGTATCGCTGGGCCCGGGAGGTCAATCCCGACGCATACCTTATCGTCAACGACTACTACGTTATGGCGAACGGGTTTCCTCCCTTCTTCGAACTGCTCGAGGAAGCCAAACGCAACGGCGTGCCCTTTAACGGGATAGGGATACAGGCCCACGAACCCCGTACGATGGGATTTCCGCTCGATCGAGTGCACGCGATCCTCGACAAGTACGCCACGCTCGGGAAGGAACTGCACATCACCGAGTTCACGCCGACCTCTGCAGGTCAACGCATCATCGGCTCGCACGTCAAAGGGAAATGGGACGAGACTGCTCAAGCCGGCTACGCCGAGAAGTTCTATACCGTTTGTTTCGCCCATCCCTCAGTGGTCGCGGTCACATGGTGGGATCTCTGCGACGCCGGTTCCTGGCTGGAAGGGGGCGGACTGCTCCGCAAAGACCTCACCCCGAAGCCCGCCTACACAGCTCTCAAGAAACTCATTCACGAGCAATGGACAACCAGAACAGAGGGAACGACGGACGAAACCGGTACGTTCTCTTTCCGCGGGTTCCATGGTGAATATGTCGCAAAGGTCACGCGCGACGAATCCACCGTTGAGCAGCAGTTCCGCCTCGAGAAGGACGACAACAACACAGTCAGCGTGACCGTAAGATAATGGCAAGCGGGGCGTTACTTGTGCCGTTTCGAGTCAAATGCCCAGCCGGCGAGAGACGCCGCTGCCGACGGTTAAGGTCACTGTTGGCAATCGTGAGAAAGGCAGACAATGATCTGGCATAAGGCTAGAGGTGGAGGAATAGACTCGTGAGACAACATTTGTTCGCAGTTCTACTTGTAATCGCGGTTGTTGTTTTTGGAGGCGCAGGTTGTGTCATGACAGGAGCTGGTCAAGGACAGGTCGGGAAATGGCGCGCCGTACACTTAATTGGCTACACGAACGATGATCTTCTTGAGACGCTGGGGAAGGACATACCTGTCCTTGCCGAGATGGGGATCGACGTGCTGATTCTCGAGGTCGACTACGGGTTTGATTACCAATCTCATCCCGAGTTGCGAAGTGGGAAGAACCCCATCTCGAAGGCTGCTGCTCGAAAACTGGTCGGGATTTGCCGGGAGCACGGCATCCGACTGATCCCGCAGTTCCAGTGTCTGGGACACCAGTCGTGGAAAGCGGCAACGGGCCCTCTCCTGATCAAGTATCCGGAGTTCGATCTCACGCCCGGCGCGTTTCCGAATAACGAGGGTATCTACTGCCGAGAATGGGACCCGTTGAACCCCAAAGTCAATGAGATCGTCTTCCGGTTGATGGACGAGCTGATTGACGCCTTCGAGTCCGACGCATTGCACGTCGGAATGGACGAGGTGTTTCTGTTGGGCAGCGAACATTCTCCGTCCACCAAAGGAAAAGACCCCGCCGAGCTTTTCGCGAAAGCAGTGAACGATTACTACTTGCACCTCGTGAAGACGAGAGGCGTCGAAATGATGATGTGGGGAGATCGGCTGATCGACGGGGAGAAGATGAAGTACGGCGAATGGGAATCCTCCCTGAACGGTACGGCGGGTGCGGTTGACATGATCCCGAAGGACATCATTATCTGCGATTGGCATTACGGGAACAGGGACGAATATCCATCCGTGCCGATGTTTATCGAGAAGGGGTTTCGGGTGATCCCGTCAGGGTGGAACCGAGTGGGTGCGACAAGATCGCTGATCCGGTACGCCAAGAGCCAGAACCACCCGAACATGCTCGGCCACCTGTTTACTACCTGGTCCGTGAAGAAAGACAGATTGACGGAATATCCTCCCATTGTGGAAGGTCTGAAACTGCTGAAGACTGAGTAATCTGAGACAGGCGAGGGAATACATCCTCGTGGCCGTCCGTGGGATGTGTGGCGAAACGGCACGGCTCACCTGTCCGGTACTGACATGGAGATTCGCTATGAGGAAACGGTTTCTTTGTCTTGTGGGAGTGGCTCTTTCGGTAACCATAGTAATGAGCGCCGAAGGAGATGCCATCCCAGGCTTTCCCGGCAGACAACCCGGCACGGCACAAGCAACGTGCGCGGACAACGAGCTGACGCTGGGCAACGACGTTATCCAGTCGACGTGGAGGGTTTCCGGTGGCGGCCTCGTCCTTGAGTCAGTGACCGACTTCTTGGGGAGCAAGTCATTCGGTGTGGATCGGCCTGCTTTTCAGGTGTTACTTGGCGGGGGAACAACGGTTCCCGCGAATGAAATGACCACTGTGGGTGCTCCCCGAATCGAGGTTCTCGATCCCGACCAGAACGCAAGAGTCTATTCAGACCGACTCGAGGGGAAAGCGATCGCGGTCGATCTCGTACACGCGGACAGCGGGTTGAAGGCGGAATGGCGCGGAATCCTGCACGACGGCTCGAACTACATCCGCCAAGAAGTGACCCTGAAAGCGACGACGAGCGACATCGAGGTAAAGGAGGTAGTGCTTCTCGAACTGCCTTTGCACGACGCACATGTTGCGGGAAGCGTGCAGGGATCTCCGGTAGTCTCCGGCGACATGTTCTTTGCCTTCGAACATCCTCTCTCGGACAACACGTGCGAAGGGAACGTTGTGCGGTGCGCGTACCGACGCAACGGGACTCTTTCACCCAACGCGCCCTTCCGGTACTCCTCAGTCATCGGGGTGGTGCCGGACGACCAATTGCGCCGGGGCTTTCTCTACTATCTCGAACGGGAACGGGCCCACCCGTACCGGCCGTTCCTTCATTACAACAGCTGGTACCACTTGAATATAGGCCGCCCAAACAGCCGCATGTCAGAGGACGAGGCCGTCGCAGCTATATCGGCAATTGGCCTTGAACTGGTAACTGAAAGAAATGTCGAGCTCGATTCGTTCGTCCTGGATGACGGATGGGACGATTTCAACTCGCTCTGGGGCTTCCACGAAGGGTTCCCAAGAGGGTTTGCTGAAGTGGCCAGAAAAGCCCGAGAGTTTGACGCGAACATCGGCGTGTGGTTATCACCCTGGGGCGGCTATGGACGTCCCAAAGAATTGCGCATCGAGCACGGCACGAAACAGGGATTCGAGACCAACAAGGCCGGGTTCTCGATGGCCGGACCCCACTACGGTACCGCATTCCGCGACACCTGCCTGCGGATGGTTCGGGAGTATGGAGCGAACTACTTCAAGTTTGACGGTATGGGCGGGGGGACGTATGCGTCAGGAGCGTCCGAAGAGTTGGCGGACGATCTCGCAGCTATTCTCCGCCTGACCGAAATACTTCGCGACGAGAAGCGGGACCTGTTTGTGAACGCTACGACGGGGACCTGGCCGTCGCCGTTCTGGTTGCGTTACGCGGATTCCATCTGGCGCCAGGGCGGCGATACCGGATTTGCCGGGGTGGGGAACCATCGCGAGAAATGGCTCACGTATCGGGACAAGTTTGTATACGAACGGATTGTCAAAAGAGGGCCGCTGTATCCGCTGAACTCGCTGATGAACCACGGGCTGGTGATCGGAGAACGCGCGGAGCCGGGACGAATGCCACGGGACGAGACGTCGGTCAGACACGAGATCAGAACGATGTTCGGCAGTGGTTCGGGCCTGCAGGAGCTCTACATCTCACCGCATCTGCTGACGCGGCAGATGTGGGACGATCTGGCCGAAGCCGCTAAGTGGGGCAGAAAGAACGCCGACATTCTCGTGGACACGCATTGGATTGGCGGCAATCCCGACAAGCTCGAAGTCTATGGCTGGGCCGCCTGGACGCCGCGTGCAGGTACCGTCACTTTGCGAAACCCGGACTCCGAGACTCACGAGTTCTCGTTTGATGCGGCCCAAGCGTTTGAACTCCCGCCGGGCGTCCCAACAGACTATGCTCTGGAAAGCCCTTACAAAAACCAGAGGATTCAGAGTCTGAGAACGAAGGCTGGCACCGTTCACGTTTTCCGTCTCGAACCTTTCGAGGTACTGGTTTTCGACGCGCTCCCCGTCAACGACGGCCAATAACAAGAGGACAGAACATAGCGCTCCAACGGACAGCCAATCGCGCCGACGCTGAGCTCTGATGTCATGTTGGGTTTGAGGCGATCCTGATGAACTGGATCTTCACGCGGACAATATCGTTCTTCGTTGAGAACTTTCCGCCGTGGACGGTTATCGTCGTCGGAGGACCTATCGGCATCGTGTGGGCGTATGCGTGCCTCTATTTCGCCGGCTTGCTCAAGAAACACAAAGGCCTGAGAACGGGATACACGCGTAAGGTGTTCCACTTCTTAATCTTTGGCAGTGTCGCGGCAATCCAGTGGCTTTGGGGTACTCCTATGGTTTGTCTTTTCGGTGGGATGACCACACTGGTCATCTTCTATGCCGTCCTCAGAGGCCCGGGACACCTTCTTTACGAAGCAATGGCCCGGGAGAAAGATGAGCCACACCGGACACGGTACGTTGTGGTGCCGTATTTCGCGACGCTCATCGGCGGCTTGGCTACCAACATTCTCTTCGGCCCGATTGCCGTCGTGGGATACCTCGTCACGGGCCTGGGCGATGCCGTCGGTGAACCCATCGGGACGAGGTTCGGCAAGCATACGTACAAGGCTCCTTGTCTAACGTCCGTGAAAGCAATCCGCAGTTGGGAGGGTTCCGCCGCAGTGCTGTTTATGTCGCTGCTTGCCATTCTTGGCGGTATCGCGCTTTCACCGGAACTTCAATTCACATACCCAGCCGTATTGACAGTTCCGATCCTGGCGATTGCCTGCGCGTGTATCGAAGCAGTGTCACCACACGGCTGGGACAATGCGACCATGCAGGTGGTGCCAACCCTGCTGGCGATGCTCTTGTTATGATGCCTGACGAATCAGTGTTGCATAACGGAGCTGGAGCGACGCTTCGGCCGTCCGTTGATTCTAACTGTGTTGGGGGCAGAAATATGAAGTTGGCTCGCTTGCTTCTTCTTCGGCGCGGCACTCGAAGAACGCGATCTCGTCGCCGATCTCGGCGAACAGTACTGAGGGTACCCGCACAACGACCAGGGATGGGATTGCTGACTTCTGGTTGCCGTTTCCGGTATGATAGGTTCGTGGCGTGAGAGATGATAGGTGTCGCAGTGCTGGTTGCGGTGAGAGGTAGGCGGCGGTGCCGGAAAAGAGGGAAATGATCATGAGACATGTCGGAAGACGGGATTTTCTGAAGGCAATGGGGTTCGGTACGGCGGCGGTGGCCGCTGGACCCGGCGCATCGGTTTTGGGCGAAACGCCAAGCACGGGCAACCGGCCCAATATACTCTTTATCTATAGCGATGATCATGCTCAGAACGCCGTCAGTGCGTATGGCGGGCGACTGGCAACGGTGGCCCCCACACCGAACATCGATCGCATCGCCGGTGAGGGAGTGGTGTTCCGCAACAGTTTCGTCACCAACTCGATCTGCGCACCGTGCCGGGCTGTCATTCTCACAGGCAAACACAGCCATCTGAACGGTATCACGTACAACGGCCCGAAGTTCGACGGCAGCCAGCAGACGTTCCCGAAACTGCTGCAGAAGGCAGGATACCAGACGGCAATCGTCGGCAAATGGCATCTTGTAAGCGACCCGACCGGGTTCGATTTCTGGGAGGTGCTGCCCGGTCAAGGACAGTATTACAATCCCGATTTCCTTACGCCGCGGGGTAGGGAGCAGGTCCATGGGTATGTCACCGACATTATCACGGACAAGGCGTTGGATTGGCTGAAGAACGAGCGCAACGCGAACAAGCCGTTCGTGCTTATGGTCCAACACAAGGCTCCGCACAGGGAATGGGAGCCGGGCCCCGACCATCTGACAACGTTTGATGACGTGACCATTCCTGAACCCGACAACCTGTTTGACGACTACGAGGGCCGGGGCACCGCAGCCAAAAAGCAGGACATGACTATCGCACGGACAATGCGCATGCAAATGGATCTCAAGGTGTGGGACACAGAGCCGCCGGATAAAAAGTCTTCGCAGTATCGAGCGTGGTCGCGCACGTTCGGCAGAATGGACGAGCAGCAGCGAACGCAGTGGCATGCAGCTTACGGACCGAAGAACGAGGCGTTCAGGAAAGCGAACCTCAAGGGCAAAGACCTCGTTCGTTGGAAATACCAGCGCTACATGAAGGACTACCTGCGGTGCATCGCGTCGATAGACGACAACGTGGGACGAATCCTCGATTACCTGGAGGAAAACGGCCTGGACAAGAATACGGCCGTCTTCTATTCGTCCGACCAGAGTTTCTACCTCGGCGAACACGGCTGGTTCGATAAACGGTTCATCTACGAGGAGTCGCTGCGCACGCCGATGGTGGCGAGATGGCCCGGGGTGGTCCAGCCGGGCTCGAATGTCACGGAACTCGTGCAGAACCTCGACTGCGCGGAAACCTTTCTCGATATTGCCGGCGTCCCCGTCCCGTGGGACATGCAGGGCAAGAGTCTGGTCCCGCTGATGAAGGGGCAGACGCCGGGCGACTGGCGCAAGTCCATCTACTACCACTACTACGAAGGCGAACGGCGCGTCCACAAAGTCCACAAACACTACGGAGTGCGCACCGACAGGTACAAGCTCGTCTACTTCTACACGCTCGACGAGTGGGAGTTCTACGATCTGGAAACCGATCCGCACGAGATGCGCAGCCAGTACGATAACCCCGACTACGCTCCGGTAATCAGAGGGCTGAAAAGCGAGCTGCACCGACTCAGGCTCGAGTACGACGTTCCGCTGGATGACAGCGCTTGAATTCCATGCACAGACGCGAGTTTCTAAGGGCCACAACTCACTACACGTTGGGATTGATGGGTGCCGCGCTGGCGGGACATCGCGCGCTGGCCGCACCGAGAACGCGTCCCAACATTGTTCTCGTCCTGGCGGACGATATGGGTTACTCGGACATCGGGTGCTACGGCGGCGAAATTGACACGCCGAATCTGGACCGGCTGGCCGGCGGCGGCGTCCGGTTCTCCCAGTTCTACAACTGCGCCAAATGCACCCCCACCCGCAGCTCGATACTCACGGGGTTGTATCATCAGCAGGTCAGCCTCGGCGACCGGAGGAACTGCGTCACCATAGCCGAGGCGTTGCGCGCGGCGGGCTACACCACGATGATGGCGGGCAAGTGGCACGTCGAAAGCACGCCAATCCAACGCGGCTTCGACCGCTATTTCGGGATGCTCGGAGGCGCGTGCAGTTATTTCGAGCCGGACAAGACGTTCCGCATCGACGAGACTCCGTTCACGACGGAAGATGAGAGTTTCTACACCACCAACGCGTTCACCGATTATGCGCTCCGGTTTCTCGACGAGGCGGGTCGCAAGGAAAAACCCTTCTTTCTCTACGTGGCATATAACGCGCCGCACTATCCGCTCCACGCGCTGCCCGAGGATATCGCCAAGTACCGCGGCAAGTACATGAAAGGATGGGACGCCGTCCGCAGGGAACGCTACAAGCGCCTGGTCGATATGGGACTTATCGACAAGGAATGGGCCTTGAGCGAACGGCAGTCCGAGGAACTCGGGTCTCGCGGGGGGAAGATCCGTGCCGTGCCCCCGTGGGAGTCAGTGAAGGACAAAGAGGCCGAAGACTTGAAGATGGCGGTCTACGCGGCCATGGTCGACCGGATGGATCAGAATGTCGGCCGCATCATGAACAAGCTTAAGGAAGTGAGGGTCGAAGACAACACGCTTGTGATGTTCCTGTCGGACAACGGCGGCTGCCCTTACGAACGCAACAGGACCAGGGACATCGCGCCCGGACCCGCCGAGTCGTACCGCACCTACGACACTCCCTGGGCCAACGTCAGCAACACGCCGTTCCGCCTCTACAAACAGTTTAACCACGAGGGCGGGAACGCCACTCCGTTCATCGCCCGATGGCCCAGAGTGATCGGGAACGGCGGTTCCATCTCGCACCAGGTCGGCCACATCATCGATGTCATGGCCACCTGCCTGGATGTGGCGAACGCTGAATACCCGGTCGAATACGGAGGACGCGAGATTCTGCCATTGGAGGGCAAGAGTCTGCGCCCGATCTTCGAAGATCGACGGCGCGAAGGCCACGACGCACTGTTCTGGGAGTTCAATGGCAACAAAGCCGTGCGCCGCGGCACGTGGAAGCTGGTCAGCGTCGGCAACAATCCATGGGAACTCTACGACATAGAGACTGACCGTACGGAGATAAACAACCTGGCAGCGGAAATGCCCGGGAACGTGCGCTCACTCGAGAGTTTATGGAACGCGTGGGCGAAACGGTGCAAGGTGAAACGGAGATAACACGGCCGCTGACACGGCAGACTTCACGTCGACGGTTCTCGGGCCCATGGGTCTCACACCGAACGGGCACGACCAGTTGGGCCCGTTAGCCAATTGACCAAGGCACAACGACAACGCGAGGCTTATTCATGCTGGATACTATCTTCGAGATCGTTTTCCTGATCTGTTTCATTGCAGGATGTGCGATCCGGGCAACATGTGTGGTCCGGGCACGGCGTGCGAGCCGAGGTGAACGCAGCACAATCGCGGATGAGCGTGGTACGACAGGCCTGGAAAAGCCGTTGATGCTATTTGTACTTCTGGGAATGCAGGTTATCCCTCTCGTCTACATATTCTCGTCATGGTTGGATTTTGCGGACTACCGGTTGCCGACGACGGCCGGCCTTGTGATCGGTTGGACCGGCGCGACGATCTTCGCCGTCGCGTTGTGGTTGCTCTGGCGGTCGCACGCTGATCTCGGACGCAACTGGTCGCCAACACTCCAAGTCAGGGAGGAGCATTCGCTTGTGACCCGCGGTGTGTTCGGCCACATCCGCCATCCGATGTACGCCGCGCATTGGCTATGGGCGGTCGCGCAAGCGTTGTTGTTGCAGAACTGGATCGCCGGGCTGGCCATGATGGCTGCTTTTCTCCCCTTGTACCTGCATCGCGTTACCCGCGAGGAACAGATGATGCTCGAACATTTTGGAGACGAGTACCGCTCGTACATGAACCGAACCGGCCGAATCGTGCCGCGTCTTCGGAGCTAATCTCTCATTCCAAATCGGGCCACGCGTCGTTCTGAGGATCGGCCAACAACCTCCACTTGTCATTCTGAGCGTGGCGAAGCATCTCGTTTTCGACACACCACGAACGGCCGAGGCGCAAAACGCAGCCCGGTTGTGCTACAATGGTCCCGTAACGTAGAAATGGTCTTATGTCGAAACCGGGTGGCAGACGAGATGAAAGGAAGGTAACCATGTCATCACAGACGAATCGCCGGACGTTTCTCAAGGGTTCCGTCCTGACCCCGGCAGCCGCTGCGCTGTCCCTGCACGCTACCCGAAACGAGGCGTCCGCCCAGGACGCTGGACCCAAACCGGCCGCGGGCGACGCGCTCCCTCAGGGCAAGATCGGCAACCTCCAGGTGAGCCGCGTGTTGTTGGGCGGCAACCTGCTCACACACTATACACACAGCCGCGACCTGCAGTACGTCTACAACCTTACCGCGCACTACAACACGGAAGAGAAGATTATAGAGACGATGGCGCTCTCCGAGCAACATGGGATCAACACGCTCTCCGTCCACACGGTTCCCAGAGTCATAGACATACTGAAGAAGTACCGGTACCAGCTCGGCGGGAAGATCCAGTGGATCATATGTCCGACCGCGCCCATTGAACCCGGACTCGAAGCCTACGGAAAACAGGTTCAGGAGCTTGTAGACGACGGTGTTGACGCGATCTATCTCTGGGGCGTCCATGCGGACGGACTGGTCGCGCAACGCAAAGTCGACCTGATGGCCGAGGCAGTCGGTATCGTCAAAGAGCACGGCCTGCTTTCCGGAGTCGGCGCGCACGACCTCAGGGTTGTCATGGAATGCGAGAAGAACAACGTCGACGCCGACTTCTACATCAAGACGCTCCACCACCACCGCTACCCCAGCGCGCCCAAACCCGATGAAGTGAAGAAACCCCACAACGAGGTACCCGGATACTGGTGCAGCAATCCTAAAGAGGTCATCGACTTCATGAAAGGTGTCGAGAAACCCTGGATCGCGTTCAAGGTGATGTCCGCAGGTGCCATACCGCCAAAAGACGCGTTTCAGTACGTGTTCAAGAACGGTGCCGACCATATCCTTGCAGGCATGTTCGACTTCGAGATCGCCGAAGACGTCGGTATCGCAAGGGAGGCCCTGTCAAACGTCACCAGGACCCGCCCCTGGAGAAGCTGACGGCAGGGTTTCGGGGTTCGGGGTTCGGGTTCAGGGTTTCGGGTTTAGGGTTCAGGGGCAACGATGGACTCCGGACTCCAGACTACAGACTACAGACTCAAGACTCTGGACTCTAGACTGCCTAGTCATCGTCTTCAGCATAACCTGTCATTCTGAGAGCCCGAAGGGCACGAAGAATCTACGTGAGCGCCACAGTCAATTCCCAAAAACGAGATTCTTCGCTACGCTCAGAATGACAAGGTGAGGGGGAAAGGTGTATTATGCATTCACACGCAGGGGTGTATTGAGCCAGTTCCTCAAAACCGGGCGCTCCCCCTAAGCAACTTCGTTATCCATTTCATATTGTCATTCTGAGCGAAGCGAAGAATCTCGGCAACCAGGATCGACGGGTACGAAGCAATACTTTGTCTATATCATGACGAACAAGTCGCGGACGCTGTACACGGGCGTCACAGGCAAGCTTGAGCGGCGCGTCTACCAACACAAAAACAAGCTCGTGCCGGGGTTTACCGCCAAGTACAACATCACTCGGCTTGTGTATTACGAGACGACCACGGATGTTCGTTCCGCCATCGCTCGTGAGAAGCAAATCAAGGGATGGCTGCGAGCCAGGAAAATCGCTCTGATCGAGTCGGTGAATCCCCGGTGGGAAGACCTGAGCACGGAATGGTATGATATGAGAGATTCTTCGCTACGCTCAGAATGACAGAGTGGACGGTGAACGGTGTATCATGCATTCACACGTACGAATGTGTTGAACGCGTTCTGCAAACCCGAGCGCTCCGCCTGACCAACCTCGTGATCCGTTTCATATTGTCATTCTGAGCGTCAGCGAAGAATCTCGATTGTCGAACTTTAGAGCGATACGGGATCGGTCGCGTGCTGTTTCTGTGAGGAGTCGAAGGAATGGAGATGTTGAACCGACGCGGGTTTATCAAGAGGGTGGGGCTTGCCACTGCGACGTTGGCTGTGCCGCAGTTCGTTGCCGCTGAGAGAACGTCGCAGAGGCCTAACGTTGTCTTCATCCTGATCGATGACATGGGGTGGCGCGACGCGGGGTTCATGGGAAGCGAGTATTATGACACCCCGAACATCGACACGCTTGCACGCGAGGGTATGGTGTTCACGAACGCGTATGCGAATGCCGCGAACTGCGCTCCAACCCGCGCTTGTATCATGTCGGGACAGTATACGCCGCGGCATGGGATATATACTGTCGGCTCTTCGGAGCGCGGCGAGGCGAAACTGCGCAAGCTTGTTCCGACAAAGAACACGACCGTGCTCGCCGACAGTAACGTGTCGATTGCTGAAGCGTTGAGGTCCGCCGGCTATGTCTGCGCGAGCATGGGCAAGTGGCATCTCGGCGACGACCCGAAAACCCAAGGGTTCGACGTTAACATCGGAGGCAACACGGCTGGCCATCCACGCAGCTACTTCAGTCCGTACAAGAACCCGGATATGCCGGACGGGCCAAAAGGGGAATACCTCACCGACCGGCTCACCGATGAAGCTTTGAGGTTTGTCGAGACGAACAAGGATGTGCCGTTCTTTCTTTACCTGCCGCATTACGCCGTGCACAGCCCGATTCAGTCGAAACGCGAAATGCAGGTGAAGTACCGGGACAGGAAACCGTCGATCGGGCACCACGACCCGAGGTATGCCGCGATGGTCGAGAGCGTCGACCAGAGTGTCGGCAGAATCATGAACAAACTGGACCAGCTCGGAATTGCCGACAACACCGTAGTGGTCTTCTTCTCGGATAACGGCGGAGTGAAGGGCACAACATCAATGGAGCCGTTGCGGGGCGGTAAGGGATGCTATTACGAGGGCGGCATTCGAGAGCCAACGATAGTGCGGTGGCCCGGCAGGGTCAAACCTGGTACGGTCTGCGACACACCGATTATCGGGATCGATTTCTATCCAACGTTTCTCGAGATTGTCGAGACGAAGAAACCGAACGGCAAGGTTCTTGACGGAGTGAACCTGATCCCGCTGTTGACGGGCGGGACAATTCCCGAGCGGCCGCTTTTTTGGCATTTCCCGATCTATCTGCAAGGTAAAATGGATGGAGCGAGAGATCCCGCGTTTAGAACGCGGCCCGGCACGGTCGTCCGGTTGGGCGACTGGAAGCTGCACGAGTATTTCGAGGACGGCGGGCTCGAACTGTACAATCTCAGGGAAGACATCGGCGAGCGCACCAACCTGGCGGGAAAGATGCCGGGCAAGGTGGACGAACTCCACGAGATCATGAAAGATTGGAGGAAAAGCACAAACGCGCCGGTGCCGACGGAACTCAATCCGGAGTATGACCCGAACGGCGTGCCATAACTCGAGAAGAAACGTAGCGAACAGGCTGCCATCGATAGATTCTTCGATTACGATTACGAGCACGGGAGAAGGATTGGTTTCTTACGTTTCCTTCGCAAACGCGTTGAACGAATCGAGTGCGAAGATCTGTTCGGCGATACGGGCGTATCCTTCGCCCAAGGGATGGCTTGCGTCGGCATAGAGGTCGGTGGGCAAGGGCGGCGGAACGTAATGCGGGATCTGCTCTTCCACGAGCCATGTTTCGATTGTGTGCTTGATGGCGCGGTAGGTTTCCAGGCTTTGCGGTTCTATCATGTGCTCGTTGAACGGGCCGACCAGCACGAACAGGCGGTTGTTCCTGGCGAGCAGCGTACGGACGGTGCGCTGGAATAAGCGCCACTGAAGCGAGGTCGCCGGGTCGACCCACTCGAAGTTGACGGGCTCTATCCCCCTTTCAGTCCACGCGACAGGTTTGTGTCGCAGATCCGTTCCGGGCTGCGGGAGTTCGAGCGTAACCTTGCTCACCGGGTTTCCATAAGGGTTCTCGCGCGCCCACGTGGGGAGGTCTGTGTTGTCGAAGTAGGCGACAGCGAGGTGGTTGGTCCACGCGCGGAACGGAAGGTAGCGCTCGATCACCGTGCCGATCCGGTCGGCATAAGGCTCTTTGTAGCATGGGATCCTCGGGACGAACTGCGGCACGAGTTTCGGATGGTTGAACCGGGCCTCTTTCTCGGTTTGCAGGTCGTGCCGTTTCGAGCTCATCCATAACGGGTTATAGTGGAGGAGCACGTGCTGCCCTGAGACGGCCCGGCCATAATAAGCGATGAGCCCGGCCATGGCCGCGGGATGAATGCCGTTCACGCCGAGGTTGACGAACCGGTCGCCGCCGGCACGTTGACTGAGGTGACGGGCCAGCGTGTCCTGTGGCGTCACGTATTCGCCCCAGACGACCGAGTCGCCGATCACGAGTATCTTGTCTTGAGCCGATACGCGCCGACAGTACCGCGCGTAGAGCCAGTAATCGTTGCTCAGGGGGTAGGGGACGCGATAGTCCGGCCCGGGCTCAAACGCCTCGACCCGCTGCCATATCCATGGGATGCACAGGCACAGCCCGACAACAAGCGCGACGGCGACAGCCCACTGCCGGCCGGAGAGACGGACGGCGTTTGAGCTGAACGGCGTCTCGTCGATTGCGGCAGGTCGTTCCTTTTTCGAACCAGTCACCTCATGACCCCACTGTTACTGGGTCGACCCGTTTCGGTAGCTGCGGACGCAGCGGAACCCGTAGATATCGTAGCCGAAACATGCGTCGGCGTACGCCGGGTTCTCGTTGTAACGATATGCCGACCGGCACGCGTCAGGATTCGAGTTCCAGCAGCCGCCGCGCAATACCTTCTTGTCGCCCGATTCGGGTCCTTTCGGGTCTTTCTGAGCGGTCTCGATGTAGTAGTCGACCTTGTAGAAATCGTTGCACCATTCCCAGACGTTCCCGTGCATGTCGTGGAGCCCCCAGGCGTTGGGCCTGCGTTGCCCGACGGGCCGCGGTTTCCCGCGAGCGTTGGGTTTGAACCACGCGTGCTGTTGAAGCTTGGCTTCCGAGTCCCCGAAAGAGTACGACGTTGCGGTCCCGGCGCGGGCGGCGTATTCCCATTCCGCCTCGGTCGGCAGGCGGTACCCGTTGGCCTCGAACCGGCAGCTCCATGTCTTCAGGTCGTAGGCAGGCTCGAGCCCTTCGAGACGCGAACGTTCGTTGCAGTACCGCACGGCGTCGGACCAGCGCACCTGCTCGACCGGATTTTTCTTACCCTTCACCTTCGAGGGGTTGTCTCCCATTACACGCTCGTATTCCTCCTGGGTGACCTCGAGCTTGTCGATTGCGAACGGTCCGAGGGTAACCTCATGAGGCGGTTCGTCGACTTCGCCGTTCTCGTCGCCCATAGTGAACGTTCCTCCCGGAAGCAGGACCATCTGCACACCCGATTCGGTGGTCATCTCCTTGGGGGAGTCGGGATCTGTTTCACCGTAGCAAAAGGCCGGGTACAGGAGCGCGAGAGCCGAGAATACGATAATGGCCGCAGTATGGCGATTGGCATCAGGCATGGTCATTTGACTCCTCGTTTCGCAGCTACCATCTACCAGGGCGGGGCACCGTTGAGTGCGTCGCGGATCGAGGCGCGTATGCCCCGGGCATACTCACAGGCCGCGGGATTGTCGGCGCACGCCAGTGCCGCATTCTGCGCCCACTCACGGGCCAACATGCTGAACCGCATACCGGCACTCTCTGCATGTCCCCAGGCAAGGATGTTCAAGGTGTTTATAAGTTCGTTACACTCGGGGAAAACCTCCGGGTCCCCGGTATCGAGGAGTTCCTTGAGGCGGTCGGCGGCGCGGTCGGCGTGAGCGATATGTGCTTCCGGCGTGTTGGCACCATACAGTTCCATCTTTCGCCGGAGTCCATCCTCGACTCGACCGGCCTGCACACTCATCTGTTCAAGATACTCGTGAACCTCGGGATTGTTTTGTTTTTCAAGCCACGCAACAAGTTTCTTGCGGGTCTCGTCGATGGACCTGAAGAAGCCGGCATGTCTCGTTTGGACGATAGTCACATAGTCCGCAAGAAAATCGGCGTATTCCGTCAGAAACTCCTTCTCGCGCTTCTGCAAGCCCAACGCGAAGATGGTGTTCCGCATAACTCCCGTGCCGCCACACGCGACAAACCCGACGTTCGGCGCGTTCCTGGGACCCTGTGGCAACTCCGCCCGTTCGTTTCGGCGCGCGATAATGCCCGCCAATGGTGTCCGACGGAGGAACCCCGTAAGCGACTTGTCACCGTCGGCCATTGGGAAGATGATCGCATCACCGCGTGGAGGGATCTTCTTGCCAAGTCGTAAGCACGCGCGATCGCCTTCAAACCAGACCGGCCAAGCGCACTCTCCCATCTCCGGTCGCCATTGCGTGTTGGGCCTGTTCCGGAATACGAACGTACGGGGCGTCGTGGTTTCTCCCTTCAAGAGAAGCTGGGTCTTGTAGGTTGCGGGAAACGGTTTCTCCCATTCGATCACGACATCCCTCTCAAGATATCCCAACTGAAGCTTTTCTTTGTGCCAAATCGCCGGCCCAGCAAGCACTTCCAGGTACAGGTCTTTTCCGTCCAGCACGATCTTGAGTGCCTCGAACATACGTCCCGGACCGCCGGCGCCTCCCAACATGAGAGAGAGCGACTGTTCGCCTTCAGGCCACGCACACGCCACTATGCCGTTGTTCCCTTGTAACAGGCCGGCGAACCAGTTCTCAGCAGGCACGTGTACCTCCGGCAGATCGGGATAGCGTTCCGGTCGGTACAAAACGTCCTCGAGCTGCTCGCCCGGCAAGACACCGACCGCAATGGGGCTGCGGACGAAGACGCCGTGCGTCGATTGGCCGGGGGTAATTCGCAGAGTCCCTTTGTACGTAAGGTGGAACAAGGATTCCAGGCGTTTCTCGCCCGCCGAGAAGACAGCCCGTACTTCTGTCTCATCCTTCGAGTTCGTTGGGACCGCTTCGCACGATACAATCCCATCCGCTTCGGAACCCTCGCGATCAAACGGAACGATACGCACAGCTTGGTCACCGGCTGCAAGCACGACCGCACCATCCGCCTTGCTGAACGCGGCACGCCAGCCGGTACCCTCGATGAAGACCTCGCCGCCCCGAGCCCAGTTGTCGTGCAGGACCATCTCGGCGTCGGCGACAGCCGACACACAACACAAAACGAGCAGGACCGGTACATGCCTTATCGAACCGATGCACAACGTATGAGTTCTCATTGAAGCGCTCCCGTCGGCAAGGGTGTTTCGCCGCGCCAGTCGCCCTCGAGATAGTACCGGTTCCTGAGAATGGCGTGAGTCATTCGCCGAAGTTCGTCGCCTGTAGCCTGGGATTCCGGGTGGGTAATGGTCAATTGGGCAGCGCCATCACGTATGTTCTTGACCCAAGTCCGGTATTCGGAAAGGATGCGCTGCCGTTCGGCCAGAAACCTGCGGCATCGGTACGAAAACCCCATGAACGTGTCGTCGTACCAGAGTTCGAACCGGATAGTGTCGTTGTACCAGATCCGGCCTTCTCTGGCAGCGAGATAGCTCCAGAAATCCTCGAACGTTTCAGCCCAGCCCTGGTTTCCGGGGAGTCCGCAGTACGCCTGGAAGGCTTTCAGGGTTATGTTGTCTCTTGTACCCACAACACGCAAGAGTCGTTCGAGCGCCTTATCGATCTCGGCGATGTCCGTCTTGTGCGCATTCCGGCCGTACTCGAGGAGGCTGTTCGTCTTCGCGGAAACCGTGGTCAGGAACCCGTCGGGATCCTCGCCGGTGCGAGCTTGGCAGAAGGCTCCCAAATCACCCAAGAATCGTTCGTACTCGGCGATGCGGTCATCGAGCCCCCGGAGCATGTTCAGGGCGTCGTCGCCCAAGTGTCTGAGCAGAGACCTGACGCCGTCGGTGTCGGTCGGAAATAGACTGCCAATGATATCGAGCACGCCGAATTCACCGGAGTCAGTGTGCGCCATTGCGGGATGCCAGTCGGGTCGATGTACGACAAGGTCCCGGAACGGCACCGGTACAGCAGCCGTTCGATATCCCTGGATGCCTTCAATGTCGAGCCTTGTCCGGTAGCCGTCGATGCCCCACACGTCCACTAGGATATCGGCGGGGGTCAACACAGTGCCGGGCGTGATCACGTCGCGTCCCCAGACGTAGACGACACCGGTTTCCGGCTGTTGGACGCGTCTGTCATCGATGGGCAACGACGATCCGCCCACAGCACCGAGGTCGCGCGCGTTCCACATACGAGCGTATGCCGCGTCTTTGCTGCGGACGGCCATTCGCCACTCGGCGTAGAACGGCCTCTTCCATTTCGCATGCCACATGCTGCCGGCGTCGTTCTCGAACGCAGGGCGCTCCCACATTTTGCTGCCGGCAAGGACAGCTATCACTACGCTTTTCGCATCGGGCTCGGCGGTTATGGCCGCCAACTGTTTGCCGTCTTCGCTGTTGGCCACTGCGAACGAAGCCGTATCCAAAGGCGTGGCCAATAGAACCATCGTACCTGAATCCGACAGGCATCCCAGCATAACGGGTGTTTGGGGTAGGGGAGTCATCGCGCCCGAAAGCAGAATCCCCGAGTCCAACACCAGGTCGTTAGAAAAACGGTCGGGCACCACGGCGAAATCCATGTCAGCCTGCACACCTATGCGGCCCACTCCGTTGTCCTTCAGAACTTCGATGAACGGTCTCGTGCGGGGCACTCTGATTGTCGATGTCAGAAGCCGGTCGCCCTTGACACGAAACGAAGCCTTGACTTTAAAACTGTCTCCAGAATTACTCACAATGTGGATATCGGCCACTTCGTCCGTTACCATTCCCTGATTGTCCGTCACGCGCAACGCCACCGGTTCAGCGGGAGCGGATTGCCCTTTCGGAACGAGGAACACCCCCTCGCCGGAAACACACAGGATCAACCAATCGTTCTCGATGGCGAGGCTCCCGTCTACGGGTGTCGGGGAAGAATGCTCGGGCACGACTTTCCACTCGTCGCTGCCCAACATGTCAGGACCCGGCGTTTGGCCGAGCGCACCATCCTTACGCCAGAGCGTCAGGTGTGTGCCGGACACTTCTGTAGTTCTGGCAGATTGCGGCGGAATCCCACTCCAATCGAACCCCGGATGGACCCTCCGTTCGATTAGATTCACCGTCTGCGGGCTGTCGATCCGGACGCAGCAGATGTCCGACACCTCCGCAAAGGGTGACGGTGCGCGGGCGTAGCAAAGGCTTCGGCTGTCCGCGCCCCACACCGGACAAGCCTGGACGCCGGGCTCCACCGTCAACTGACGCACTTCCCGGGTGGCGAGGTCCATCAGGTAGATATGAGCGCCATCCTGAAACGCCAGGGTCTTGCCGTCCGGCGAACACACAGGCGCGCTGCGGATGTCGCCCTCAAGTAAGGTTTCGAGGGGTTGGTTGCCATCGGAAGCAACCAGATACACGTGCTGGCCGGTTTCATCAGTACAAACGAAACGAAACCCTGAATCCTTGCCCGGGATACCGCCATTCAGCAGGTAGCTCGGGAAAGCGAGTGGAGGACAACCTTCCGGGCTGACCACAGTCTCTTCGCCCGAGGCAAGCACGCGCTCGACGAGCCGCCCGCCGCGCTGGAACAAGATCCCCGTCCCATCGGGAGACCATGCGGCTTGTGTACCGTCGCAGACGCGCTCCTTCTCTTTTCCGACGCGGTCCACAAGCCAGACCCCCATCTCGCCACCCTCTACAGAATTGAATAGGATGCGGTTTGCGTCGGGAGAGAGGCGCGGCGCGACGTGCGCTCCCTGGTTGTACACTATCTTGTCTTCGGAAAACTCCGATTGGAACAAAACTCCCATACGGGGCCGGGAGTAGACCAGGATTTCCTCCCTGATCGTTTGGTTCCGAATTCGTCCTTCGATTGCCTCCCGCTTGTCCGGCTCGATCGGTTCGAACCGCAATTGGCCGAGATTCTCCGGCTCCTCAAACGTGTACTGAAGGTTTGCCCAGGTACTGAACTCCTCGTCCTGTTGAGACGGGATATCCCGGAGGATGTTCAGCCCCCAGGTTTTTCCTTGGGCGGGAAAAGCGCCGAGAACCTCCCACGGTATGGCCATCTCGACAGACCAGTGATCATCGCCGAGCAAAAGCTGGGCTTGCCATTTCTTGAGTGTTCGCGAGCTTGTACGGCTGCCGATAGCGTTCACCGCGAACAGAAGCATCGTTTCGTTGTCCGGTGAGAAGAGCACCGCGAGGGCGTCTTCGCCCAGGAATCTCTCACCATCCGCCATGTCTGCACGGAGTTGGTCGGGGTCCGGCTCTTCGCAGACGACGCCAACGAAAAGGGCTTCGAGTGTGTAGCCAAGCCTGAAGGTTGTTTGTTTGAGAGAGGGTTGGCCGGTGCCCAGATTCCTGTATCCCCGAGCTACGGGTAGCTCCCGCCAGACGGAATCGTTCAGGACGTCACCGTCCAGCTCGGGCGCTTGCGCCAGAAACGGACACACGTACCCCTTCGATTCAGCAGGATCTTTCTCCGCGGCCCGGATGGGGACTGCAACCCATATAGAAAGGACCAGGGAGAGAAAGAAACCGAAAACGTTTCTCCCGGTCATCTGTTGCCCTTTATGCCAATCCATCGCTTATGAAATACAAGTTAATTGTACAGGAAGGTCTCGGTTCGACGCAAGCAAGAGCCGGGGTGTGTGAGAACAGGGCGGGCAGTCCATGATGTCGAATGCTGGTCTTCCGTGGTTTCATGAGATTAGAACTGGAAATAGATGAACGCCTTGCTGCTCGAGCTGGCGAAGAGGGCTATGTAGACGAGCATTAGCACGACCAGCGCGATCTTGACCGGGGCCAGTTCGAGCACACGTTTGATACGTGACTCGTAGATAAACTGATAGACCCAGACTGAGATGACAAGTCCCAGCATCAGCAGCGGGAAGGCCGGATCGGCGAAGCCCGACGTAACGATCCGCTTGACAATCAGAGACGCGTCACTGAAGGTTTCGGCCCGGAAGAATATCCAGCAGAAACAGACGAAGAGGAACACCAACGCCTGCTTGACACAGCGGGGCACGTGGTCACGGTAGAAGCGAGTCCGTTCAAGTTCCCGGGTCAATACGCGCCCGATCGCATGAACCGCACCCCACGTGACAAAAGTCCACTGTGCGCCGTGCCACAACCCCGAGATCACCATGGTGAGAAACATGTTGACGTAGGTGCGGATTTCGCCTTTACGGTTGCCACCCAGCGGGATGTAGACGTAATCCCTGAACCACGTCGACAGACTGATGTGCCAACGGTTCCAGAACTCGCCGAGTCCCGTGGCCAAGTACGGGTTGTTGAAATTGAGCATGATGCGGACGCCCATGACGCGACCAACACCCCGCGCCATGTCCGTGTACCCGCTGAAGTCAAAATAGATTTGCCATGCGAAAGCGAATGTTGCGAGCATAAGGGCCGGGCCCTGGTAAAGGTCAGGCACAGCGTAGACCTCGTCGACGTACGTTGCCAGGTAGTCAGCCAGTGCCACCTTCTTGAACAGCCCGACGACAAAGAGGGACAAACCGTCCGTAACATCCTGCGCGGTGATCCGCGGCGTCTCGTGCAACTGCGGCAACAGGTTCCGGGCGCGTTCGATAGGTCCCGCCAGCAGCCGCGGGAAGAGCGCGACAAATGTCGCATAGTGGATGAAGCTTGTTTCCTTCTCGACGTTGCCTCGATAGAAATCGATGGTGTAGCTCATCGACTGGAACACGAAAAACGAAATGCCAACAGGTAGGAGCAGGCCCGGCATGGGGATGGTATACGCCACGCCGAGGCGCGCGAGGAGTGCGTTCAGGTTCTCTGTGACGAATACCCCGTACTTGAAGAAGCCGAGCAGGACGAGGTTGTTGGCTACGCTGAGAAACAAAAAGAGCTTCTTCCTGTGCCATCTGTCCATCGCCAGTACAGCCAGATAGTCCACCGTCGTGGCGTAAGCGATGAGCAGCAGGTAGAGCGGGTTCCACCAGGCGTAGAAGACATAGGAGGCTGTCAGCAGCCAAATGCACCTGAACCGACTGGCTTTGAGAAGCAAGTAGACGGAATAGACGACGGCGAAGAATACCAGGAATATCCAGCTATGAAACAGCACGCCTGTTGTCTCGCATTGAAGCCGTCAGCATCGAAGTAAGACGTTTGGTGTCCAGTGGCAGATCCTGGCCCGCATTTCTCACCGAAAGAACTTTCGAGAACAAGACACTTGCCACATGATTCAGTTTCCCTACCGGAATCCGTCCCGTAGGGGACGACCGATAGTAGCCCAGGAATTCATTCCTGGGTTTCAGGTGTACACCCCGCCCAGCCAGTCGAGTCCCATAGGGACGACTGAAGCAGGCGACATCCAACAACGGGTTCAGCCGTCCCGACGGGACTGAACACTCGTTGCGTCGCACCGCTGTCCCAGGAGTGAACTCCTGGGCTATTCTCAACCGTCCCTGCGGGACGTGCCGGTGTTGTTATGCTTCCGTGGCAATTGGCTGTCAGGCGGTGGTGCAACGCTATTGCCTTGCCAGGTAGCCGCGGTCTTTCATGACCTTCCGCAGCACGCGTATCTCCGCAGGAGTTGCGGCACGCAACGGGCCCCGCGGCTTGCCCAAATCGAATCCCGCGAGCCTGACGGCGTCTTTGAGTATGGGAATGGGGTTTATCCGCCCATTTTGGTACAGGGCCTCGAAGAACGGGAATGTCTTACGGTGCAGCTTCTGAGCTCTGGCAATGTCGCCGCATAGAACAGCGTCGATGAGCTTACCGATGTCGCGTCCGCATACTTGGGCGCCGCCCGTCACTGCGCCGGCGCCACCTTGGGAAAGTATGGGCAGGATCATGGTGTCGTCACCGACGTAGACGCGGAACCCTCGCGGGACAGACATAAGGTAACGGGTGGTTTGCAGCGGGTTGAGACCGGACTCCTCCTTAACTGCAACAATATTGCTTATCCTGGCCAACCGCTTGAGCATTTCCGGCTCGATATTGACGCCGGTAAACAGGGGAATATTGTAGAGAAGAATGGGCAACGAGGTGCGCCTCGCTACCGTGCGATAGTGGTTGTACACACCGAGCGGATCGGGTTTGCAGTAGTACGGACCGACGACCATAGCCATGTCCACGCCGATTCGTTCGGCTTCGCGCGTGAGCTTGACGGTCTCTCTAGTTGAGACGCAGCCAGTGGCTGCGATGACAGGAGTCGTCTTGCCTACTGCGTCCATTACCCCCTCAAACATCCGGACACGTTCCTCGAACGTGAGAGAGTGGAACTCACCTGTGGTGCCGGTGACTATGAGGCTATCCCCACGGCGCGTTTTCACGAGCCATTTGGCATAGGCGCGCGCACGTTCAAAGTCCACATCGCCGTTGTCCTTGAACGGCGTCATCATAGGGATAAGAACTCTTCCGATGTCTCTCATGACTCGTTCGTTCTCCTTATTGATCAGGCACGCATTTCCCGTAGATCCTGTTAAGAGTATACCCGTCTCAGATCTTTGAATCAACGGTCGAAGCCAGACCGTTCGTCAAGAACAGAATCGAGTTTCAACCCGGGTTTCCTGCTTCTAACGGGGTTGCATTAGGATTTCCAGAATCGCTTCGGCCACCTGTCTGCCCAGAAACTCCGACCCTTCCTCGGTGAAATGCACGTTGGCCGGTTGCTGTAACTCGGCAAGTCGTGGCGCGACGTGCGCGTACAGATCGTTGATCGCAACACCATGTTGCTTCATGATTTCGGCGGCCACTGCATCATACCTTGCAGCATCACCCTTGATACGGCCCTGCGCGCCTTCCGGTACGGGAGTGGTGGCGGCCCATATCAGCTTTGCATCTGTCTCTTTCAACCGTCTTACGAGCTCATCCAGGTTCCTTTCGTACTCCGCAATGGTTGATACCTGCCGGCCGCTCAGGTCAAGCTTGCCGTCTTTGAAGTACTTGATGTCATGAAGCCCCCAGTTGAAATGAATCACGTCCCATTCGCCATTGCCAACCCAATCGGCGAGTTTCTGAAGCCCCCGGTTCGTGTCGCCACCGTTTTCGGGTATCCGGTGCACGTTCGCCTTTCCGGCAAGGAACCGGCGGACCGCCTCGGTATAGCCGATCGAGATTGAATCGCCAATGAGCAACACCCGTGGCAACGCGGGAACGTCTTGGACGAATCGGAATGCAGGCTTGTCAAGCAGCCTCCTGTCCACCCGCGCCTCCCATTCGATCTGTTCAGCCGACTCCTCCAGTACTCCTTCCTTCTCCACCGCTCCTTCGGGAGGCGTAGCCAGTCGGCTGCAGTTGACCACGAAGAGACCGAAGAATGTCGCAAGTATGGCCGAAAAAACCCTGGTTCTCATTTCACACACCTCTTTCTTCCGATTGCGTATTATGGGAGCCCATGCCCACCCTACGACGGGCCATGCGGACCGTCCCGCGCGATCAGTCCGAGACATGGGCGCCGGCCATCTCCTCACACAGCTTCCAGCAGTACAACTGCATGCGTGGGAGGTGGAACGGGCCTTTCCACAAGTTGCCTTTCAAGTGGACAGAAACGCGGCCATCGCGGTGGAGGTAGCCGTACCACTCGCCGTATTCGGGGTCCGAAAAGTGGTTGTATGCCCAGTCGTGAACCGCGCGGTGCCGCTCGGCGTACTTCTTGTCGCCCGTGAGTTGATACGCCAGCAAGGTGGCTATGATCGATTCGTTATGGGGCCACCAGAACTTCATGTCGTGCCAGTACTCCTGTACAGGCAACCCCTTGAGATCGCGAAAGTAGAGGATTCCGCCGTGTTCGTCGTCCCAGCCCCGGTTCAACATCCAGTCAAGCATGCTGGTGCCCAGTTTGATCAGGTCAGTGTCGTTCCCGCGACGTTTGACTTCGTCCAGAATGAACCAGGCGGCTTCGATTGCGTGACCGGGGTTGAGCGTTCGTCCATCGAAATGGTCGATGATCTCGCCGCTGGTGCCGACCGTTTCCATAACCACTTCAAGGTCGGGCTTCACGAAATCAGTGCGTATTTCCTCGATGCTGCGATCGATCCATTCGTCGTATTCAGCGTCTCTTGCGCCACTCGATTCGCCGATCGTGTCGCGCAGCACCTGCGCGACATTGATGGTGATCATGGGATACCCTATGCTCTTGCACGGTCGGGTCGACGGAACACCCTTCGGCTCGATCAAGCCCGGTGTCGTTGTATACCGAATGAAGGAGTGGAAGAGGTCGTGCGCCTGCTGGGCGGCCTCGCTGTCGCTCGCCGCTTTCGCGTAGGCGGCCAGGGCAATCGCTGCGAACGCTTCGGAGAAGACATAGCGCCGTTTGCGCAACGGTCTCCCGTCACGTGTCACCATGAAGAACATGCGCCCGTCGTCGTCAAACCCGTATCGACGGATGAAGTCGATGCCGCTCTTGGCGAGTTCGAGCCATTCGGGGCGTTGCTCGACCGTGTTGTACAGAGTGGCAAGCAGCCAGGTGAACCGGCCTTGCTGCCATATACCTTTGTCGGTATCGAGCAACGAGCCGTCGCGGTTAAGCGCTGTCATAAAACCGCCGTGTTCACGGTCCACGCAGTTGCGTATCCAGAACGGCAGCGTGTTGTCGAGCAAGCCGTCACGGTAGACGCCCAGCAACTCGTCAAACCCTTTGTTGTGCATGTTGCATGCTCCTTCGTATTCCTTTGCTCCACTTGTCATCCCCTTATACTGTCCAATCGACTCGATGTCAAGCGTAAGGGGGGCATTTGCACTGCGAGCGTGTTGGAAGTAGTGACTTGTTCGTGCGATATGGGCTATCATTGATCAACTGAAGCGGCGCAATGGCCGCTTTGGCAGTGTGTGGGGTATCCACATCTGTTAGAGCCGTATGGTTGGCGTGAGTGAAGGAGGAAAAGAATGCTGAAGAAGACTATGATTGGCGTTGCGGTCGTGGTGCTGCTGGTGGGGACCGGGGATATTGTAGCTAAAGAAACTGCCGGAAGGCCCGAAGCAGAGGCAGCCGGGAGTACGACCCGACTGCAGCTGTCTCAGCGTACGGGACAACGGAGCGCGGGTAGGGCAGGGCGAGGTACGCCGTCGATAGAAAGCGAACCGTTGGCGAAATCGGATGACGAGAAGAAGATTCTTGCCGTATTGGACGATCTGTTCAAGAACCAGCGAAGAGGGAATATGAACGTCCCGCCGGAAGACGGCAGGTTGCTGCGTCTGCTGACGGAGACGGTTGGCGCGAAGCACGTCGTCGAGATTGGCACCTCGAACGGGTACTCGGGCATCTGGTTCTGTCTTGCCCTGCGGACTACCGGCGGCAAGCTGACAACGCACGAGATCGATAAGGGCCGGGCGTCGCTGGCTCGCGAGAACTTCAAACGGGCGGGTGTCGACCAGATGGTCACGCTTGTCGAAGGCGACGCCCATGAGGAAGTTATGAAGCTGAAAGAGCCGATCGACGTCCTTTTCCTTGACGCGGACAAGGAAGGGTATATCGACTATCTCAACAAGCTCTTGCCGCTGGTGCGGCCCGGCGGGTTGATCCTTGCCCACAACACCAGTTCACAACGGAGAGAAATGCAAGATTTCCTTACGGCGATCATTACCGATCCGGATCTGGAAACGATCTTCTTGAACATGCACGACCGAGGAGTCAGTGTAACGCTCAAGAAACGTTAACGGCTGCTAACCGGAATCGGTCATGAAGACAGCTCCCAAGAAAGAACTGTCTCTTTTCGACTCGACGTGCATCATCGTCGGCATCATCATCGGTGCCGGCATTTACGAGACGTCGCCGACCGTAGCCGGGTGCATGGGTGGCTGGTCGGGCATAATGGGCATCTGGCTGGTGGGCGGTCTGCTGGCGCTTGCCGGAGCGCTCTGCTATGCAGAACTCGCGACCGCCTATCCACGCCAAGGCGGGGACTACGTCTACCTGAGCCGCGCATACGGCGGTTGGGCGGGGTACCTCTTTGGCTGGTCACAGTTGGCAATCATCCGACCGGGTGACATCGCGTTGTTGGCGTTTGTATTTGGCCGGTACGCTCAAACGCTTTACGCCCCGTTCGAAAACGTCCGCCCGTTCTACGCCGCAGCGGCAATCGTCGTTCTGACGACGATCAACGTACTCGGCGTAAGGGAAGGCAAATGGACGCAGAACATTCTGACCGTGGTCAAGGCTTTGGGATTGTTGGCCATTGTCGGGGTGGGGTTGCTGGCGACGGGCCGGCCACCAGCACCCGCTGAACCGGGGGCATTCACGATGGGAGGACTGGAGCTGGCTCTCATCCTGGTGCTGTTCACGTTCGGCGGCTGGAACGAGATGGCTTATGTTGCAGCGGAGATCAAGCGGCCGCAACGGAACATCGTCCGCGCCCTGGTTTTCGGGACTGTGGCGGTCACGGTGCTGTACCTGCTGGTCAATGCCGCGTTCTTGCACGCACTGGGTGCTGCGAAGATGGCTGATTCCCAGGCGGTAGCCGTCGACACGCTCGCGACGGTGTTGCCCGGGATGGCGAGCAGGGCGATCAGCGTCCTTATCTGCATCTCAGCGCTTGGGGCCGTCAACGGTCTCGTCTTCACGGGTGCGCGCATCTCGTACGCGATGGGGGCCGAACACTCAGCGTTCCGAGCCCTGGGCAGATGGCACCCACGCTTCGGCACACCCGTATGGGCCCTTGTTGCTCAAGGCTGCCTGAGCCTGGCGATTGTGCTGGTCGCGGGATCGTTTATCGATACGATTCTTTATACCGCGCCGGTAGTCTGGGTGTTTTTCCTTGCGACAGGTGTGTCCGTCTTCGTGCTCAGGCGTAGAGAACCCGACACCGAGCGCTCCTATAAGGTCGCCGGTTATCCCATCACACCGATCGTCTTCTGCGCGTGCTGCGTCTTCATGTTTTACAGCTCGGTGTCGTACGCTCTGAAGAACAAGCCTGTCGGCCTGCTCGTGTTGTTGTGCGTGCTGCTGGCCGGCGCGCTCGTGTACTGGTTAACCGATATTCGGAATCCGCAACCCCGGCGCTAGCCCGCTTTTCCCACCGAAAGAACATGCGAGAACAAGACACGTGCCACATGCTTCAGTTTCCCTATCGGAATCCGTCCCGTAAGGGACAACCGATACTAGCCCAGGAATTCATTCCTGGGATCAAGGCCACACCCCGCCCAACCAGTCGAGTCCCGTAGGGACGGCTGAAAGACTTCAGCCTCAACAAACTGCTTCAGCCGTCCCTACGGGACTTAACACTCGTTGCGGCGCACGGCTGTCCCAGGAGTGAACTCCTGGGCTATTCTCAACCGTCCCTGCGGGACGCACCGGTCTTGTTGCGCTTTTGTGGCGATTGGCTGTCATGCGGCTGCGTCGCTCCCAACAGCAGATACAAAACGGTCTTTTTGGAGCAGAGTCTTTCACCCTAGCCCGTAATGGAGTGCCATCTGTATACTCCGATAAGCTTCACCATCCATCGGGCTACGAGCCGTCTCGCCACGACCAGAGCGGGAATCGGGTGTTCGCGGATGCCATTGTCTTTTCCCCGTTCACAAACCCGCTCATGATGATGATGAAGAGGTAGACAACCAGAGCTCCCCCAACCCATCTGCGCCAATTGATGCTTTCGGCGACCTCGTCCGAGTCGGTTAGGTCCGGCCTCTTCCCGAAGACGGCGTAGAGAATCATGAGGGCGTAGATCACCCAGAAGACGGAGTGCATGTTTATCATCGCTTTTTGACGGGGGTACAGCAGGTAGAGTGCGTTCAGGTTCTGGATGAGCAACATGAGTCCCGAGAAGAAGAGCACCGGGAACGCCGAGAACCGGTACTTGTGTCGAAAATGCAGGAACAACCAAATGCCCGCACCGATGAACCCGAGAATGCAGACAACGTGTATCGCGGTCAGGATTCTCCCGCTGAGTGCCGCAGGGTCCTCGAAGCCGTAGGACGCCAGCCTGTTGGTCCATTCTTCCAGCTTGGCTTCCGGACGGATTCTCAGCAACCGGTGGAAGAGCGGGATCAGCGCCATGACGTAGAAGACACTGTAAATGTTTAGCAGGGGATAGCCTTCGCCTTTGGGCGGGTCGGGGAATTTCTTCCCCAGCATCCCGTAGGTGAACACAAACCCTCCGATGAACCCGCAGCTCACTTCCATGACATTCCAGTGGTTGATCGCCAACGGCTGGAGGTAGCTGACATTACCCAAGAACCTGCCTGAAGCCATGCCCAAGCCGAACCCGATGTATCCGAGAAGTGCACCCTTGAACCCGTAGCGTTTCTTGCTGAGTATGAGCCACACGAACAGGCCGATCACGCCGCCGGTGAACCCTATCGAGAGGTCCGATCGCGGGGGATTGATATGGAAACCGAGCAGCGTTACGACCACAACATAGAAGAATGCACCGGATAGGAGCACCGTTATGACCGCGCTCGCCAGTTCCGTGGCCTTGAGCCGGTCCTTTTCGAGCGCCAACCCGAGGAGCGCGCATCCCAAACAGCCCCAGGCGCCGCCCTGCAGGACAAGGGTGAAGAAACCGTACGAGTAGTTGATGAACGTATCCGACTTGGCATAGCCGTGCAGAATCCCGTAGCTCATCATGCCACCTGTCGAGATTCCCAGCCCGGCGACAGCGCCGAGCAGCGGCATCCACTTGAACATCGACTTCTGCCCCGTGACATAGGCGAACCCCAGCCCGAGCGCAGCGCCCGGATACATGGCCCCCAGCATGTGCCCGAAATCGCCGCGTATGCCCCAGCCAAGACCGACAGCGAGCGCCACGAACAATGCTCGCAAAACACGGTCCCGTCTACCCATCACGCTTTCCATAGGTTCTCCTCCTTATTCATTCAACGCTGAACGGCGGTTCTGTCAATCACTCGTGCCGGGCGTGGTGTCGGCGGCCCGTGTGTAGTGCTCGAACAGCCCGGCTACCTTTGCTGTGGTTGCATCACCGGCGTGGACGACAACGCGGTAGCGGAGAGTGAGGGTTTCGCCTTTCGGGATTTCGAGGCTTTCCTCGAGCCAGTTCATGGGTGTGGGCGAGAAGAAACCGTAGTCGCGCGTGAACCATCGGCACGGGTACCAGCGGTTGGCCGGGTGTTGGAAGATGGCCATGCCCTCGGTGATGCCGTCGCGCGTGCCGAAGTAGTCGCACCAGGGCGAGACTACGCCGTGGGTACCTTCCGGGTTGGTCTTGCCGTCGGCGTTGATGATCGTGCCGCCGGATTTGACGCTTAGCTCAGGCGTTATGCGTGCTGAAAACAGCGAGTGGTTCGACTTCTCGATAAGAACGTCGGTAAGCGCTTCGAGCGTTATCTCGAAATCGATGAATCGCAACCGGTCGTTGGGCGCGGTAATCAGAATGCGCCGCGCGTCGCGAATGACCGGGGCCTTCCTGGGCTGTTTCCAAAGACACTCGTCGGTAACCAGAACACGGTCGCCGGACGCATCGACAATCTTCGGCCCTTGCGAGATGATCCGGCCGCGCCGGTTGACGTCCTGCCAGTAGTTGCCATTGTTCACTCTATCGCATCCGAAGTACAGACTGTGATGGTGCGGGTACGGTTCGGAAAGCTCAGTGGTAACGGACTTGCCGGACGCGGGTCCGATCACCGGATAGAAATACGGGTACTTCGGCGCGTCTTCGAGCCTGTAGCTTGAGAGGCGTTTCCCGCCGCGTGTGGCATCGCCGTAGGTGAAAGGCTCGCCGGCAACCTTGTAGCGTGTGAACAGCTTGCCGTCGACACTAACCTCGACGTACTCGTCCTCGAGCGTTGCCGCCACCTTTTGCGGTGCAGCGAACGCGCCGAATGAGAACCCTGCAATCGCCAACGCTGTCGCCGCAGTTGCGACACCAACCGCGACCCGGCAGCGGGTTGTTTTCCCGGTCCACCGTTGAACCGTTCTTCTCGATCGTTTCATATCGGGTCTCCTGTTGTGGCAATGCCCTGACGGAATCATTCCCTCTCCCAAACCGAGCAGTTCCATTCGCCTGGCTCTTTCTTCCGTCGCCCCCTTACGGGGGCCTTTCTAATGTCGGTTCCCCAGGGTTCCGCTGCGCTCCACCCTGGGCTCTATTCCGTCGCGCCTGCGGCGCTACATCCTTCGTTCTCGGAGCAGCTTGGGTATGTTCCAGCCATCATTAAGACCCTGACAACTGCTCCAACCGGATATTGCGGAACTCCACAACCGAGTGCTCGTCATGGTTCTGTAATCCGATGTACCCGCGGGTCGACCGGCTCAGTTGCGTGTCGATGACGCGTTCGCCGTTTATCTCAATTGCGATCGTCTCGCCTTGCGCGATAATGGTCACGGTGTTCCACTGGCCCGCGGGACGCACAAGGTTCTTTGTCGGCGCCACGACATCGTAAAGCGCGCCAGCCGCCTGCCTCGACGGCTCCTGGCCGTGCGCGTCGGTAATCTGCAACTCGTAGCCCGTGAACGCGGGGTTCTTTTCGGACGCCGCACGGAAGAAGACGCCGCTGTTACCGTTCTCGTTGATCGTGTACTGCAGCTCGAGCCGGAAATCCGCATACTGTTTCTCTGTGCGCAACCACGAGCCGGTCACCTCCGGGTCCGTCGACCAGTCGCGACCGTTCCGGCCCGTGAGGATGCCGTCTTCCACGGTCCACTCGCCACCCTCGACCTGCACCCAGCCATCGAGATCCCGACCGTTGAAGATCGGCTTGCAAGGTTTCTGCTCTTCGCGAATTCGTATCAGCAGGTCGCGGGTCATGCGAATGGCGTCGTCTTCCCCGTCCTGACGTGGAGCCCCGGACTCGACACCCACGTAGCCCGTGTAGCCGGCGTCGCGCACGATACGCATCATCCGAAAGAAGTCCGTCTCCTGCACCAGACCGTCGGGAGTGAACCCCGAGGCCTTGGCGCTGACCGCTTTGGCGTAAGGCATGAGCATCTCAACGGCATCGTAGCGGTCGATCTCTTTGGGGAAGTTGCCGAAATCGGGCAGGGTACCGAAGTTGGGCTTGTTCACCTCTTCCATCACCGAGACAAGCCATTCGGGGTCCGAAGACAGCCCACCATGGTTCTCGATGGTCACGTTGATGTCCCGCTGTGCCGCGTAATCCGCGAGGTGCGCGCAGCTTTCCGCGACACACCTGCGAAGCTCGTTCGCGTCGTCGCCGCCACGGGCGTTGACGCGAACCGTGCGGCAGCCGAGAAACTTCGCTGCGTCGATCCACGGAAACGTTCTCTCCACTGCCCTGTCGCGAGTCGCCTTGCGGCTGGCTCCCAGCGCCCCGTTCGTATCGATCATGATAAGGCCCATCGTAACGCCTTCACTTTCGGCGCGGTTCTTGAGTTCCTTCAGGTAGGCCATGTCCTTCGCCTTGTCGGCGAAGAACTGGTCAACGAACTCGATGCAGTCGATACCGAACTGCTGCCGGGCCACGCGCGGAAAGTCAAGGTTGGTCATCTTGCCGGTGCGGATGGTTTTGTTGAGAGACCACTCGGCGAGAGATATCATGAAAGGTCCTTTCGTCTGTTGTGCATCTATCACAGGGAGCCGAAACGTCCGCAGCGATACCCCGCAAACAGTCCCTGCACCAAGCGCCAAAAACGTTCTCCGGTTCACAAAACGTCCTCCTTCAAGAGCAATGCTACATGCGAATGCTGGAATTAAGGCCATACTTTCCGCTGGACCATCTCCCATTCCTGAGACCGCCGACAGGTAGCAATATAGTTGAAGGCTTTCCTGTTGTCAAGGCGACCGACGACCAACACTGTCGAGGGATGATTGGTTCTGGTTGCGCGATCTGCCGTCCATAAGAGACCCTGTTGACGCGGACGCGAAACGCTGGTATGATTCCATCACGTTGTTAGTGACGGTGTTGTGTGGAAGCGGGTTTCCAAGCAGGAGAAAGGGAAGAATGATGAAAAGAACCTCAATGTTGAAGAGCGTCGTGTGTGTTGGGATGGCTGCGCTCCTGTGCAGTTGCGCCGGGCTTCTCAAGGGGCCGAGTGACGAAGATCTCGTTGCACAGGTGGTCGACTCCTGGAAGGTCGGGATGTCCGAGCTCAACATCGACAAGCTCATGGCCACGTATTCTGAAGACTTCGAGACTTCCCAAGTCCCCGACAAGGACAGTCTGAGCCAGTTCTTGGAAGGGGCCATGGAGTCGGGTTATCTTGATGATGTCGAAGTCATTCTCGATGACACGGAAACCGAGATCGAGGGCGAGACGGCCACGGTCTACCCGATCGATATCGTCAGCGCAGCCGGTGAAGTCTCAATCGAGCTAACGTTGACGAAAGAAGAAGGCGGCTGGATGATCACCGGGATGGAGATCGAAGGCGTCTGATCGCCTAGACCTTGGTACGGACGGCACAACACGACCTCGGTCTTGAAATGCAGCATACGAAGGACGTCTTGGCGGCACGATTCGAGTGGTCCACGCCGAGACGGGGGAAGAAATTGCCGTCCAGCAACTTGATTCGCCCGTCGTGTGGGACGGGATGGCTGCGGCAAACAGACGGTTGTACGTGTCCGCGGAGAACGGCGGGGTCGTGTGCTTCGGCAAGTGGCCTGGCCGAGGCTCAGGCATGCCTCCACGTTCTTCAGCCTGCTCTCATGCCCGTCCTTGCGGCGTCTCAGCGAAGCGGGAGAAGCGTTCCGCACGGCACTGAAGACTAATCCAGAATCCGCAGTTGCTGCGTACAACTTGGGCGTGATCGTCGCCAAGCAAGACATTGAGGAAGCCATCGCGTGGTGCCGGAAAGCGCGAGACCTGCGTCCGGAAGAGCCCAAATATGGCTACACACTCGCCTTCTACCTGCAGCAGAAGGGAGACGTGGACCGTGCCATTTCGATGCTCGAGCAACTGGTCCGGCAACAAGCCGCGTATCCTGACGCGTACGCGCTGCTCGGCCATATTTACGAGGAACAGGATAAGATCAACGAAGCAATAGAGGTATACAAGAAAGCCGCAGAGAATGAGAGACTATCAGAACGGGACCGGTATGGTTTCACGAGGAAGGTTCAGGCGTTTTCAACGAGGTGATCAAATGAGAGCGATTCTCTGCTCGAGGAATGCGGTGGCAATTGCCATTGTCGGATGTATGCTATCGACATTCTGTTCTCCTGGTTCAGCTGCTGCGAGCGAGTCACCAAACATGATTCTCATCATGGCAGACGATATGGGATGGGGTGATCCAGGCTATAACGGAAACAAGATTATCAAGACACCACACCTCGATCAGATGAGCCGAGAGGGCATTCGCTTTAGTCGGTTTTATGCAGCTTCCTCCGTATGTAGCCCGACCAGAGGTGCGTGTCTTACGGGTCGACACCCGTACCGGTACGGCGTATACAGTGCCAACGTTGGCCACCTCAAAACGGACGAAATATCCCTTGCTGAGATCCTCAGAGACCGTGGCTATGCGACGGGCCACTTCGGTAAATGGCATTTGGGTACGCTTTCCAAAGAATACTCGGGTAAGGGGCCAGGCCGGAGGCCCGCTGAGAATTATTCAACTCCCGGTATGAATGGCTTTACCGAGTGGTTCAGCACCGAATTCGCCGTGGCAACCTGGGATCCCTATGACCCGGCAAATTCGCATCTGAAGAAAGGTGAACCCTTCGACACAAGGGCACTCTACTGGTACAACGGCCGGAATGTCGAAGAAGCGCTAACGGGCGACGACAGCCGGATCATCATGGATAAGACCCTGCCCTTCATCGAGAACGCCGTCGAGCAGGACAGACCGTTTTTCGCAGTGGTCTGGTTTCACGCCCCGCACGCTCCAGTCGTCGGCGGACCGGAATACCGCGCCATGTACGCCGAGCATGACGAAGACGCACAGCACTACTACGCTTGCATCACAGCGCTCGACGAGCAGGTGGGGCGCCTCCGTACTAGGTTGAAGGAACTGGGAGCTGACCAAAACACGATGATCTGGTTCTGCTCGGACAACGGGCCAGAGGGAAATCCGGCCGCAAGAAGACGCCATCGTGGATCCGCTGGGCCCTATCGCGGTCGCAAGCGGTCTCTCTACGAGGGCGGTATACGTGTTCCGGGATTACTTGTATGGCCGGAAAAAGTCAAAGAACCACGTGTAATCGACATTCCTTGCGTAACAAGTGATTACCTTCCGACTGTGTTAGATGTGGTGGCTATTCCCATGCCAACCGATCGTCCCTACGACGGAATCAGCCTACTCCCCATCATCAACGGAACGGTGACAGAACGACCGGATCCTATAAGATTCCAGTTTATGTCGCAGGCGGCGATGTCAGACTCCCGCTACAAACTCGTGCACAACACCGGTGACAAACGACCTCGTTCCGACAACGGAGACGTCCCATTTGCGAAATGGGAGCTTTACGATCTGCAGGAAGACCCTGGGGAAACGACGAACGTCATCGATCAGTATCCGGAAATCGCCGCACGATTAAGATCGCAACTCGAAGAATGGCAGGCTTCCTGCCGGACAAGCGACGCCGGTGGAGACTATAAGAGTGCGTCCGCAGAAACTGAATAGACCCAATGCGAAGCGGCTAGGCGGACTGATGTTGGTGACATAGTCAGTTCTCCGGTTCGGCCGCGGGTCTGTCCCAAGGCAATGGTTTTCGCGGTGCATACCTCGGTCGTGCGTCCACAGCGGGCATCGCGTCGACCAGCTGCTGAAACTTGGCCAATTCCGCCTGGTGTTCAACTCTTCCGCTTGGCAATAAATTGTTCTGTTCATCGGGGTCGTGTTTCAAGTCATGAAGTCGTTCGATCCTGCGATTCGTGTCGACCCAGACTTTGTACCGTTTGTCCCGAATTACGCGGGACATAAAAGCTGTGCGTCCCCGGATGCCGGCCTGATCGCGAACGGCAGGTCCATGCCCCATCGCCATGATCCAGTCGCGGCGCGAGTCGTGGGCCTTGCCGAGTAGGAGCGAGGCCATAGAAATCCCGTCAAGGGGGTAGCCGTCCGGCAGGGGGGCGCCCGCGAGTTCGGCGAAGGTCGGCAGCAGGTCTGTGAAGTCGGTCAGGGCGTCGCTCACGACACCTGACGGCACGCGTCCCGGACAGTTCACTATGAAGGGTGCACATACACCGGATTCACGCTCCGTGCCCTTGCCTCCCGCGACCTTTCGTCCGTGGAGGGTACCAGTAACTCTGCGGGAAGATCCATTGTCCGTAGTAAAGATGACGATCGTGCGTTCGCGAAGGCCCAGTTCGTCCAGCGCGTGCACGAGACGGCCGACGAGCTTGTCCGCATACCGCACCATGGCCTTGTGCCGCGCCAGGTTCCCTTTGGCCTCCGGTTCGTCCGGCGTCGTCATAAAGGGGCTGTGTGTGAGTACCATGGGAAAGTAGAGCAGCATCGGCCCATCCCGGTGGTCCTTCATAAACCGGATCAGGAAGTCGGTGAACACGTCAGGCCCAAACCGTCCTCCATAGGTCTTGCTTCCCTCCGGCGTGTTGACGTACGGATCCCAGTAGCGCTCGGCACTCGGTGGGTTGCCGGTCTCGTATCCCGTCCACAGGCACCAGTCGTCAAATCCGTGCTTACGCATCGCGTGCGGTTCGATGCGGAAGTCGTTGATCTGCCACTTTCCTGCGGCGGCCGTGGCATAGCCGACCGACTTTAACACGGTGGCGAAGGTTGTGTACGCACGCCAGTCGAAGTAGCCCACGCCCCAGCGCGGCACGTCCCAGTGGTTCACCCACCCCGTGCGATAGGGATACTGTCCCGTCAGCAAGGTTGCTCGCGAAGGCGTACACTGCGCCATCGAGTAGGCGTTGGTGAAGCGGATGCCTCCGGCAGCAAGGGCGTCGACGTTCGGTGTGTCGATTCCCTCGATCCCATAGCAACCTACCCATTCCTTTCCCAAGTCGTCCACCATGATGAGAAGAATGTTGGGTTTCGCAGGACCGGCCATCGCTCGCCCTTCCGCCAAGAGCGGCCCTACGCCGAGCGAAACGCCTGTTAAGGCCGCGGCACGCAGAAACTCCTTTCGGGAGTGGAGACATTTCCTCATATGGCGACACTCCTTAGGTCGAAGCCCTTTCTTGTCTCTCTTCTCGGCTCAAAACTGATCTTGTGAGTGCCTCTTCCTCTATTTCGCCTCGTGGCCCTGCAAACCGAGTTCGGAATGCAGAACTTCACCTTGAACATTCGGCCCGGGTTCTTCGCCTCAGGAAAGATCCTTGACCGATGAGCGCTCGATGATCTTTGCGGAAAAGCGGATATTGTCCATGTTGGTTGGGCTGGGGCGCTCTTCCGGGCTTTCAATGAGCCGGCTTATCAAGGAGACCGCCGCCTCAGCCAGCTTGTCGAGTGACTGATGGATCACGGTCTGGGGCGGATGGAAGTATTGAAAAACAGGAAGGTCGTCAATCGAAATGGTGGAAATATCCTCCCCAATGCGCAAGCCCATCACGTTGGTAAGCGTATGGATCGTTTCGAGTCCCTGCTGGGCGGGGAAATTCAGAATAAGCGTCACCCCGCCGTCCATCCAGACTTTCAGCACATCTTTCATCCGGCGCCCCTGGAGATGCCCAATCAACAAAGGATCGAAAGGGATTCCGGCGTCTTCCAGCGCATTTTCATATCCGCGAACCCGTTCGTTGTATCCCCAGGTATCGGGCTGGGTCTCGAGCAAGGCAATGCGCCGGTGACCTTTTTGTATGCCGTACTCAACCGCAAGCCTCGCCTGCTGTTTGTGGTCGCTCGATACGGAATGGATGCACTTTTCGAGCATGGGCTGGTTGATGGTGATGACCGGGAAATGCGGAATTCCACCCAGGTCGGCCAAGTGCTTGTTCCAACCCACACCAATCACGCCGTCCAAGCCGGCATCCAAACGAGGGTCCAGCTTTTCGTCCGAAAGGGCTTCCACCGCGAAATCTTTCTTGATGGCCTCCTGAACCACCAAGGCGGAGAGTACTTCCAGGTAAGTCACTGGCTGAGAAGATTCGATATGCTGCGCATACACGCCAACACGATGCGGGCTGTAGATGGGTTTTAAACCCAGCTTGCGCGCAGCCATTACCACCCGCTTCTGCGTCTCCTCTGAGACGCGAATCACGCCTTCCCCGCCTTTGTTCAAGACGGCCGACACCACGCCCGCCGAACAACCGACCTCGTTGGCAACCATCTGCAATGAAACTTCTTTCGCCATGTCGCGCTCCAAATTACCTATGCTACGCAAATGGAGTCTATCATAACTCGTACAGGTTTTTCAATAATTCAGATAAACATGTCTATCCGGAAGGTCTGCACGCTCTCGACGAAGTATCCAATTTGATTGAAGTGAATTCGTTTGACTCTGTTCAAGATTTGATATATGCTTTTATTAATTGGATTCAGGGGCCTGATCGGGAGAGGCCGCATATGAACGTGAAACGATACGAAAACAACCCTATCATTACGGTTGATGATGTCAAGCCGTCGCGCGAGGGCTGGAAAGTGGACTATGTACTAAAGAGACTGTTCTTGCTGGCTGCATTCGCGCTTCCATCGCTGGCGGGCGCTTCGGAATTGTACGTATCTCCGTCGGGGAACGATGCCAACGCCGGAACCTTGGACGCGCCGCTGTACACGGTTCAGGCGGCGGTCGACCGCATGCAAGCGGGGGGCACGTGCCTGATCCGGGGCGGAACCTACCGTGAAGCGGTTCTCATCAAGGCATCAGGAAAAGAGGGCCAGCCGTTGCGGCTACAGGCCTTCCCGGTCGTGAATGGCCTCAAGAAGAGACCATGACAGCAAAATCAGCCTTGACGGCGGCTAGCAATGCGTGTATGTTACCAGGGAACCGGCAGGCGGTGGTCGCGTGCAGCTCCATACTGGAAATCTCAGATGAAGCAACACGGAGGCTGTTATGAGACGTCGCGATTTTCTGAAAGGTACGGGTATCAGCGCTGCAGCAATAGCACTGCGCCAAAAGCGGCACCGGGCCGAAGCGGTTGCGCAGTATGATTTCAGCCAGATTCCATCTTATTTGCGCGGATACGAGGAGATTTACGCGGCGAATCCACGCAAAGCCGCGGTGGAATGGTTTCGCAACGCGCGGTTCGGCCTGTTCATGCATTACGGTCTTTACTCTCTTCTCGGCCGGCACGAATGGGTGCAGTTCCGGGAAAGAATACCGGTAAAGGAGTATGAGAAACTCAAAGATCAGTTCACCGCCGAGGAGTTCGATGCGGATTTCATTACGGATCTGGCGCTGGACGCCCAGATGAAGTATGTCAACATCACCACGCGCCACCACGACAGTTTCTGCCTGTTCGAGACGAAGCAGACCGATTTCAACAGCGTCAATTCACCGGCCAAACGCGATCTGGTACGTGAACTGGCCGATCAATGCCGGAAGAAGGGTCTCGGACTGTTCCTCTACTACTCGCACGGGCGCGACTGGCGTCATCCGCACGCGCCGAACAGGCACAGTACCGAGCGGGCGGGTTCCGCGCGGCCGGCGTACGATCCGCCGGAACCATCGTACGCCACGGGCGACGATCACGATATGCAAAAGTACGTTGATTTCATGAGCGCGCAGATCAAGGAGCTGCTGACAAACTACGGGCCTGTAGCCGGCATATGGCTCGACGGAATTGGCTCAACCAGATGGCACAAGGAGGCGTTCAAGAGCCAGGAACTGTACGACATGGTGCACGGCCTCCAACCACAGGTGCTGGTGTCGTACAAGCAGGGTCTGCTGGGCACCGAGGATTTCTTCGCTCCCGAGCGGGGTAGAAGGGACGTTCACAATCCTGAGGGTAAACCGCTGGAAATCTGCGATACGTTGCAGCCAAGGGGTTGGGGGTACATAAAGACCGATGACGGCAAGCACAAGTCGCCGGATCGCGTCATGGAAATGCTCGCGAATGCCCGCCGCCTGAACGCGAACCTGCTGTTGAATACCGGGCCATTACCGGACGGCTCCATCCATCCCGAGGACGTAAGGACTTTGCGCGAGGTCGGAAGACGTATCCGCCATGAACCGTCGGGTCCGAGGTCGAGGAAGAGGCTATTGTGAGACGTCGCGATTTCATAAGAACGATAGGTATGGGTGTAGCAGTGTTGGAGATGTCGCCACGGCCAAGCGATGCTGAGACGTCCTCGAACAAGCCCAACATTCTTCTGATCATTACCGACGACCAAGGCTGGGGTGATATCCACTCACACGGCAACGACAAGATCGATACGCCCGTGCTGGACGAGTTGGCCGCGTCCGGTGCGCGCTTCAACCGTTTCTACGTCAGCCCGGTTTGTGCCCCGACGCGTGCCAGCTTGCTGACGGGACGGTACCATCTTCGCACCGGCACGTTCGGGGTCACTCGCGGCGAAGAAGTAATGCGGGGCAACGAGGTGACCATAGCCGACCTCTTCCGGCAGGCGGGGTATGCTACCGGATGTTTCGGCAAGTGGCACAATGGCGCACACTATCCGCACCATCCCATAGGCCGGGGATTCGACGAGTTTTGGGGGTTCTGTGCCGGCCACTGGAACAATTACTTTGACACCACGCTCGACCACAACGGTGAACCGGTCAAAACGAAGGGCTACATCACCGACGTGCTCACCGACGCTGCAATAGCTTTTCTCGACAAGAACAGAGATCGACCGTTCTTCTGTTACATTCCATACAACGCGCCGCACTCGCCGTGGCAGGTGCCGGACGAGTATTTCGACAAATACAAATCGCGCGGGTTGGATGATACGACAGCATGTGCCTATGGAATGTGTGAGAATGTCGACGACAACATCGGCCGACTAGTGAAGAAACTCGACGAACTGAATCTCGCCGAGAACACAATTGTCATGTTCCTGACCGACAACGGCCCGAACTCTGACCGATATAACGGCGAGATGAACGGCCGCAAGGGCAGCACTCACGAAGGCGGCGTGCGTGTGCCGCTCTTCATACGTTGGCCTAAACGTATTGAATCGGGGACTACCGTCAAAACGATCGCCGCTCACATCGACATGTTGCCGACGCTTGTCGAGCTTGCGGGCGTTAATATGATCGAGACGTTGCCACTCGATGGTCTCAGCCTGGTCCCGCTGCTCTTGGGCGAATCCGCCGACTGGCCCGACCGGATGCTCTTCACGCACAGACGCACGCGCGGCGCTGTCCGCACCCAGCGCTACCGGCTCGTGATCGAGAAGAAACGTGTCGAACTGTACGACATGTCCGAGGACCCCGGCGAGCAGAACAACGCCGCTGAGGATCACCCGGAGATTGCGAAGGAGCTCAAAACGGCATATACTACCTGGCTGAAGGAAGTGACAAGGCTCGGGAATCAGCCACCGCCGATCCCAGTCGGTCACGCCCAGATGAAGGATGCCGAATTGCCGGCCCCGGAGTGCCACCTTCACGGTGGTGTGAAGTACAAAGGTGGTGCGGGTTGGGCCAACGACTGGGTGACCAACTGGACGAACACCGAAGCACACGTCTACTGGGAGCTCGAAGTCGTACACGCGGGTATGTACGAAATCACGCTTATGTACACCTGCTCTGCGCAGGACGTCGGCGCCCGGCTTTGCGCCGAGGTCGGCAGCGAACGGATCGAGGGCATGATCGAAGAAGCGCACGACCCCGACCCGCTTCCGAGTCCAGACCGTGTACCACGCAAGGAAGTGTATGAGAAGGTTTGGGCACCGCTCACGCTGGGCAACGTTATGCTTGAAGAAGGGAGGATACGCCTCTACGTGAAGGCGCTGACGAAGCCCGGACGGAGCGTTATGGACCTCAAGTCCGTCCGAGTCCGACGGCTCGATTGATCGGAGAAGACACATCGACTACCGACACTCTTGACAGGTTGGTGAGAAGGACATGATATGACCGACAAGAAGCTCATTGACAGGCGGCGTTTTCTCAAGACGGCATCCTGTGCCGCGGCGGCGCTGGGAGGAAGCGTGTTGGGAGTCGTGGGGGCAAGAGCTGCCGGGAAACGTCCCAACATCCTCTTCGCACTCGCGGACGACTGGTCGTGGCCGCACGCGAGCATCGCCGGAGACACCGTGGTTAAGACGCCGACGTTCGATCGGGTCGCTCGTAAGGGTGTATTGTTCACTAACGCGTTCGTCTCGGCACCTTCGTGCACACCGTCGCGCGGCGCGATTCTGACCGGGCAGTGGCACTGGCGGCTCGAGGAGGGCGCCAGCCTCCATAGCACGCTCCGGAAGAAGTTCGATGTTTACCCCGACCTGCTCGAGCAATCCGGGTACCATGTGGGTTTCACCCGCAAAGGGTGGAGCCCGGGAAACTACAAAACCGGCGGACGGACTCGCAACCCCGCCGGACCTGACTACAAGGATTTCGCACGATTCCTCGAGGCACGACCACTCGGCAAACCGTTCTGCTTCTGGTTTGGCAGCCACGACCCGCATCGAGGCTATAAGTGGGAATCGGGCGTTACGAGCGGCATGAGCCTTGAAGACGTGACGGTGCCGCCGTGCCTGCCGGACAGCGACGTTGTGCGTACGGACATCTGCGATTACTACTGGGAGGTCCAGCGGTTCGACCGTGAAGTCGGTGAGATGCTCGATATGCTGGAAGAGAAGGGCGAACTGGACAACACGCTTGTCGTGATCTCGGGCGACAACGGCATGCCGTTCCCGCGATGCAAGAGCAACCTTTACGATCTGGGCACCAACGCGCCGCTGGCGGTGTGCTGGGGCGACAGGACCAAAGGCGGCCGGGTTATCGAGGACTTTGTGAGTCTTTCAGATCTCGCGCCGACGTTTCTGGAAGCTGCGGGGCTGGAGCCCGCCGCGGCAATGACCGGCCGGAGCCTGCTGGACGTATTGGATTCGGGCAACTCCGGAAGGGTTGACCCGAAACGCGACCACGTCCTCACCGGCAAGGAGCGGCACACGCTCTGCCAGAAGGACAGTACTAACGGCTATCCTATGCGGGCAATTCGCACGCATGAGTTCCTGTACATTCGGAACTTCAGACCGGACCGTTGGCCCGCCGGACATCCTTCAGACGGGCGAATTGACCCTCGAGGATATGGCGACATCGATGCGTCGCGCACCAAGGTGTATATGATGGACCACCGCGACGATCCTAGAGTGAAAAGACTGTCTGACCTGGCCTTCGAGAAACGCCTGGACGACGAACTGTACGACCTGGGGAAGGATCCCGGACAACTTGACAATGTCGCCGACAAAGCTGAGTATGCCGAGACAAAGGAGAAGCTCGGCGCGCGTCTAATGGCTGAACTGAGAGCTACGGGAGATCCGCGCGCCTTGGGCAAAGGAGACGTGTTCGACAACTATCCGTACTACGGCGGAACCAGACGGAAGAGAACTTCCAGAACAGGGAAGAATGGAGGGAAATAACCACGGGCAATCTCGATAACACACGCCGCGAGTTCCTGAGAGCTGTTAGCGTGGGCGCGGCAACGTTGACTGCGCAAGGGGTGCAGGGCTTCTCTGAACAGCGTGCGCTTGCGCAGGAAAAGGTGCAGCCCAACATTGTCCTCATTATTGTCGACGACTTGGGGTACGGCGATCTGTCGTGTTACGGCGCGGAGGATCTCAAGACGCCGAACATCGACGGGTTGATAGCAGCGGGTATGCGGTTCGACCGTTTCTACGCCAACTGCCCTGTCTGCTCGCCGACCCGCGCATCGGTGTTGACGGGGTGTTACCCGGACCTGGTGGGCGTTCCGGGCGTTATCCGCACACACCGGAACAACAACTGGGGCTGCCTCTCGCCGGAAGCCGTGCTGCTGCCAACGGTGCTCAAGAACGCCGGCTATCATACCGCGATTGTCGGGAAGTGGCATCTCGGGCTGGAGTCGCCCAACACGCCGAATGAACGTGGCTTCGACCATTTCCACGGGTTTCTCGGCGATATGATGGACGACTACTATACGCACCGGCGGCATGACATCAACTATATGCGGCTTAACGGCGAGGAAATCGATCCGGAAGGCCATGCCACCGACCTGTTCACTCGATGGTCTGCCGATTACATCCGGCAGCGTGCACAATTGAATCAACCGTTCTTCCTCTATCTAGCCTACAACGCGCCGCATACACCCATCCAACCACCCGAGCAGTGGGTCGAGCGGGTCGAGCGGCGGGAAACGGGGATCAATCCCAGACGCGCTAAACTCGTCGCGTTGATCGAACACCTCGACGAGGGCATCGGCAAGGTGCTGGCGGCGCTCAACGCGTCCGGCGCTGCCGACAACACGCTGGTCATATTCACCTCTGACAACGGCGGACAGCTCAGCGTGGGAGCGAAAAACGGACCGCTGAAAGCCGGCAAAGGCGATATGTACGAAGGTGGCATCCGCGTGCCGATGTGTGCCGTATGGCCGGGGAAGATTCTCTCGGGTTCTCGCGGCGAGCGCGTTGCCATGACGATGGACCTGTTCCCAACGATTTGCGACGCATGCGGGGCGCGGCTCGGACACGAGATTGACGGCCGCAGCGTCCTGCCGACCTTGCTCGGGAAAAACCAACCCGCCGAAGACCGATTCTTATTCTGGGTGCGTCGTGAGGGGGGTGCGCGCTACGGCGGCCAGGCGTACTACGCCGTGCGCCACGGCGACTGGAAACTGTTTCAGAATAGCCCCTTCGAGCCGCTGCAACTGTTTAACCTCAAAGACGACCCACAGGAGCAACGCCCGTTGGGCAAAGGGCGGAAGCAGTACCGTGAGCTATTCGCCGTGCTGCAGGACCATATCAACAAATCCGGCTCCGTGCCTTGGCAAAAATGACAACGCCTCGTCAATTGGCGGAAGGAAACTGGGGTGACTCGTTTGAGACTTGTTGCAGGGCACAAGGTGGAGTATAATGGTTGGTGTCTCCGGCGTGTGGTATTCGAGCCGGAGGAACGTGTAACGGTGCTCATTCTTGGTTGAATATCGGGTGGCTAAACGAACGGGAGAAATACAATGGACGTATCGAGAAGGAAGTTTCTGGGCACGTCGGCCGCCGCGGTGATTGCTGCGGGCGCGGCGACGAAAGGCAAGGTGTACGGAGCGAACGACCGGATCGGAGTCTGTACCATAGGTTTCAACGGTCAGGGAGGCAGCCACATCAAGGACGTTCTTGGGCGGGACGGCGTAGAAATCGTGGCACTGTGCGATGTGGACGACCGTGTGCTCACGCGTGGTGCGAGCAATGTCGAGAAGGCGCAAGGTACGAAACCAAAAACCTACACCGACATGCGCGACGTTATGGCAGACAAGGATGTCGATGCTGTCACTATTGCCACGCCAAACCACTGGCATTCGCTGGCAACCATTTGGGCATGCCAGGCAGGCAAAGACATCTACGTCGAAAAACCGCTGTCACACAACATCTGGGAAGGGCGCCAGCTTGTTGCCGCGGCAAAGAAGTACGGGCGAATCGTCCAGCACGGCACACAAAGCCGTAGCGACACGACGCTGATCCGGGACATCAAGCTGATGCACGAAGGGTTCATCGGCGACATCGTCCATTCGCGTGGGTATGTCTACAAGAACGGGAACCGTCAAGCTATAGGTCACGGCAAGCCAGCCGATCCGCCGGAACGACTCAACTGGAGCATGTGGCAGGGTCCGTCGAAGGAGCAGCCGTATATGGCGACGGAGAGAGGGCGTGGATTGTACGTGCACTACAACTGGCACTGGTTCTGGGAGTACGGCAACGGCGAGATCGGAAACCAGGGCGTACACGAGATGGATATCGCCTGCTGGGGCCACAATCGGGGCCTGCCGGTGAAGATCATGAGCCAGGGCGGACGGTACGGGTGGGATGACGACGGCGACTCGCCTAACACGCATGCCACCTCGTTTACGTACGCAGACGGCTCGATGATGACGTTCGAAGTGCGCAACCTTGGCTCGTTCCAGGAAGCCGGAGGCGGCAGTTGCGGTGACAGCTTCTTCGGTACCGAAGGCTATTACGTAAGGAGCAAGGGGTTCTTCAACTACAAGAACGAGCCTATCAAGGTTGACGTTGAGAGACCTGCAGGCAAACACAAGTTCGCTCACTTTTTCGACGCCGTGCGTTCGCGCAACGTCGAGGATCTTTCCGTGCAGCCGTTGGATGCCCATCTGTCCTGCGTCCACTGCCACCTCGGCAATATCGCATACCGTCTGGGCCGGTCGCTCGAGTTCGACCCCAAGACGGAACGGTTTGTGCGCGACAGTGAAGCCAATACGTTGGTCAGACGCGACTACCGTGAAGGCTTCGGGCCCGACCAGTTGGCCTGATGCGACCACGCAAAACGGCGGCGTAAACGGTAGTTGAGTTCTTAGTAGAAGGCGAGACTTTTGCATTTCGACCGAGAGCTATGGTCTCTGAAACGGAGGGTATTGTCGGAAGGAGGATGGACGCGATGAAGTCGAAAGTGCTTGTTCTGCTGGGATTGTTTCTCGCCGCAAGCGTGCTGACGGTCTGGGCCGACGAGGGCCCCGTCGTTCCAAAGAAGAAGACACCGCTGTGGAACGGGAAAGACTTCACGGGCTGGAAGCTGTTCCTTGGGAACCCGAGAGCCGACGTGAACAAGGTGTGGTCGGTAAAGAACGGTGTGATCTACTGCAGAGGGATACCGTCAGGGTACATGCGCACCGAGACCGACTACGCCAACTACAAGCTGCACGTCGAGTGGCGCTGGCCGAGGCAACCTGGCAACAACGGCGTACTGGTCCATATGAGCGGCAAAGACGTTGTGTGGCCAAAGAGCATCGAGTGCCAGTTGATGTCGGGGGATGCCGGCGACTTCTGGGTGATCGGCGGCGCGGATTTCAAGGAACACACCACGGGCCATGAGGGTGGTGATCGACGCGTTCCCAAGAAGGGAAAGAGCTCTGAGAAGCCGCCCGGCGAGTGGAACGAATACGACATCATCTGTAAGGGCGACACGATCCGCGTGTTCGTGAACGGCGTCCTTCAAAACGAAGCTACCGAGACGACCGAGACGTCCGGCAAGATATGTCTCCAAAGCGAAGGAAAGCCGATCGAGTTCCGCAACCTCTATCTCGAACCGTTGGATGAATAACGGCTCAGAGGAGACGTGAGGTTGGCCCAAACAGGACCCTGCACGACCAAGGCTCCCATGACTCCAGGAACGCGAGGCAGGTCGCTGCTCAACGTTCTTCGTACCGGATGAGAC
>CAZGCA010000020.1:0-68197 GCA_964524145.1 uncultured bacterium | reverse complement strand
GAAGGTGGTGTATCTGGTTCCGCTGAAATCTGTTGCGGAAGAAAAGTACCTTGATTTCCGTGAGAAGTACGGGCCGTACGGATTGAAGATAGTCGTTTCGTCGCGTGACCACAGGGAGTTTGACGCCAACCTCGAACGGGGCGAGTACCTGATAGCAATAGTGGTTTTCGAGAAGATGTTGCAGTTGCTCGCGCGGCGGCCTGAATGTATGGAGGAGGTCGCGCTGGTGGTGGTGGACGAGCTCGAGATGCTCGGCGACGAAACGCGAGGGGCATCGCTCGAGATGCTCCTGACGTGCATCCTGGCGCGGGAACGAAGGCCGCAACTGATAGGTCTGTCCGCGGTGCTCGAGGAGGGTGAGCAGGTCGCGCAGTGGCTCGACGCCGAATACGTCAGGTGCGAAGAGCGGCCGGTCGAGTTGCGGTGCGGCGTGATCTACAACGGCAGGTTCGAGTACCTCAGCTCGGTACGAGGCGACGAGGACGCCGAGCCAATGGTCGACGTACACGACGGGAACAACTGGGACGTGCTGCGAGAGAACCTTGCCGGGTTGGCCGGCTCGGGCGAGCAGAGCATAGTCTTCGTCAAGGAGCGGCGGGAATCGCGACGCATGGCCGCTCGGCTGTCGAAAGAGCTTGGACTGGAACCCGCGGCCGGGATGGTCGAGGAGTTGCGCTCGCTGCACCCGACACTATGCCGGGACCTGCTCGCCGAGTGCGCGGCAGGCGGCGTGGCGTTCCACAACGCGGACCTCCTGGCCCCGGAACGGCACGCGGTGGAACGATGGTTCCGTGCCGGCGCGCTCAAGGTGGTGGTATCGACCAGCACGCTCGCGATGGGCCTGAACCTGCCTGCCAAGAACGTCTTCATCGAGGCCGAGAAGTGGCGGTACGACGAGCGGTTGCAGATGCCGTGGCGGGCGCCCATCAGTTACGCCGAGTACGAGAACATGAGCGGCCGCGCGGGCCGGTTGGGCCGCACCGACGGGTTCGGCAGATCGATCATGATCGCGACAACCGAGTTCGAACGGGATACGTTGTGGAGCAGGTACGTCGAGGGACATGCCGAACCGGTCTCCGCGCGCCTCGATCCCGATCGGCTCGCAGAACACGCGCTCCGCGCAGTAAGCTCCGGGTTCGCGACGACCCGCGAAGGTATCGAATCCCTGCTCAGGTCGAGCTACACGTGGGCGGCAGTGTGGTCAAGCCGGTTCTCGGACTCGGAACTGGCGCACAGAGTGGACGCTGTGGTCGGGAAATGCGTTGAGGACGGTCTGATGAGGTCCAATGGGACGGGCGAGCTCAAAGCGAGCCGTCTGGGCGCAGGCGTTGCCGCGACGGGCATATCCTGCTCGACCGGCCGCATGCTCGCACGGTGGGTTGACGACAACGATGGGCGCGTCTGGAACGACGTCGACATGATACTTGCAACCGCTCTCTCGCCGGACGGGAAAACGCCGAACGTCTCGATGACGTGCGCCGAGTTCACCGGCGCACCGTACGCCGGCGCGATGAAGGATCTGCTCGACGGTTTCGAGAACGGAACCGGGCCGTTCGCAAACCGGTTCCGCGCCACCGAATCACCCTTCTACGACGAGATGAAAGCGCTCAAGATCGCGCTGATGCTCCACAACGACTGGGTTCAGCTTACACCGATGCAGCAGATCGAAGAGACGTACATGGTGCTGGGCGGCCAGGTTGTCGCGGCTGCGGAACAGATATCGTGGCTCGTCGACGTTGCCCGGGCAATCTCCGAGCTGAAAGGCAACAGCGGGCTGGCCGACCGGTTGGGCGTGCTTGCCCGGCGTATCAGGCGCGGCGTGACCGAGGACTGCCTCTGGTTGGCCGAAACGCATCTCGAACATCTTTCGCGCGAGACGATACGGCTGCTGCGGACCAACGGACTGGCCTCGCCCGACGCGATACGCAACGCGAACGTCGAAACTATCGCGGCAGTGGTCGGTTCTGCCGACCTGGCACGGGAGATCAAAAAGAAAGCTGCAAACGACGTACAGAACCGCAAGGCCCAAAACCCTCGCGGCAGCGAACCGGTTCTTCTGCTCGATGAGGGCCGCCCGCAACGGGTGGTGTACGAAGGAGTCGATGTCGAGTTGACCGAGCTCCAATACAGGCTGCTTCAGACGCTGATGCGTGACCCGGGAAGATGCGTTCCGTATGAAACACTCTACCACGCGATGTGGGGTGACGACATTGTTGTCGAAGACAACCAGATGCATGTCCACCGGTGCAACCTTCTCAAGAGACTGAAATCGGTCAACGCTGCCGCCGGCACTCTGATCAAAACCACCCCGCGACGCGGCTACACACTCCAGCTCGAACAGGAGCAAGCCGCCGTTCTCGCGACCTAGGGACCGTTCGTAGCCCCGCCTTGAGGCGGCGGAGCCCTATCGGCATCCGTCTGTTGTACCCGGACGCCTAACGTTTCCGTCGCCCCCGTCAGGGGCTCGAATCGGTGGGCGTCTGCTAACCCCGAGTTCCTTCTATGTCGTCACCCGGGGCTTTATTCCGTCGCTTCCTTCGGAAGCTTGACAGAACTCGCGGCATCTTCGGGAAAAAAGAACGGCGCTGCCTCGGCTTCATGCCGAAGCAGCGCCAGATTCACGGTGCTTGGTAGATCTAGTACGGACGACCTATCCGTGCCGCAATCTCGCTGCACGGGAACTCGCCGGGATACTTGATGAACTCGACGTGCCCGTCAAGATACAGGACGTTGCTGCCGCCGGGAATGTGATGAAACTGATCGAGGCTGCCCTCCCTTTGTTTACCGGCCACGTCGATATTGCTTTCGATACCATCCCACATGACAGCCACTTCGCTCTGGGCCATAGCACTGGCAGCCGGGTTGTTAATGTCGGTGATCAGGAACCGCTCGATACCTTCGCGCAACCGGTAGATCGTTGTCCCTGCCGGGATATTGAAGCCATAGCCTGCCACGCCGTTCGAACAGGGTCCTCCGCACTCTAGGTCACTGTCCCGCCAATAACTACCATTACCCGGCGGGGTGAAAAGGGGCTGGAGTTGCGTTTGGGCCCAGAGGGCCGCATAATGGGCATCGTCTTCAGCCATCCAGCCCATATACCAGTAGCTCCGATCGTCGAACTCTTCAGGGTCGAGCTTCCCCTGCATCGGGTGGCCTGCCCCGCAGGAATTCACGCACCAACCTCCACCCGGGCAATTTAAGAAACTGTCCGGGTTCGATGTGGAGTCCGACGGGCAGAAGTAGATGTTCATGTCGCTCAGATACTCGGGATAGATCGCCGGCCCGTGCGGATTTGCCACGAGACCACCATTCCAGGTCCCGTCTGTACAAACGTCTTGATCCCAGCATCCCTCGTCGCCCATCTGCGGCAACCTGCCGTTCCACTCGTTGGCGTACATCTTAAACACCAAACCCCATTGCTTGAGGTTGTTCGCGCAGCTCGCGCGTCGGGCGGCTTCGCGGGCGCGCGCGAGTGCCGGCAACAGTATCGCCGCCAGGATCCCGATGATGGCGATCACCACGAGCAGCTCTATCAGCGTGAAACCCTTCCTTCTTGACATACCAAATACCTCCTTTTCAGAAGCTAGAACACCTTCCCCGCTTCCAACGGTTCTGCTACATCTTCCACACCGCTACTCCGCATCACCTCCTCTCGCGCCGATGCTCTTTTCAACCGTACCATCCCCCACACCATCTTGTCAAGCGAAAAATCCGCGCTATCTCGTATACTGCTGCACCGCCTGGTTCTGGCGCTGCTGATAGTTGCCGATAGCGCGGCCGGCTTGCCGTTTCATGCCGACGCTCGCGTTGTACGCGCCGCTCGCGGCCCTGTTATCGAAATCCTGATGGAACTGTTGCGTGATGCCGATCTCCTGCATCATCGGCGACCCGCCGAACCCCGTGCCCACACGTTGCGCGGGCCGGCGTTGCGGTACGGCACGCTGCTGCGGCACGACAGGCGCTTGCCGGTAGTGCTGACCCGGCTGAGCAGCACCATACCCCTGCGTTTCCTGCTGGAAATAGTTGGGAACTTGCTGGCCCGGCTGCTGATACACGGGCTGACCCGGCGGTACCGGAGGTCCGGGCTGCAACGGCTCGATGCCGGGCACCTGCGGTTCGCCCGGACGACCCTCCCGAACAGCTATCTGGCCTGTAAACGGGTTGTAATCGTAGACCAGTCCGGGCTTGAGCTGAGGCACCTGGCCGAGATGACCGCTGTCGAGCATCTCCTTGATCGACGTCGGCGGCCTCCCGTTCTCCGCGTCGAACAACCCTATGGCGCGTCGCATCTGGTTCTCGGCAGCGCTCTTGTTCGCGTATCTCTGCACGTTCTGCAGCGACTTGAGCTGGTTCGCCTGGTTCTGCGCGACGATACCCGTCGTCACGACCGTCTCAGACAGACCGCAGCCCGCAACCACCGCCGCCACTACAAACGCGCTTCCCCATAACCGCGCTCGCTCGAGCATGTCACATCCCCACTTATTCGAAGGCACAACTGTTACTTCTCTTCTACCCGAAGCTTACCACAATCTACAACACCCCGTCAACTGGAGAACTCGGACCGCCGCGTGCAGCAACCGTTCGTCCTTCGTGCTCGTGCTCGTTCGTCGTACTCGTAATGGTTTCGGTTTTTGTCGTCGCCGTTCGAGCACGATTACGAGCACGGGCACGAGCACGAAGTGGCGCTGTGCGCCCCGGGGCAGGAATATGTCACCGAAGCTGTGAACACAAGTACTCTATATCATTGTCCTTTAGCGGGAGGTGGCACTCCCGTTTCGCGATGACACTTGACATATTTCTGCGGAAGGTGTATAAATGAGTGTGCGGGGTAGTGGTCGCCGGAAAATAGAACACGCTCATGCAGTTTTGGGAGTGTTAACGGAAGGAGGTGGTACGCAAGGCCATATCGAGACGGTCGATTGACGTGGGGAAGCAGCACAGCACAAAGGAGGACGTAGGGAAATGAGCAAGTCGAAGAAAGGTTTCACGCTGATCGAGTTGCTGGTGGTGATCGCCATCATCGGGATACTGGCAGCGATACTGTTGCCGGCACTGGCCCGAGCCCGCGAAGCCGCCCGACGCGCCAGTTGCGCGAATAACCTCAAACAGTGGGGGTTGGCGTTCAAGATGTACGCCGGCGAGTGGAACGGACGATTCCCGCCGATGGGCACGCCTAGAGACGACGACAATGGTTGCGAGCTTCAACGGGGGTTGTTCGGTTGTGTGGATGGCTATCTGATGGTGTCGGGTCCGGCTATATCGCCCGAGTACGTCAGCGACGAGGCGATCGCGATCTGTCCGTCGGACGATGACAAGGCCGCCACGAAAAACCGGGCCGATCTAAGGCACGGCGAACACGGCAGCTTCCGCGAAGACTGCCATCCTGTGACCGGCGAGAAATGCAGTAACTGCGGGGTGTACCGGTACCCTGGGATAAGCTACATCTATTTCGGCTATCTACTAACGGAGGATTACCTCACAATCAACAACCTCCTGGCAATTTATCAAGGCGATTATCCGGACGGACACGACAAGGACATATCAACGGGTTGTCCTTTCTTTGGTGCTCCGTTGACGGACAGGTACGGCGACCCCGTCACGATCTACAGGCTTCGTGAGGGCATCAACCGGTTCCTGATCACGGACATCAATAATCCGGCGGCCACCGCGGTTGCAGACTCCGAGGTCGTCACGATGTGGGACGTTACGACGCCGTCGACAGACTCCTTCAACCATGTCCCCGGCGGCGCGAACGTGCTCTACATGGACGGCCATGTCGAGTTTATGAAGTATCCATCGACGGAGTTTCCGTTGTCCTCGTATGTGATGTCAGTATTGAGTGGACTCGGATGACGGTTGCGGGCACCTCTGTTGCAGTTGGCCATTGCCGCTGTGGAGTTGGCCCGGTCCTTCTCTAGAAGCAACTTGGGGCGCCGGCCTTCGAGGGTATGGCGCCCCGTCTTCTCTCTAACGCTTCGTGTGACCGCAGGCTGGGATCTGCCATAGGTAATATTCCAGGTTTTGACTTTTGCCACGCCTATAGACTATAAAGAGACTCGATACGATACAATAGAACGTGGACCAACTGAAATCCGTGTTCGATCTGGAGAACGGTCGCTAGTGAGCTGCCAGAGGAGGAAGACGAAGATGAGACAAGCGATGATGGTGTTGACGGCGGCAGTGGTGTTGTGTCTTGTAGGGTCCGCTATGGCCAAGGAAGCGCCAGCCGGTGTGAAAGTCGGCGTGTTCCCGCAAGAAGTACGTACCGTGTACCGCGTCACCGGCGGGTTGCCGGACAACGACGTCCGGTCGGTTGCAATCACCTCCGGCGGCGATGTATATGCAGGTACCGGCAAGGGTCTCGCCATCTTCGACGGCAACGCGTGGTGTCGGGTTGGAGGCGTTCCGGCCGAACCGGTCACGGCGCTCGCGTCGCGCGGCGACGAGGTGCTTGCCGCGACAAAGGACTCTCTCTACAGCGTCCGTCAGTACGCTGCCAAATGGATCGCCGCCATGCCGCCGCACGAGGCGACGTGTATCGCGGCAGCCTCCGAGGGGCTCATCTACCTGGGAACGAAGGAGGGTCTCTACCGGCGCGTCGACGGCGCGATGTACGAACTGTATCCGCTGGGCGAGGTGCGTCAGGTCGCGATAAGTCCGGCCGGCGACGTGGCGGTCGCGTCTTCGGAAGGTCTCTACCTCGGGAAGAGCGGACGCTGGACCGCTGTCACGCCGAACGAAAACTGCCGGAGATGGGTGTTGCACGACGTGCGTGGCGTCGCGTTCGACAGCCGGGGCCGGCTGTGGTTTGCAGGCGTGCAGGGTGCAGGATGTCGCGACGGGCAGTGGCGGTTCTTCACCGGCGCGGAAGGGTTGCCCTACGACGATTTTACGACGATGACGTCCGGCGAAGATGGTGTCGTCTGGTTCGGCACGCATATCGGCGCGATCCGCTACGACGGCGAGGACTGGTTCTACCGGCAAGGCCCGCGCTGGCTGCCCGACGACGAGGTTCGCGCCATAGCCGTCGCGGACAACGGCACCGCGTGGTTCGCAACGCCCAACGGTGCGGGACGCATCGAGCGGCGGCCCATGACGCTCGCGGAGAAAGCCCGCCATTACGAGGATATCATCGACGCCAGGCACCGCCGCACGCCGTACGGGTATGTGCTCGAATGCGGGCTCGCGCGGCCCGGCGACACGACCGAATGGTCCAACCACGACAGCGATAACGACGGTTTGTGGACTGCCATGTACGGAGCGGGCGAGTGTTTTGCGTACGCGGCAACAGGCGACGAGCTCGCAAAGAAACGCGCCAAGAAAGCCTTCGAAGCGCTTAAGTTCCTGAACCAGGTGACGCAAGGCGGCGAGAAACCCGCTCTGCCGGGGTTCCCGGCACGGTCGATCCTGCCGACCTCCGGTCCGAACCCCAACGAGACGCAGTACACACTCGAGAAGGACGAGGAAAGGAAACGGACGGGCGACCGGTGGTGGAAGGTGATGTGGCCGCGCTGGCCCAGGAGCGCTGACGGAGAATGGTTCTGGAAATGCGATACCAGCTCGGACGAGCTCGACGGCCACTACTTCTTCAACGCGGTCTACTACGATCTCGTCGCCGAGACCGAGGCGGAAAAAGAAGAAGTCCGCAAAGTCATCCTTGCCACGACCGATCATCTCATCGACAACGGGTTCAACCTGGTGGACTGGGACGGGAAGCCCACGCGATGGGCGATCTTCGGCCCCGACCAACTCAACCACAACCCCGTCTGGTACGAAGAGCGCGGCCTGAACTCGCTGAGCATGCTGTCATACCTGGCCGTAGCCGAACACGTCAGCGACGACGCGAAGTATCGCAGTGTGGCCGACGAACTGATCAAAGACCACAGCTACCATCTCAACACCTTCGTGGCAAAGATGCACGAAGGGCCCGGCACCGGCAACCAGTCCGACGACGAGATGGCCATCATGGGCTTCTACAGCCTCGTCAACTACGAGACCGACCCCGACTTGTCGAGAATATACAACATGGCGTTCTGGAGCTACTGGCAGCGCGAACGGCGCGAGGTCAACCCCTTCTTCAACTTCGCGTTCGGCGGTGCCACCGGAGGAGAGCTCGCCTCGCCGTGGGGCGACGCGTTCGGCCCGGCTGGGTTCGGGCTCGACGAAGCCGTCGAGACGCTCGTTCGGTTTCCGGTCGAGCTCATCAACTGGCCGCTCAAGAACAGCCACCGGAAAGACATCGCGCCCCATCCCATGTACCGCGTGCGTGAAGGACAGAATCCGCGGAGAGGGTACATGCGCGACGGCAACGTTCTGCCCGTCGACAACCGCCATTTCAACCACTGGAACACCGATCCGTGGACGCTCGACTACGGCGGCAACGGCCGGTCCGAAGCTGACGGCGCAACGTTTCTGTTACCATACTACATGGGGCTCCATTACGGGTTTATTATCGAAGAATGAAACGTGTTGACGGAAAAACGAGGAGGCTGGACGGTTCAAGATGAGCATTGACAATGCTGTGATACAAGAGTTCTTGGATAAGAAGAACGTCATCGCGGTCGTCGGCGTCAGTCGTAACCCCAAGAAATACGGGAACCGTGTGTTCCACGACCTGTTGGAAGCAGGATACAAAGTCTACGCTGTCCACGTGGCCGCAGGGATGGTCGGAGAGCACAAGTGCTACGCGAGCGTGACTGACCTGCCTGAAAAACCGGATGTCGTCAATCTTGTGGTTCCGCATCAGGTGACCGAAAAGGTTGTGCGGGAATGCAAAGAGCTCGGCGTCACAAAGATATGGATGCAGCCCGGGTCGGAAAGCGAAGACGCCATTGAATACTGCAACGAGAACAACATGGCGGTCTTGCACGACGTTTGCATAATGGTTGAGAAAACAAAACTACACTGACCCGCAGATCGCTGCAACTGGGAAACACATGACTCAGAAACCGGCAATGAAACGGAGACTCGCGTTCATAGGTCTTGCGGTCTTGTCCGTGTGCGTTGTGGCCTGGCTAGGGTTTGGCCTTGCCTATCCCGTGCGGTTCACCTACGACGCGTCGCGGCCCCTCAACGCCGCGACGACTTTCAAACGCGAGTTCGACACCTGCCACCAGTACAAGGTCACGTTCACCAGCGCCAACGACCAGACCGTTCCAGCGTTGCTCTGCCTGCCCAAGAACACCGCGCCGCCGTTCCCGTGCATCATCCTGCTTCACGGGCTCGGACAGAACAAGGGGCTTATCGACGACATACACCCGCGGTTCATGAACAGCGGCTACGCGATGATCTGTATCGACAGCCAGTACCGAGGCGAACGCGAACGGCCCGGCAAACATTTCATATCCCCCAACATGTTCGAGACGCGGCAAACGTTCGCACAGACCGTCGTCGACGCGCGCAGAACGGTCGACTACCTGCTCACCCGGAACGATATCGAGCCCGAAAAGATCGTGCTGCTCGGAGCGAGCATGGGCGGCATACTCGGCGCGACGGCGGCCGCGCACGAACCGCGTATCAAAACCGCGGTGCTCCTCTACGCAGGCGGGGATATGGGAAGGCTTCTCGCCGAAAGCACCATCATCTACCCGCGTACCACATGGTGGCGGTCGGCGATCGCGTCGGTCGCGGGACGCATCATCGGCGACACCAACCCCGAACGCCACATAGCAGGTATCAGCCCCCGGCCCGTACTCATGATCAACGGCACCCGCGACAGCGTCGTGCCGCCGGTGTGCGCCGAGCTGCTGTTCGACGCTGCCAACGAGCCAAAAGAGATCATCTGGCACGATTCCGACCATATAGGACTCGACGACCCCGGGCTCATCGACATCTGTATCGACCAGGCAATCGACTGGTTCAACGAAAAACTCGAACGACAAGGCACGGACACAACCGCCCGGCAAGCCTCATACCGACTGCAGCCCGCCGCTTGAACCTGCGGCAACCGTCTTCGCTATTGCTCCGTTTCCTCTCCCTCCGCGTTCTCTTCCTCTTCTCCGGTGAAGCCGCGCATCATCTGTGAAGCCATCTCGAGCATGTTTTGCTGCTGGTCGACGAAACGGTCGAACTGGGCGAGCTGATCGTCGTCGAGCTGCTCTGCCAACCGTTCGCGAGCATGCTCGTATGCACCGAGCTGAACGTCGAACACGGATTCGAGCTGGGCGTCCCGACTTGGAAACTGCTCCATCTCCGTTTGAACCGCGAGCATCTCTTCCACCACGACTTGTGTGGCTAGGTCGCGGTTCTCCGGCGTCAGCCCCGGAGCGAACATACCCAGCTGCATGCCGTACTGCTGCTCCATCACCCGCACTTCCTTTGTCTCCTCGTACTCCTCCCAGACCGCCAGCTCCTGCGGAGTCAGTACGCGGCTCAGCTTGGTGCGCAACCGTTCCGTCGAATCCTGTTCCATATTCTGGATTTCCTGCATCCTTTCGGGATTGAAAGGGCCGTCCTCGCCGCCAAGCGCATCGAACGCTGCCGTCATCTGCTCGGTCATGTCCGCAATGATGATCTCGCGTACCTCCTGCTCGATACCCGGCGGCAGCTTCAGGTCTTCAAAGAACTGACCGTATTGCATGTCCATCGCCATGCGCGCGCTGAACTCGGCCATCTGCTTGCCGCCCTCCCCGCTGAACATCTCGCCGAACATCTTGCCGAACGGCGGCGTCGACTTCCCTTCCGTGCCGTTTTCCTTCCCCTGATCGGCCAGGGACGCGATCATATCGAGGAGAGCGTTCGCCGGTTCCGCGACTTCTGTGCTCGCTACCGCCGTTTCCTCCGGCGTGGTGACCTGCTCGAGCTCGCTCGTCAAGCCGGCAACCCTTTCCTTGAGTTCGTTCAGACCCCGGCGCGCGCTCTCGAGATCCTCCGCCCGCACCATGCCGGATATCTGTTGCTCGACACTTGCCAACTGCGCCCGCAGTTCCGCCGCCTCGCGCCTGTGCCGTTCGCCCCAGCCAAACACCGCAAGCAACAACACAACAACCGCTACCGCAAGAAACGCTTTCGACTTGTCCATGGTTATCTCCTCCTCCAAATGATCATGGCGGGCCTTTTCTGCTGATTATACACACTTCCAAAGGGATTTATTCAATAACGATGACGAGACTACTGGGAACGGCATAGCCAATGTCCTATCAATACATCGCAAACCCGTCATTGCGAGCCACCTTCAGGTGGCGTGGCAATCTCGCATTGTGCGCTTCAACGCCATCTGCTCCATGACTCTCCCGATGGCGAAAGCCCCCGTCATTGCGAGAATGTCCAACCGAACATTGTTTATGCAGCAGTCAATAGTCCGAGTGATTTTCTACTGCCCCTGCTCGCTCTTTGCCACCGTCTCGGCAAGCTCGGCCAGACGGTACTCGATCTCGAGCAGCTTTTCGCGAGTCTTCAACTGTGCCTGGTCTATCCGGTTGGATATCATGAACACCGCTGCAAAAACCAGAAAGACAAGCCCGTTGACGACCATTCGGATACCCGTGGTCGGATCGGGGAGCTTTGAGGACAACAACATGAACAGCGTTATCATTATAACAGTAAAACCCCAGCCCATGCCCACCATGGCGGTCGGGTGCTTTTTCGGGTCGAGTGCGCCTTTCCCGGCGATCCATCCCGCGAACACAGCCCATACCAGCCCGAAGACAGCACCGACCGCAAAGCCAATCCGTGCCAGGATCGGAAATTCTCTCGGCACCATGACTGCCGCCGTGCCAAAGATGACAAGAAACGTAACGCCGAGGGCCGCCGACGCACCGTATCCTGCTCTCTGCCCTCTTGTCAGCTTGCGTTCCAGCATTGCCTGCACCTCCTTCTCGTACTGTTCCTTATACGTCGGGCTCACCTGTTCTGCCGCCAACAGCCGTTCGCGGAAATCCTTGTGACGGTCATTCATACTCTCAACCCTCCTTCTCCAGGACGGTTCGCAGGGCGCGTTTGGCGTAATGCAATCGTGACTTCACCGTTCCCTGGGGAACTCCTACGACATCTGCGATCTCTTCCACCGAAAGGTCTTCCAGGAAATGGAGCGTTAGCACTTCCCGATGGGGCAGCGATATCCGGCTCAGACCGTGGTGAACCCGTTGCGCATCCTCGAAACGAAACGGCTCCTCCTCAGTATCATTGCATAGAAGGTTCCGGTTCCCATCCAGCAAGTCGTGATGTAAACGGTTGGCTCTCAACCGGCTCACGGCCGTATTGCGAGCGATGCGGTACAACCAGGTCGGCAGGCTCCGCGGCTCGCGCAACGATCCGATCCCTCGAAGCACTTTCAACCACGTTTCCTGGAGGATGTCCCACGCGTCCTCTTCGTTCTCCGCCAGTCGCCGCACATAATAGAAAAGGCGCTGTTCCCAGTTCCGGATCAGCTCTTCCAGAGCACCATCTTCCCGTCGTTTGCACCGTAGAGCGAGAAGCTCCCAGTAAATGGCTTCCTTTTCGGATCTCAATCGCCTCTTCCTCTTAAGCCCTCACTAGTAGGGTCGCACGAAACCGGCTCTGGGTTCAATCTTCTTCTCCTTCCCGGCACCTATGGAATCCTCATACACGCTCTTGACATCCCAATCACCCCCCCAAACGGGCTTTCCTTCTCTCCGGTCTTGACAAACACCGGTCCTTCAACTATCTTTGTGAACGCGGTGCCGAAAGATCTCGTCTCGGACGAGAGCGAGTGGACCGCAGCTGGCAGGAGATCATTGAAAGGACGGCGGTATGCTTGAGACACCCGTTACGATTGACTTCGAGGAGATGCTGAGAACGCTCCGTCGCGAGGGAACGCCGTCGCGCGTCCACCATATGGAGCTGTTTCTCGATCCCGAGGTGCAGGACGCTATCGACGACCGGTACGGTGTCTCCGCCGACCTCGACCGGAACGACCCGCAGTACGGGCTGAAACGGTACGTCGCGCTGCAACGGTTTCTCGGCTACGACCACGTCTCCTGCACCGTCGAAGGCATCATCATCGCGTTCAAGCTCAATGTCGCGGAGGATACGGCGGAGGAGACCCGCGAGGGCGGACGCAACTGGATGGAGGAGAAAAGCGCGGTCATCACTAACTGGGAGGAGTTCGAGAAGTTCGACTGGCCGGACGTAAACAACATCAGAACCGAAATGCTCGAGTTCTTCGAGGCGAATCTTCCGGACGACATGTGCGTTGTCGGCCACTGCGGCCACTTCTGCGAGACGCTCACATGGATCATGGGATACGAAACGCTCTGTTACGCGCTCTACGACCAGCGCGACCTCGTCGAAGCGATTCGGGACAAGATTTGGGAGATCGAGAAGGCCACGATAGAGGCACTCCTGCAGTTCGAACGCGTGCGGGCGATATGGGGCAGCGACGATATGGGGTTCAAGACGGGCCTGATGATCAGCGCCGCCGACATCCGCGAGTTCGTGCTCGAAGGCCACAAGAAGCTCGCCCGGATGGCGCACGATGCAGGCCGTCTCTACCTGCTTCACGCATGCGGGAATCTCAGCGATATCATGGACGACCTTATCGACGACGTCAAGATCGACGCGAAACACTCGTTCGAGGACACCATCGAACCCGTCACGGACTCCAAACGAGCGTACGGCGACAGGCTCTCGCTCATAGGCGGCATCGACGTCAACTTCCTCTGTCTCGCCGACGAACCCGCCATACGCAAACGCGTGCGCGAGACGCTCGAGACCTGCCAGCCCGGCGGCGGGTATCTGCTCGGCACCGGCAACTCCGTGGCAAACTACATCCCCGTCGACAACTACCTCACAATGCTCGACGAAGGTCGGAAGTTCTCTTAACCCGCATTTCTTTAAAAAAGGTTCTTCGCAGTTTAGAGTGGGGCTGGAGAAAGGGAGCTTCGTGATTGACGATAGAATTGGTCGAGGCTGTCTTCGGACGCGTCATTGTAACCACCCGACCTGCCCTTACCGAATCGGTGCTGAAATCACACCTTTTTCACCGTCATTGCGAGGAGCGAAGCGACGTGGCAATCTTGTTTGTGGCGAGCCTGTGCCGTTCGAGAGATTGCCACGCTCCCTATGGTCGCTCGCAATGACGGGCAAGAGACGGCCATTATCTCGCTCCACCTTAATCTGCGAAGGACCCCCAAAAAGGGCTTGAGAAAAAGCTTGACAAATAGCTCTATAGTCGCTACCATAGCATTTGGAGTATGAAGCTAGTGCCGCCAACTTCGCACCAGCTCTTGTTTGACTTCTCATTCGAGGCTGGCCCGGTAGACAGATGCAGTGGCGGTCGTCATGGTGGGTGGGAGAATGGCGTCGGCGAGATCTTCTCGACGGGAACCCGTGGGAGTGTACGCTGCGCCTAACGGAGGAGCGATCCGATGAGAAAACACCACTTTGTTCTTGCGCTGGCACTGTGGTTGATGGTGGGGACGCCCGTTTCGTCGCAAGCTGCTGCCGACGAGCTGTTCCTGGATTTCGAGACGCCGGAGACCGGTGGCGATCTTGGATCTGTTCCAGGCGTGGATTTTGGCACGGGCGCCATCATCTACTACGGGGGTTCTAACATCTTGTACAATCCTGGGCAACCGTCAGTGGAGATCACATTTGAGAGAGACGTCCATTTGCTGTCTTTCGACGCGCTGGCTCTCAGCAATTTCTATTGCGAAGTGCGCGACGCCGGTGGACTTGTGCTGGATTCATGGGAGGGGTCAGGAGGCCTGCTCGTCGGCCATGTCACGTTCTACGGTCCAGCGATCAGGAAACTGGTTTTCTGGAACCAGGGAGATGACGTAGCAATTGACAACGTGACTATTGTGTTTACGACAGACGGCGATGAAGATGGCATGGACGACGATTGGGAACTTGACAACGGTCTCGATCCGACCGATCCCGACGACGCCGACGTTGACGCGGAACCTGATGGTTTGACCAACCTCGAGGAGTTTCTGAACGACACCGATCCCAACAACGGCGATACGGACGACGATGGGTTGACCGACGGTGCCGAGGTCAACGACCACGGCTGCGATCCCACAGAAGCGGATAGCGACGGCGACGGGTTGACCGACGGCGACGAGGTCAACACACACGGAACGAATCCCAACGAGGAAGACACCGATGAGGACCTTATTCCGGACAACGTCGAGCTCGACTGGGAGTACGACCCGACCGACCCGAGCGACGGCAACGCCGATAGTGACAGCGACGGGCTGACCGATGGGCAGGAGTACGTCTTCGGCTCCGATCCGGATGTCTCTGATACGGACGGCGACGGGCTGAACGACGGGGATGAATGGTCGCACAGTTCCGATCCAAACGTCACCGACACGGACGGCGACGGGCTGACAGACGGTGACGAGGTCAATATACACGGGTCTAATCCCACCAATACCGACACGGACGGCGACCTTATTCCGGACAACATCGAGGTCGACTGGGGGTTGAACCCGAGTGACCCGAGCGACGGCAATAACGACGACGACGGCGACGGCCTGACCAACGGGCAGGAGTACGTCTTCGGCTCTGACGGCACCAAGGAGGATACGGACGAGGACGGACTCAACGACGGCGAGGAATGGCAGCATGGTTCCGATCCAAACGTCACCGATACGGACGGTGATGGATTGACCGACGGGGAGGAGGTTCACGACTACGGCTGCAGTCCTACCGAAGAGGACACCGACGGGGACGGCATCTCGGACTATGACGAAGTAAACGGCAGCCCGCCGACAAATCCGGCGTTGATGGATACCGACGGGGACTCGGTGCCCGACGGCACGGAGCTTGACCTTGGCTCGGACCCCGACGACAAGCGGAGCCTGCCGTTGGAGTCTATCCTGCCCAACGTGCTGGCACGTGGTTCGTCGGTGACGGTCGAGCTCGTGGCGCGCGGCGCGACGAATTTCGACTCGGGTGCCACGGTCGCCGGCATCACCAACGTGCCGGAGAACACCACCGGCATACTCTTGTCCGTCGGCGCGACCACGGTGATCTCGCCTGCGCGCGTCACGGTGCCCGTGACCGTCCCGGTCGACGCATGGTTCGGTCCGTATGATGTGTCGGTTGCGGACGGAACGTGGTCGGGTTCCTGGAACGGGGGTCTCACCGTTGGCGTCGATACCGATGGGGACACGTGTCCGGACGACATCGAGAACCACTACGACGACACCGGCACTCTCGCTGCCGACGCGAGCCTATTACCGGCGCTCTCCGTGCTGCCGTACTCCGTCTTTGCAGGCGACGGCGCGGACGTTACGATGGACCTGTGGGCCCCGATAGGCAACATAGTGGGCGTTTCCGTATCGCCTCCTGACGGTCTGCCGGACGGTGGCCTGAGCGTCGACGGGTTCAGCCTCATCACAACCCAGCAGGCGCGTATCGAAGTCTCCTCTCTCGAGGACGCGTCGCTGGGCTATTGGGAGTTCGATCTCGAGGGCGACGACGGCTCGCACCACTACGGGCTGCTCCTCATCGAGGAAGGCATACCCATGGCGGGCATCTGGCTCGGCACGTACACCGTCGGCGGGTCGCCCGGCGGCGACTGGAACTTCCGGATCAACTCGGACCGGCGCACGTTCGTCGGCGCCTATTCTGCAGAGGGTAATTACGCGGGCACACTCGAGGGCGAGCTGGTCTACGAGGACGGGGTTCCGACGATAGTGGGCGACGTAACCGCCGGGCCGGGACACGGTGTGTTGTTCCGCGGTCCGATGGTAGATATGGAACAGTTCGCGGGTCGCTGGTGGTGGCCAGGCGGTTCCTACGAATCGTACAACGGCACGTGGGTCGACACGCTCGACCGGCTCATTCCCGCTCTGCTCGGCCAACCGGTGGTGACATGGCTGAGCGCGGACAGCGTCGTGATCCAGTGGGTAACCGACGTTCCGTGCGACACGAAGGTGCTTTACGGCGTTACCGGCGGCGCACTCGACCAGGAATACTACGATGGGACCTACGTGACCAACCACGAGGTCACGTTGGCCGACCTGGAACCGTTCACCGAATACGATTTTATGGTCCGCTGCTACGACGAGTATCACAACGGGCCGGAGGAAAGCGGCGTGGCCAGCGTCATGACCCTGGCCGAGGTGGACGACGAGATACCGCTGATCCTCAGCGGACCGATCGTCACCGAGAAGACCGATATCAACGCGACCGTCGAGTGGACAACGGACGAGGACAGCGTGACCACGGTCGAGTACGGCGAGACCGACGAATACGGCTCGACCCTCACAGTTACCGGGTACCGCCGCACGCACATCGTTGAGCTCACGGGTCTGTCTCCAAACACCTTGTACCACTATCGAGTGGTGGTCGAGGACCGGCGCGGCAACGGGCCCGGCTACTCGCTCGACGATACATTCCTGACCGACGAGCTTGCCGACACCCAGGGGCCGATCATCACGAGCGGTCCCGGCGTCACGAACGTGACCCAGTCGATGGCGTTCATCGAGTGGGGAACAGACGAGCCCGCCACGAGCACCGTCGAATACTGGATCGAGGGCGATCCGAGCGTGCCGGACTCGCTCCAGCGTGCAATGCTCGAAACCTCTCACCTGATGATCCTGCAGGGGCTGATGCCTGGGTTCACGTACGAGTATCGAGTGCTTGGCCGCGACGCGCGCGACAACGCGTCCGACCCGAGCGACGTCTGTACGTTCCACACGTTGTCCGAGCCGGATTCGAGCGCGCCGGTGATCACCGCCGGTCCGGCGCTCTCTTATGTCAGCGACGCGATCGGCGTGATCACGTTCGATACCAACGAGCCGTGCAACACACGCATTGACTACGGCACAACACCCGCCTTCGGTCTGGTCTATATTGACCCGACGCTGGTCATCGAGCACCGCGCCGTGCTAACGAACCTCGAACGCAACGCCACCTACTACTTTGCGATCAGTTGCACCGACGTTCATGGCAACACGTTCAGCACGGCTGCAAGTCCGAAGACCGACGGTATGCTTGCCGACGGGCTCGAAGGTCTGTCGTTCCAGACGGCGCCCGATCCCGACCTCGACCCGCCGGTCATCACATCGGGGCCGGCGATTGTGCCGGGTTATAACAGTGCAACGATCTCCTGGGCCACCGACGAGGACGGCGACAGCTTCGTCGAGTATGGTCCCACGGCGGCGCTGGGCGAGATCGAGGGCAGTCTCAGTATGACAAAAGGGCACTCGGTCTTCGTCACCGGGCTGGCTTCGTCGACAGAGTACCATTTCCGCGTGCGCTCGACCGACCAATCGGGCAACGGCCCGACGCGGAGCGCGATCGACACGTTCACCACGGATGCCGCCCCGGACATCATGCCGCCCGTGATCTCCAACGGGCCGCAGGTTGTCGTGATCGACGAGACGACCGCCGTCGTTATATGGTCGACGGACGAGCTGGCCGACAGCCGGGTCGAGTACGGCCCGACCGAAGCGCGTCTGTACCAAGTGTCCCGGTCGTCGCGATCTCTCGAACACCAGATCATTTTGACCAACCTCGACTCCGGTACCATGTACTACGTCCAGGTATCGTCCCGTGACGCCGTGGGTAACGGACCGAGTCAAGGAGAAACGACCTTCCAGACGGAGGCGCAGATTGTGCCCGCGCTGGAAGGCACGCTCGCTGCCGTGCTTGGTACGCTCCTGTTGGCATTCGGGGTGCGCAAGACGCGCCGCTCGCGGGACCGCCGGTAGAAGGAATCTCATCCGACCGGCTCTCTCAGGCAGGTGGGGTATGCGGTCCGGCGTGCCTACCGTACCACGAGGAGTTCCGCTGTTCGCGGTCGCGGTTCGCCATAAACACGAACGTCCGCTTCCCACGGTGCCGTTCCTGGTAGATGAAGGACCCTATCTCGCGACCCTCGGCGCAGGATTAGGAAGGGAGATATGTTGTCTCACGGTCCGCATGGGGATTCTACTGTGGCCGATGAGCTTGTCACGCTGGCCGCAGTACTCGACACAACAGGTGTTGGCTCAGTTACCGTGGCTTCTGTTGTTACGGAGCTGACCGTCGTGTCAGCGACAGCGGCGTCTGTATCACGCTCGATGCCGCAGCCCACGGCGCCGGCGCTGTCCAGTTTCAAAACCCAGAGGTCGCCTTCGGCTCCCTCGGTCCAGAAGTTTGTTTCGCCAAGGACAATGTATCCGCCGTCGGAAGTTTCTCTGATTCCGTAGAGCCAATCGCTGTTAAGAGAGGGATACTCTTCACTCATCTTGTGATTGTAGATCTTCTGCCATTCGATCCCGCCCGAATCGTCGAGTTTCAAAACCCAACCGTCGTTGCTTTCCGAACCGAAATTGTAAGTCCATCCTGTCAGGATGGACCCTCCATCGTCTGTGATAACGAGCGTTGTGGCATAATCATGGTCCGTGCCGCCATAGGTTCGCTGCCAGATGGGATCACCGGTGCCATCGACTTCGAGAACCCAGTAATCGTCCTCCCCGGCGCCAAACGAGTCCGTGTACGCACCGATGATGTATCCGTCGGAAGTCTCATGGATCGACGCTGGCATCTCGGTGCCTGAGCCGCCGTAACACTTCTCCCATTCGACAGCGCCCGAACCGTTCAGTTTCAGAACCCAGACGTCCCTGCCGCCGGCACCGAAGGACTGGGTGTCGGCAAGCACTACGTACCCGCCGTCCTCGGTATGAGCGATAGAACGGACGGCTTCATAGTTGCTCCCCCCGTACGTCTTGCTCCACGAAATGCCGCCCGAGCTGTCGAGTTTCAACAGCCAGGCGTCAGCATTGCCGGCGCCGAAGGATTTCGTGTATCCACCCACAAGGTATCCATCATCTGTCTGGAGGATGACTCTGGCGCTGTCCGTTTGCGATGCGCCGTAGTGTTTCTCCCACTGTATCCCTCCAACGCTGTTCAGCTTCAATATCCAGGCGTCACAGTATCTGTCGCCAACACGGAACGAGTACGATTGACCGGCAACGATGTATCCGCCGTCGCTCGTCTGTTGGATTGCGTTGGCATTGTCAATGCTCGAGCCGCCGTACGCGGTTTCCCACTGGACATCGCCGGTGCTATCGAGTTTCAGTACCCAGATATCCTCCATGTAGTCATCTACACTGGCCCCGAACGATTCCGTGTTGCCGGCAACAATGAATCCACCGTCTTCTGTAGGCTCGATCAATTCCGCGTTATGAGCATAGTCCCACCATATTCCGCCATAGGTTTTCGACCATCCGGCGCTGAAGCTCATGGTTACCGAAACGCTACTGTCGCCGCCGTCCGACGTGATCGAGACAGGGTGCTGGTAAGTGTCCGGGTCTAGTCCGTCCCTGCTTACGGTCACATTGACATGATCGGTTTCGCCCGGCCCCGTCTCGCCGTCCATGGGAGATGCGGTCAACCATGCAGGCAGGTCGCTCGTGATGCTCCACGTCATCGGCTCGTTGCCCGCGTTCGAGATAGCGACGGAACTCTCTGTTGTTCCCAACCCGAAATACAGCGATGTCGGGTGTACCGAAATCTCCGGGCCAATGACAACAGTCATCCTCACCAAGACAGCATCGCTCCCGCCGTTGGATGATATTGACAGCGCATGCTCGTATGTCCCTTCGTCAAGCCCGTCTCTGCTCACCGTCACGGCCACGGGTGAGCTGTCACCTGAATTGGTCTCGCCGTTCATAGGAGATACGTCCAGCCATCCCGGCACGTCGTCCGTGATGCTCCAACTCATCGTGCCGCCGCCGTCATTCGTGATGCTGAACCCGCCTTCCGTGGTTGTCTCGCCGAAATCCAGCAACGTCGTGCTTACCGATTGCAGCGGCGATTGCTCGGAGACGGCCATTGTCACCAACACACCGGAGTTGCCGCCGTTCGAAGTTATGGAGAGGTTGTGAATATAGGTGTCCGGGACCAGGCCATGTCTGTCAACAGTGACCGCAACGGTCGCCGGTTCCCCTTGCGTCGTCTCCCCACTCATTGGAGATACGGTCAACCAATCCGGCAGATCGTCCGTAACGGTCCAGCTCAATACTGCGCCGCCGTCGTTCCTGACGGTGAACGAATTCTCCGTCTCGTCTTCGCGGAAATGCAGACCCGACGGAGATGCGCCAATGTCCGGCACAAGCTCCGTTACGCCGGCACCGTGAACCGGCACGTCCGCTTCCGGTTCATCGGGGTCGTTGCTGGTGATGGTGATAATCCCGTCAAAATCACCTTCAGTTTCAGGATAAAAATCAACCATCATAACCCTGTTTTCCCACGGCTCGATATCGAGTGGTGTTGACGGGGCGTTGAGAACAAACTCCGAATCGCCGCTGTAGGATATGCTCGTGATCGTGAGAACGGAATGCCCTTCGTTGCTGACATAGACGTTTCTGCTGGCGCCCGAGCCCACAAGCACCGGCCCCAAATCTATGCTTGACGGTTTCAGGACGATGTTCGGCGGCTGCGCAACATTAATCACGTGACATGCCAGATTGTTCTCTTCGTCCCACTCTTCGACCTCGTCCGTCGAGTCGAGCAGGAGGATGAGAAAGTATGAGTCAGGAGCGACATCGTTCGGTATTGTGAGAGTCAACGTCGTTTCGTGCTCTCCGAGAGGTTCGATATCAGCAGTGATGTCTGCCAGAACGTAGTCCGACCCATCGGGGATATTGTCGGCGGACAGGTAGGCTGTTGAATGAAAAGTGCCCGTCTCAATCTGACCGTTATTGCCGATCCTCAGGGCAACCTGGATTTCCTGTCCTTGAAGGACGCTTCCCGGCGGCGACCATTCTACGATGTCGAGGTCCGTTACAAGTACAACCGGCGTATTGAGCGCAGCTTCATGGGTGTTGATCAGCCCCCAACCGGTCTCTTCGTCAAACCCTGGGTCCCAAACATCGACCGCAGTGTTCTGGATAATCTCCTGCACCTCGTCCGGAGTCAACGTGTGATTGATGGTCAGCAGTAGAGCAGCCACGCCAGCAACATGAGGACAGGCCGACGACGTGCCGTTGAACGACTTGAAATAGTTCCCCGCCGCGTAGCCGTCGTCGCCGGTGATGTCTGTTGTGGCGATAAGCACGCCGGGCGCCGCTATGTCGAGCTCGGGACCGTAGTCGCTGCCCCAGTACTCCCCGTCGCAGCTCTCCTTGCTCTTCCTTTCGCCGCACGGACTCAGTGCGCCAACCGCGATCACCTCCTCATAACGCCCAGGATAGGAAACCGCAGACCCGCCGAACGGGCTGCCAAGGAAGTACGAGTGGTTTCCGCTGGCGAACACTATCGTGCATCCCATGTCTCGGGCGTCACGGATTGCGTCGTGTATGACGTCCGAATCGGGTCCGCCGCCCCAACTGTTGCTCAACACTCTTGCGCCGTTGTTCGCCGCCCAGAGGATACCGTCGGCAATCTCCGTCTCGGCGCTTCGCCACCTCGAGTCTGCGTCGGGAGAATATGCTATGCGCACGGGCATGATCCTGACACCGGGCGCTACGCCAACGACGCCCACGTCGTTTCGTATGGCCCCTACAATACCTGCACACGCAGTCCCGTGGCCGTCCCAGGGATTCGGACCACCCTGGCTATCAGGTCGACCAGGGTCCGACGGATGATAGGTCGCATCATAGCCCGGTACAAGATTGAGGTCCTCATGGTTCAGGTCAACTCCTTCGTCAAGCACGGCCACGACGACGCTTTCTTCGACAGGTGTGACACCAGGAGTACCTTCAATGAAATCCCATGCATCGAGGACGTTGATATCGACGCCGGGGTCGCCGCCCGACTGGCCCACGTTGTGGAGAGACCACTGGCGGTCCGAGAAGGGGTCGGTACTGATCGTCGGTGCGAGATCAAGGTTCGAGACGGTCACCCTGATATCATCAACGTAGGCACCATGAGCGCACTTACTCTCCGAGTCAACGACGGTCTCATCGCTTCTGAAACGCAATGCGATCCACACGGTTTGGGAACCCGTAACGTCACCGCGTTCGGGAACCCTCGTAAGGTTGAGGACCGGCCTCATGTCAAGCGGCGTGCTGGCCCACCATTGGTCGCTGTCTCCATGCCAGTTCTGACCGTCAGACGATGCGAGCCACTCCAGCGGTTCCGTATGCGGGCCAAACACACTGCAGACAAACGACATTCGGGCCCAATACGTCTGCGAAAGGTCAAACGGCCCGTACACAAGCCACGAGTCCATGTTCACGGGGTAGCTTTCCGGACAGTTCTCGCCGGGGCGAAGATCGGGGGACGCAGGATCATGTGCCGCCGCAACCCACGCCTTGAACGAGCCTTCGGTCTCTTCATCCATCTCGCTCGGGTATTCGTCGTTGCTGACGATTCCCCAGTAGTATTCCCCGTCCCGGGGGTCTGCATCATAAACCGTCCATCCCTCTTTCGGGAAAACGCCTTCAAAATCTTCCTCGGCAATGGTCACCCAAGGCGGGTCCATCTGCATGAGGAAGTTCGGATGGGCATACTCCACCATATCGGAGTCGAAAAACGTCCGAGCCAGTTCAAGCGTATTCTCACCGTTCTGAGTCAGGAAACCAAGCACATAACAGTTCGGCCAAAGAAAGTCCCTCTTCAGTATGCGTACCCGTTGGGAATTGAGGTATGCGACGATCTCCTCTGCCGAAAACGAGTCCTTGAACTTTACCACGTACTCGTCGGTGATAATAATCCGTGTCGTCTGCTCGATGAACATCGGTGAAGCGAATCGTACCAACCCCATCTGGTTGAGCCGGTCGACGAGCTCCAGTATCTGCGCTTCCGTTGCGCCGTCAATCAGCGCCACTAATATGATACCGTCGCCCGGGAGTTCCTCGACATCGAGAGGTTGTATCACGAGCGGTTCGGTTTCCAGGATCGCCTTCAGCGGCTCGATGTTCTCCGGTGCCACACTGACCGACACCTTCTCGTGGAAAAGTTCCAGCTCGGTTTGCTGCCCCTGCGCGTAATAGGTGAACTCTTCGGTATCGAACGACATCTTCATATCGGGCACATGGTCATTCGGGTCAAGCGGGTCCGTTCCGTCGAGCATCTCCTGCCCGTCACCCACGCCGTCGCTGTCCGTATCCCAGAAACTCACGTCTGTCAGCACGTTCTCTTCACCACCATCAGATAGCCCGTCGCCATCAAGGTCGATGCTGATGCCCAGCGCGGCATTGATCACCAGTTGCACATCAACGGCGTCTGTGGAATCGTCGTAATTCACGTCGGAGCTGTCGGACGTCGAGACCCCAAGCGCGCTATTGATCACGAGCTGTATGTCCAAAGCGTTGACGAGATCGTTAACGTCAATATCGCCTGCGACAGGTGCTCCCAGTGCACTGCTGCAGAGAAACGGTAGCATCGCACAGAAAACAAACGATACGAGTATGTCAGCATGCTTCATTGTTTCAAACCTCCTGTTCTTCGCGGTCGGGCGTGCCTACCGCTCCACGAGGAGTTGCGCGCCCGGCTTCAATCCCTGCGGTATTGTCTGGTACTCGGCAACGAACTGTGGACCGCTTGTGACAAACTGGCCGGGTCCGGTCCACGGCGGGTACTTCTCGATGTAGTGGTTGGGACCGAGCAGGTTTCTCGGCGATCCCACCACCTCGATCTCGAGTTGGTTCTTGCCCGCTCGGAGGAACCGCGTGATATCAACCTCGTAAGGCGGCCAGGCGAAATCGCCTGCTTTCTTGCCGTTGACACGCACCAGAGCCAGAACGCCGTCGTATCCCTTCAGCGCGAGCACGGCCCGGTCGCGTGCGCCGCGCCTAACGGTCACATTCTTGCCATAGACCATCGCGCCCGAGTAGTACGGATATCCCTGCGGCCCGTAGTCGCCGGCATCGAGCGCGTCAGGCTCGGCGACAAGCCTCCGGTTCGCGTCCACGCCGAACTCGCCTATCAGGTACATCTCCTCGATCTGCATGCCGTCCCGATAGCTCCACGCGACAACGATCTCGTTCCGTCCTCTCTTGAGCAGGCCGGTCAGCTTGACTTTCCCGATGCACCGGTCCATCCACCAGCCGGCAGCACGCGGCGCAGTCTTCCCGTTGACCGTAACGCACGCGCCATGGGATTCCTCAAGAGCCAAAAAGACGTCGCCGTCCGGCAGCGTCTTCACGTCGATCTCGGCAATGATCTCGACCGGCTTGCCGATCTTCTTCAACCGCTTCATATAGACCCAACGCGATTCGGTTGGCCTGTAGACGCCGAACGATTTCCGGATCTCAACGTCGGCCGCGAGCACCGGCATCACGTTCGACCAGCGCCTGTTGCCGATTCGGTACCGGCAGAAGTCGAGTTGTATCGCGTTCAGTTCGGTCCGCCGATGCTCCCACGGCCCGTCGAGAGCAATGCGCCTGACGGTGCTACGGGTTCGCGTCTTGATCTCGCGTGGCCGGCCTCCCGATTCGACAACGTGGACTGCCGACCCCGTCGGCGGCAGCTCGAACGGTATCGACGTGTACTTCCCTTCAACCCGAGCCCCGACCTGAGCTGCCTTGCCGGTCTTAAGGTCCCAGCTCTCGACGGAGCCGACCTTGCGAACGTCGAGCGTCCCTCGGTACCCCTGTTCGCGGTCGCGGTTCGCCATGAACACGAACGTCCGCTTCCCGTGCCGCCGTTCCTGGTAGATGATGGGCCCTATCTCGCGACCCTCGGCGTTCCGAATCCTGACCCGTGCAGGCAGGAAGTCGTCGATGGCATTGCTCAACTCGGTACGCGTCGTGCCGACCACCTGAACGTTCGCCCGGTCGAAGATGCTCGGAAGGTCTTTTGAAGGTTTTCCATCGATCATGCTCGGCACACACCCGACGACGACCATCCGTCCGCCGGACTCGATATACTTCTTCAGGAGCTTTACTGTCGAGCTCGCCAGGGTTTCGCAATGTGGCAGCACGACCAGCCGGTACGTCGCCTCGCCAACGTCGACAGTCTTCCCTCGGGCCCGCGCGTGCCGGCCCATAATGATCTCGTCACCAAAATCGAAGTCGCGGTGCAGCGAGAGAAGGTCTTCCACCGTACTCTTCAGCGCTTTCTCGACGCGCGTCACCTCTGCCGAGTCTCGTCCCTTCATGTGTCCCCACGCGGTAGAAATCGGATGGACCACCAGCACGTCGCGTTCGGGTTTACCCGTCGACAGGATCAGGCTCAGCCGCGCGAAGTAATCCTCGACCACCCGATAGTACTTCCACACCGGGTTTTGGTAGTTGAAGCACGGCGGATAGTCGCGTTTGGCCGACCCCTTCATCGTGTACCACGTCAGATGCTGGCACCGCAGGTTCACCCCGAGCGCCATCTGCCAATCGCCAACCCATTTCTGCCCCTCGAACGTGAACGCCCAGCTCGAACAACCGTACAGTTCCGAGAGCACACGGTTGTAGCCCATCTGTCGTGCGACGCTCGAACACTGCTTGACGGTCAGGTTCTCCTCGATCTGTTCGCAGAGAATGTCTATGCCCGGCGTCTGCATGTACTCGTAGTGGGGCATGGCCGCGCCGCCCACGAATATCTGCGGGATCAGGTCGCCCTCGCACAACATGTGACCCGTTAGACTTATACCGTTCCGCGCACACCACCCGCCGATCTGTTTCGTGTACGCTTCAACAAACAGCTCCGTCACCGTACGCCAGTAGTCGTGCCGCACCTTGAACCCGCCCGGGCCGTCGAAGAACAGCAGCGGCAGCTTCGACACAAGGGTGTACCCGCGGCGTTTCCTGAACTCCGCCGGCAGCCGCGTCGTCCAGGGAAGAACTTTCGTCTCCGGGTCTACACCATGGTGGCTCATTACGTTCGGCTCGTCGGTGAAACAGCCCGGTACCGTCTTGCCGAACTCGGTTCCCACGGCTTTCTTCAACGGTTTGTACGACACATCGATGAACGCCTTCACACAGTCCGGGTTCATGTTGTCCGAATACGCGTCATCGTTGAACCACCCGACCGGGCCCGCTACGTTCTCGAGGAACACTACGCTGCGCCAGTCTGTCCCGCGGGCAACACCTTTCTTGAACTCGACGAGCCTCTCGCCGTCGAGTTTCACAGCGAACTTCCCAACCTTCCCTTTCCTCTTGCGCAACGCCGCCGGCGACGTCTCCATCGTCAGATACTTCTGGCGATACTCGTCTCCTCTGGCCGTTACAAGCCCGCCGCCGAACCCGCTCGGCCAACGATCCTCGTCGTACAACCACGCGTGCATGCCCGTCTTCTTCGCCTCGTCAACGGTGGCGGCGATCAGGTCGAGATACTCTTGCGATACGTACTCCGTCTCCATACCGACCCGCGGGTGCATGAAGAATCCGTCAAGCCCGTGCTTCTTCATATCGCGCACCTGGCGTCGTAGCTCTTTCTCATCAAGCGCAGCGTTCCACGCCCAGAACGGCGCGCCGCGCCATTCCGTTCCCGGGTCCCGAAACTCTTTCCGAAGCTTGCTCATAAGGTTCACTTCCCTTCCAACCGGTTTATCCGTACGTCGCTGCTAACCAAGCGCCTGCATCATACCGCAACACCACACCGCCGTTCCACCCTGATAGGGAGAACAGTCATTGTAGCGCAGGCTTCCAGCCTGCAAAAAAAACCGAGGCGCATCTCTATGCAGCCTGGAGTTTGGACAATTGCGCACTTGATAACCGCGCTCGAGTTCTCCGAAGGGGAGCAATTTGAATAGCCGCAGGTGCAACCTGTGGGATGGGGCAGACAAAGACCACAACTACGATGCAGGCTGGAAGCCTGCGCTACACTCGTGAGTGAATGGTTACAGAGGAAGCTCTACGAACATGATTCTATGACTTGTACCGATTGCCCAAGAACGCAATGAATGGTACAATACCACCCGGACACAGAAGACAGCCGATAACAGAAACCATAACGGAGTTGAGATGCATTCTGACCCTATGTCGGATGTGCCGGAACATATTCGCGAGCTGATGCCGCTTGTGCCGAACGACTACGGCGAGGCGCGCGCCAAAGCCTGGGACGAGCTTCAGTCGATGGACCCGCAGAACGTTGCGCGGGCTGCCGGCGTACCCTACGTTCCCGGCGATGACGGCGCGGCGGGCAGGTTTCTCGTCACTCTTCTCGACGAGATCGAGATCGTCGATATGGCCGAGAGAAAAGTGTTCGGGGCCAAAGGGCTCACGCTCGAAGACGCGGGTGCCGCGCCCGCCGGAGATCTTCAGGAGGTGTTCCCGTTCATGGCCGTCCTCCCGTTGCACTACCTGGCCGGCGCACGCGACATACCGGTCGCCGGCGAGTGGATATCGTTCCGCGAACTCGACGCGGGCGAGTTCTACTTCCCGGCGTTCTCCGCGCGGACCACCCCGAAGCTGCTCAAAGCTTTCGGCGAGTCGCCGGAACTCCTCTGCGCGGCTGCCGAACGGCTTCGAGGAAAGAAGATCGAACCCGGCGACGCCGGCGTCTCAATACCCGCTCTTCCCAAGGTACCTGTCGGAATCGTCGTGTGGCGCGGCGAGGAAGGTTTGCCACCAGCCGTCACTATGCTCTACGACAAGTCCGCGCGACAACTCCTTGCCACGGAAGATCTCGCCGTGCTCGGCGCTATCACCGCCGGCAAGCTCGTAAGACTCGCGTCAACAAGCTGAATAACCGGCGGGCTCGACAGGTGCCCGAATCCCGACCGCCAGGCGCCTATCCCGACAGGTGGTGCACCTTGCGAGGGTTATCGAAGAGTATCTCGCGGATCAGGCTGCCTGCTTCATCGACATTGCCGGCCAGCGCTGAGAAAGGGTCGTCAACCAGGTCGGCCAGCGCCGCCGCAACACCCCACCGCACCGACCGGTACTTGGCGACGGCCATCTCGACGAATCGTGCGTCCGTGAACCCGCTCGCTATTGACGATACCGGGCCCATCGCCAACTGTTCAACAAGCATCCTCGCGATGTTGTCCTTGTGGAAGAAATGCCACCACGGGCCGACGGAAATGTTCCCGACCTGTTTCGCCGCGGCGGCAAGGTCGCGGTACAGCCCCTCGTGCGCCACTATATACTCGAAATGCACGTTGGGATACGCTGCCCAGATGGGATACTCGTCTTGCGGGAACCCGGCGGCGTAGACGGGAAACGACTGTATCTCGCGTGCCGGGTCCATGAAGTACGTCACCCCGACCGCTATCTGAAGACACGAGCCGTACTCTTCGCCTGTGGACTTGATGTCGGCACCGATCTCGTCCAGCGCCTCGAGCATCGCTGTCGTGCAAAACGCCGTCATCGCGCCCACAGCCTTCGGGTCGAGCGATCCCTTCGAGTATCGCAGTATCGTGTTCACCGTCGCCACGTCTACCGGCGTCGACAACCGCATGTCTATCGGTTGGAATATGTCCGTATAGAGTATTCGGCTGGTGCCGTTGTTCTTTGGTTCCCAGAGGATCGTTCGGAAAAACTCGTGTATCGCGGCTCTGAGCTGGCGCGCGTTATCGAACGACGTGCCCATCGACTCCTCGAGGTTGAGAAGGTACCGTTCGGCCTCGTACTTGTGCCCACCGAAGAACAGGCCGAAGTCCGTCGCTCCTTTCGGCCAGACAATATAGTTTGCATCGAACATGTTGAACGCTTCGGGATGGGTGGCGTGGGAAAGGTCAACATCGCCCGGCCGGTTTATCTCGGCAGGATCGAGCGGGATGCGGTCCCGGTTCTCGATGCTTGTCACGTACCGCTCGATCTTCGCGGCCCGCAGAACCTGTTCGGCAAACGACGGATCGTTGCGCTGGGCACGTACCGCGGCGTATACCGTTTCGAACGAGTTCGGGTCGAGCGGGTCAATATCGTCCGGCACGCCGCCGTACAAGCGAAACATTATGCGCAACCACTCCGCATACTCGCTGTACCGGGACGGTGCAAGTTCCTTCAGGATCACGACAGCCGCGTCCTTCCTCTCCGCCTCGCTGTTCCCGCCGAATCGTTCTATCACCTCGTCCAGCCTGCCACGGTTGCCTTCCGCGACCTCCGCAAACCACGAGTACAACAGCCCGTGTGCAGGGTCCATCATGGTGCGACGTGCCAGCCTATTCTGGGCAAGGCCCGCGTCCACAATGTGCTGCGGGAACCTGTTGAACGGCGCCTGTGTCCCGGCCAGGTTACATTCGGCCATCTTCTCGTCGAACCCGATGATGTCGTCCTGGATGTGCGTGTGCGAGTCGACGACAGGCGTCTCCTCAGCCATCACGTAGAGCAGTTTGATAGTCTCAGCCTTGGCCCGGTTCATTCCTATTCACCTCATCCGCTTCCACAAAACTCACAACCTCCGCCACTCTCCCGATGAACATCTCTATAGTAAACCCTAACCGTGCCGGGATGCAAAAAGAACGCGTCGTGCCGGGTGCGGCCTTGTCCTGCCGGCTCTCCTTCTGATACCATCAAGGGTGGAACGTGAACTGGTGCCGATGTCTAGTTTCCAGGAGGTGGACTATAATGCGTGCAACTGGTCTTGCCTCACTATCTGCTGTTGGAGCGACCTGTCTCTTGGCCTCCGTGCCATCCGCCCGAGCGGTCGCAACCGAGCCATACGTGCTCAAGCCCTACACGCAGGAATTCCAACAAACCTACACCGAAACCGACGGCCTTGCTTCCAACGACGTCCGGTCCCTCGCTGTCGACGTCGGAGGAACCGTCTATTTCGGCACGGCCTCTGGCGTTTCCTCGTTCAGCCGCGGCGCGTGGCGGAGCTGGACAAAAGCGGACGGCCTTTCGGACGTGGACGTCCGGGCGTTGCACTGCGACATGAAAGGACGGCTCTGGGCCGCGTGCCGGACCGGTATCTACGCCTTTGACGGCACCAAATGGGCACAGTACGGTCCCGGTTTCTCGGGCAGCGCTTTACCCCTGCGGTGTATCGCTGTCGCACCTGACGGCGACGTGTTTGTGGGAACCCGGCGCGGGCTGTATCGCGGCGACGGCGCCGGTTGGTCGCGCGAACGGTATGCCGGGCTGGGTGAAGTCCGCGATATCGTCTTCGACAAAGGCGCCACGATGTGGGTGGCCGCGTCGAACGGGCTGCACAGGGTATCGGAGATGAAGATCGAGCGTTTCCACGAGCAGCCTGCCGGGCCGCTGTTGAGCAACGACGTGCGCGGGATGGCTGTCGGCGCCCGCGATACGCTCTGGCTGGGCACACGACTTGGGGCGCAGGCGCTCCATCTCGGCACGGCGTGGTCAACGCCGAAAGACAATGACAACAGGCCTATGCCTTACGCGGACGTGACCTGCGTCGCGACCGGACCCAAAGCCGAAGTCTGGTGTGGGACCGCACGGGGCGCTGTGCGGTACTTCAGGGGCGAGTGGGACTACCGCGCCGGAAAACGCTGGCTGTCGGGAGACCGCGTTTCCGACATAGCCGTCGGCCGAGACGGAACGGTCTGGATCGCCACAGAGGCGGGCGTAAACAGCATATACTACCGGGAGATGACGCTCGACGAGAAGGCGGCCTATTTCACCGAGCGGGTGCAGGCGCGCCACAGCAGGATGGGATTTGTCACGGCCAGCCACCTTGCGAAACCCGGCGACGTCACCACGAGCACGTACGGTGTGAGCGATAACGACGGGCTCTGGACGTCCTTCTACGTCGCGGCCGAATCGTTCAGGTACGCGGTGACGGGCGACGCCGAAGCGCGCCAAAACGCCAAACGGAGCGTCGAGGCGATGATGTGGCTCGAGGAGGTCACGCCTATCTCCGGGTTCCCCGCACGCGCAATCGAAGAGGCCGGCCAGGGCGCGCGGCACGGCGGCGAATGGCATCTCAGCGAAGACGGGAAATGGGACTGGAAAGGCGACACGTCGAGCGACGAGATCGACGGCCATTACTTTGCCTACTACATATACCACGACCTTGTCGCGGACGACAGCGAGCGAGCGAGGATAGAAGGTCTCGTTAGGAGGATGACCGACCATATCATCGAGAACGAGTATTGTCTCATAGACGTCGACGGCGAGCCGACACGGTGGGGGCACTGGGGGCCACAGGATCTGCTCACTCCGCGTTGGGCCATCGAAAAAGGTCTGAACTCGCTCGAGATTCTCTCCCACCTGAAGGTAGCGTACCATATCACCGGCGATCTCAAGTACGAAGACGCCGCGCGCGAGCTGATCGACGGCTACGAGTACGCGCGCAACACTATCGGACAGAAGCTCACCCTCCCCGAGGTGAACCACTCGGACGACGAGCTCGCGTTCGTGGCGTACTACCCGCTCCTGGTGATCGAGGAAGATCCCGCGCTCAGGATGATGTACGAAGAGAGCGTGAGGCGCAGTTGGAAGATCGAGCGGCCCGAACGAAGCGCGTTCTTCAACTTCGTCTACGGTGCAGGCACCGGCGAGCCATGCGACGCCGAACTTACCGTGAAGGAGCTACAGGACGTGCCGATGTCAACAATCGAATGGACCATTGTCAACAGCCACCGTGCCGATGTCGAGACTGACGAGCGCCTCACCCGTTTCGGAGAGATTCAGTCGACACGCGCTCTGCCCGTCGACGAACGACGAGTCATGAAATGGAACGGCAACCCCTACCAGCTCGACGGCGGCAGCGACGGCATGGCCGAGGATGACGGCGCATTCTTTCTGATGCCGTACTGGATGGGACGGTACCACAACATAATTGCCAATCCCGATGAAGAAGAGTGACAGGGAAGCGCGATACGCCTGCGCGAGACTGTCGAACCGGCAGGGCTTCGCACCGGGCGGTGCTGCCGGTCGCGCTTCGAATCCGCGGCCTCTGATCTGCTATTATATCCATATGCCGGCGTCAGTTCGGACACTATGGAAGGAGCGTAGATGAAGGCACAGGAATCATCCAATCCGACTAACGATGCCGAGCGAGATCGGGGGCGCATACAGTGAGCCCGCATACCGCACGAAATGCGGTTTTCGCATGTATTACAGTATCGGCTACGGCTTCAGGGTTGCCACGAGCAAAGTCCCGAATGTCAATACGAAGAAGGAGGTAAACCAATGACTACGTTGGAACGTGCGAATGCTGGAAGAAGCCTTGCCGTCTGCGTGTTGGGTTGTCTCTGTTCTGTAGTCGCATTGCTGGTCTTCTCCTTGCCGGCGGGTGCTTACGCTAGAGAGGAGCTCCAGGCCGAATTGGAGTCTCTCGAAACTGAGTATCTTGCTCTTGTGGGCGACGCTGCAACACGCTATCCCCTTCTCGAGTGGCGGAATGAATTGATGGATATGGAGAATTGGTACGAGCAAGACATGTTGGAAAAGAGAACAGCGATGGACAAGCTTGAGGACGAGCTCAGCGACGAAGACAGGAAAGCGTTCCGGCGCCTCAACATATTGTACGCGCACCTTCACTTGTCCAGCTATACAGGCGATGAGCCCGAAGCCATCTTGGCCCTGTCCGGAGCCAAGCCAGACGGAGAAGAAATCTCCCAAGAGGCCCTGGAACAGACGAAACGCCAAATGGAGGAAAAGCTGAAGCAGGTGTCGGAGGAGCTGAACCAACTGCTCGCCTCAACGGATTTGCCTCCTGCACTTCTCGAATGGGCAAAAACTCATGGAGAACACGAAGCGCGGCGTGATCTGCTAATAGCGGCTTTGAAGAAGCTGGAGCCTCGAGAGGCGAGACGTCTTAGAACCCGAATCAAGCGGCTCAGGTACAAGCTTGATCCGAAACGTCTCGCAGAAGATTCCGCCGCGGCGGAAGGGAAAAGCGGCTAGTATGTTCCTGTACGAGATAGTCGAGCTTATAGGGTTTCTGCTCGGGACCACGCTCCACGCTGCCCTGCTCGGCAGCATGATTCGACGCAAACGCGCCCGGCAGGACATCGTGTTTCTCGGTCTCGTCGTCTCGGTGCTGATGTGGCACGCCGGCTGGTTCGCGACACTCTCGGCGCGCGTCATAACGGGCGAGCGCATAACGTTCCCGGTCGATATCTTCGGCCTGGTCGCGGCCATGGGCATGCTGTTGATGCCGACGCTGCTCGTCCATACGCTGATCGTCTTCTTCCTGCAGCGACGCGGCCGCATGCGGCGCAGACAGTACCACGGCATGCTCTTGGCAATCTACCTCCCCATGGTTCCCGGCGCCTGGTTCGTGATCTGGACCACGCTGACTCGCTCCGCTCAGGAGTTGACGACACGCAGGGTCTACACAGTACCGTTTGCGTTCTGGTCGGCCGCCTGTCTTGTCCTTTCGATCTACCTGTGCAGACGCATCGCACGCCGTGCCAAGTCCGAAGACGAAAAGAGCTTCTTTGACCTGCTCGGCCACGTCTTCATCGGGATGATGGTCCTGGGCGGCGCAACCCACGTGCTGGGATTCCGCCTCATCCCGTACGTCGGCGTCTATCTCGGCATCGCAACAAAACTATCGTCGCTGCTGCCGACGCTGCTTTTCTCGTACTACGTCCTGCGATACAACATACTCAACATGGTCATGAAACGCAGCCTGGTTCTGTCGATGGTCGCCGTCATCTTCATCTCGATATACTGTTTCGGCGTCCGGCCGCTCGGCGACTACATACAGCAGGTCTACGACTTCAACTTCAGCGCCGTCGAGGCGTTTATCGTCATAGTGCTCGCGTTTCTGTATCGACCGATGAGCGACGCGCTGGGCTTCGTCTTCGACAAGCTGGTATTCAAAGTCAACATCCTCTCGCGCGAACGTATAGGAGCGCTCAGCGAGGATATCGCCAGCAAGGTGACTTCCGACGAGTCCGATCTCCTTGACTATATTGCCGAATCGCTTGCCGCCGCTATCGGCGCGGAACACGTCGCTATCGTCATGCGCGACCACGGACCAACATGGACCGGGACCGCCACCGTCGATATCGAGGAGATCTCCGATATCGTCTCCCATTTCTCGGACCGCAAGAGAAGATGCATCTTTATCGACGATCTCGCCGAGCCCACCATTATTGAACAGATGCGGCGGTTGCGGGCGTCTACGGTCATACCCATCAGGAAGGGACGCGAGCTCGTTGGGCTCATCGCGATAGGCCGGCGGTTGCTCAAACGCAACTTCTCGCCCGACGAGATCGAGCTGCTACAGGTGTTCGGCAACCACATCGTCAGCGCCGTCGAGAACGCGCGACTGTTCTCCGAGAAGATGCATCTCGAACGCGAAGCGTACGACGCAGAGAAATGGCTGAGCCTCGGTCAACTCTCTGCCGGCGTAGCGCACGAAATCCGCAACCCGCTCAGCGCAATGAAGACCGTCGTTGCGGTGATGCGCGAGGATCTGCCGGACGCTGATCCGCACCGGCAGGATCTCGACGTCGTTGCGGGCGAGATCGACCGCCTTTCACATTCGCTCACACAACTACTGGCGTTTGCCAAACCGGATTCCGCTCTCGATGACGAGACAAGCGTTACCGATGTGGTCGAAGGCAACACAGTGGTGTTGCACCATATGGCATCGCAACAGAACGTCGAGCTCGAGGTCAGCCTGGACGACTATGCCCGGGTTCTCGTGTTGGGACATGCGAGCGGGGCCGTGCGCGAGATATGTTTCAACCTTATGCTGAACGCTATCGAGGCCATGCCCGACGGCGGCTGTCTGACCGTGACCGCCTCGAGAGGCGACGCACAATCGCTCACTCTCGTTGTCCGCGACACGGGTCCGGGCGTGCCCGACGAGAACCGGCAACTGATATTCGAACCATTCTACACCACCAAGAGGGAAGGCACGGGGCTCGGGCTTGCCAACGTGGAGAAGCGCGTCGATGAGCTTGGCGGTACAATATCAGTCGAATCGGATGGCGGCTCGGTCTTCACGGTCGTGCTGCCTTCCAGCGCGTTTGAAGCACTGCCGAACGGAGAACAAACGGATGGAACAACTGGCGATTCTGATCGTTGACGACGAGAAGGCCGCGCGGTACGGGATGCGCAAGGTCCTGGCGCAGCTTGGCCCGGAGTTGATCGAGGCGGCCGACGGCAGAGAGGCACTCGAGACAATTCAACGCGAACGCCCAGACCTCGTTTTCATGGACATCAACATGCCCGGGATGAACGGGATGGCCGCGCTCGAGAAGATCGTCGCGCTCGACAACCCGCCCCTCGTCGTCATGGTGACCGCGTACGGGTCGGAGAAGATAGCCGTCGAGGCAATGAAACGCGGCGCGTACGATTATCTCGCAAAACCGTACGAGCTCGATGAGCTGCGCATGGTCGCGGCGCACGCGCTCGAAAAGATCGTGCTCCAGCGCGAAAACGAACGGCTCCGTTCTGAACTGCTCGCTCGCGACCGGTACGGCGAGATGATCGGCACGTGCGAGCCGATGCAGCGCGTCTTCGAACTGATCGAGAAGGTCGCCCAGAGCGATGTGCCCGTGCTCATCACCGGCGAGAGCGGTACCGGTAAGGAGATGGTTGCCCGCGAGATCCATCGACGCGGGTCGCGAGAGAGAAAACCGTTCGTATCGGTGAACTGCGCCGCCATACCCGAGAACCTCATCGAGAGCGAGCTGTTCGGGCACGAGAAGGGCGCGTTTACCGGCGCGGTAACCCGGCGCGAAGGGAAGTTCGAGGTCGCCGACCGCGGCACGCTGTTTCTCGACGAGATCGGCGATATGGCTCCCGGAACGCAGGCGAAGGTGCTGCGCATCCTCGAGGAGCAGCGGTTCGAACGGCTCGGCGGCACCGAGACCATCTGCGTCGACGTGCGCCTGATAAGCGCGACAAACCAGGATCTCGAACAAAAGATAAAGAACGGCACGTTCAGGGAAGAGCTGTACTACCGGCTGAAGGTTGTCGATATCAACCTGCCGCCCCTGCGGCTTCGCAGCGAGGATATGGTCCCGCTCGTGCAGGCGTTCGTCCAGGAGTTCGGTGCGAAACATCGTCGGCCCATGACGGATATCGCGCCCGAAACGTTAAAGGTGCTCATCGAGTACCCGTGGCCCGGCAACGTCCGCCAGCTGCGCAACGTCATCGAGAAGTGCGTCGTGCTGACCGATTCGCCGGTGCTCATGCCCGAACACCTGCCTGCCGAGGTCAAAGGACCGCATATCGGACCCGCGAAACCGTGGACGTACGAGCCGGGCGCATCGTTTGCCGAGGCCAAGAAACAGATGGTGCAGGAGTTCGAGACGGAACTTATCACCTCGAAGCTCGCCGAGAACCGCGGCAACGTGTCCCGTACCGCCGCCGCCCTCAAACTACTACGCCAGAGCCTGCAGCAGAAGCTGCGCGAGCTCGGTATCAACGCCGACGAGTTCCGCCGCTGACCACAACGCAGTCTGCGACATGAAACGAGGGTGAAGGTAGCGCCGGCATCTTGCCGGCCCCTGACCTTGCTTCTGCGCCGTGCCCCTACACGCGTCGGAACGATTCATCGGCCGTCTCTGGAGATGGGGTTCGCGGTATTGCGAAGGGAAACGTCCACAGCGCAAATGCCCAGGTTGAAATTGCGGGTGCGTTCGGTTAGAATTGTAGTCGAACTGTAGACAACTGAAAACATACTCTCTTGAGATGGCTCGTGCTAGACGGGGAGTTAGCGGTGCCCTCTAGCTCGCAATCCGCTTTAGCGAGGTCGACGTCTCAGGTTGAGGATCCTTCGCTTCATTGGTCTGGGGCCGGGTAAGTGGTGTTGAAGGCCGGGTCCCACGCGGTGCGGAGTTGCTGAATCCGGTCAGGCCCGGAAGGGAGCAGCCGCAGGCAAAATTCTGTAGGTGCCGTGGGCCAGCCTGGTTGGAGCTAACTGCCTGGCTACCGCTCTGGAGCCGGGTTCGAAGCTGAGCGCACGAGCCATTTTATAAGCTCTCGTGGTGCAGAACATGAAAGGGTGGACTAGTGTCGTATATTGTCGTGGCGCGCCGGTGGCGCCCGCAAGTGTTCGAGGATATCATCGGCCAGCAGCACGTCACACGCACGCTCCAGAACGCTATCGGTAACGACCGGACCGCGCACGCGTACCTTTTCGTCGGGCCGCGCGGGATAGGCAAAACAACGACAGCCCGCGTATTCGCCAAGGCGCTCAACTGCGAGAAGGGTCCTGCGAAAAACCCCTGTAACAAGTGCCCCAACTGCACCGAGATCACTGCCGGGTCGTCCATGGACGTCATCGAGATCGACGGCGCGTCCAACAACAGCGTCGACGACGTGCGCGAGCTGAGAGACAACATCAGGCTCAGCCCCACACGAGGCCAATACAAGATTTACGTTATCGACGAAGTGCATATGCTCTCTGTCTCGGCGTTCAACGCGCTTCTCAAAACGCTCGAGGAACCGCCGCCGCACGCAAAGTTTATCTTCGCGACCACCGAACCGCGGAAGATACCCGCAACCATCCTGTCACGCTGCCAGCGGTTCGATTTCCGGACCATCGCCGAACGCGATATCGTCGAACGCCTTGCTGCGATATGTACCGCTGAAGGGTTCGCGTTCGACGAGCAGGCGCTTTATTCCATCGCGCGCGCTGCCGAAGGGTCGATGCGCGACGCCGAAAGCGTGCTCGACCAGCTCCTATCGTTCTGCGAGAAGGAGATATCCCAGGACGACGTCCACGCGGTGCTCGGCAGCATCGAGTGGCCCGTTCTGTACGAGATCAGCAAGGCCGTCGCCGACAGGGACGTGTCGAAACAGCTCGAGACCGTCGCGAAGCTTGTGGCGGACGGCAAAGAGCTCACATTGTTTGTCAAAGAGCTCGCCGACTACTTCCGGCATCTGCTCGTTGTCAAGGTGACGGGCGACGGCAAGCTCGTACCCGCTCCGAAAGACGAGACCGACAGGTTGGCGACGCTGGCCGCCGAGTTCGAGCTGACAGACCTTCTCGCGATGGTCGAAGGCGCTGCGGCCCTCTCGTACCAACTCAAGACGGCGCTTTCGGTCAGAACATCCGTCGAGGTGTTCCTGATACGGATGGCGAAGCTCGGTGCCGAAGTGTCGCTCGAGAAGGTGCTCGAGAAGCTTGCCGCGCTCGGTACCGTACCGGAAACCGCGGGCGGCGTTGCGGCCGTTCCACAGACTGAAGCGCAGGAAGCCGCGCCGGCCACGTCGCGACGGCAGTCGAGAAAACCCAAACAGAAACCCGCAGACGCGCCTGGGGACGCGACCGATATCTGGCCACAACTGTTGAAAGTTATGGGCAAAGTCAAGATGACCGTGCACAGTTTCCTGGCACACGCGCGGCCCGTCGGGATCGAAGACGACACGTTTGTGGTCGAGGTGGGCAGCAACCGGGGCTTCTTCAAAGACTGTCTCGAGAAACCGAGCACGCGCGCGCTTATCGAGAAGCAGCTCTCGCAGATAGCCGGCCGCGAGATGCGGTTCGAATGCCGGCTCGGCGGCGAGGAACATATCGCGCCCGAACCGGCGCCGCCGGAAAAGAAGCTGGAAGCGGAAGAAAAGGACCGGAAACTGCACGAAGCGGCGTCCGACTCAAGGGTCAAGGCGGCGCGCGATACGTTCGGCGGCGAGATCGTCGCCGTACACGACAGATAGCTGTTGCGGAGGGAACGGTACCATGGCAAAAGGAATGAAAAACCTGTTGAAGCAAGCGCAGAAGATGCAGTCTCAGATGGCCAAGGTCCAGGAAGAGCTCGCGGCGAAGACCGTCGAGGCAACCGTAGGCGGCGGCATGGTTACCGTCGTCGCCAACGGCAAACAGGAGATAGTCTCCGTGACGATCGATCCCGAAGTCGCCACGCCCGAAGAGGTCGAGATGCTCCAGGACCTTGTTGTCGCCGCCGCCAACGAAGCGTTACGGCGCGTCCAGGAGATGGTCGCCGAAGAGATGGGCAAGATCACCGGCAACCTCGGTATCAACATCCCCGGACTCACGTAGCACGCATTTCTCACCACAGCTCTACTGCAACACCGGATTTGCCGCTGACGAAAGGGTAGAACGGGGTTGGCAATGCATCGAAAACATCCTGCTTAGGTGCAGCGGCAATTGGGCAGTTGAACGCCGCCGGTTAGCGGCTATCTTCCGTAATCAAACGCGAAGATCTGCGCGTTCGTGACCTCAAACCGGATGCGGACTTCTGTGGAGGGGGCTGCTCCAATAGACCGCCCCTGCCACGTCATCGGCTGTGCGTAGCCCGAGGTATTCACCGGGTCGCTGTCATCGAGCGAAAATCCCTCCAGCACGTGATTGTCATCATCGCGGAGTTCCCCCCGAACCGACCCGCCGTCTCCGGGAACGACGACGTTGACGAAGAGTTCTGCTTCGTCGTGCAGTAGCGGCCGCGTCAGTACATATCCCGGCGCGTCACCCGAAGGGCGCAGCCCCACGAGGCGGTCCAGTTCGCCTGTGGCCAGGCCCACCGCTGCCGTTCTTGTCTTGCTGTTGTGATCGTGGTCGGTGCCCCCGTAATAGAACCGCACCTCGTCGCCGACGATCACCGGACTTTCCGCGACCAGGACCATGCCGTGGTCCCACGCCCCCTCGGGGCCACGTCCGAGAAACGCCGGATGCGTAGCCACCTGGTTCCAGTGTTCTCCGTCGCCGCTCCACGCCAATTCGGCGTGCATGAATCCCGTTGCGCGGTCGTACACCTTGAGCACACCCCAGAAGAGGTCGCCGCGCCGAAACACGCCCATACCGTAGAACTCCGGCTTTTCGGTCTCGGTCGGGACAAGAATGGTGCGTTCATGGGTCCACTGCCGCAGATCTTTGCTCTTCTGCATGGACACACGCCGTTTGTGGTCCCCGGCGTAAGCGCGCGGACGACAGAACAACAGCCACCGATCCCGAACCTCGTCATACACAAAGTTGTTGTGCGTATCGCTGTGATACCGGATAGCCGCCGCGTCTTGAAGGAACGTAAACGTCTTGCCGTCTTCGGAATAGGAGACAAAAACCCCGCCCTTCTGGTTGTGGATGGCCAGGAACTTACCGGGATACTTGTCGGGACACGGATTGAGGCAGACGTCGATGTTCTGGGTCTTGTCCGTACCCAACCAAATACAGTTGTTGCGCGGATCCGGCTCGCGCTCGAACACGCCGAGCGCCGGCTTCTCCCACTGAATGCCGTCTTTCGACTCTGCGTAACAGACATTGTAGGAGAAGGGCAGCTTGTTGTAATACCTGTGGCGGCTCCAGACGCAGTACCACATCTTGAACAACCCATCCTCCGGATCATACAACACCGAACCGCCCATAAGCGGTCCGGTGCCCTCCCAATCGTACTCTTTCACGACCAACGGATTGCCGCTGTGTTTCTGCAGCGGCGCCACGAAGCGCTCCATGAGCCAGCGGTCCTCCGTGACGCGGTCGTCGCACAAGAAGTAAGGACCCTTCGCCGCGCTCACGCGGTACTCGGCACTATCGGCAAGAGCAGCGATGGGCTGGAGCAACAACACAATACCAGCTAGAATAAGTGCATGGTCCATTAGATTGCCTCCTTTCTTCTGCGCGCTTTCCTATCCGTTCCCTGCTAAACGGTCAACCCCTCAACCCGCCCGACCCGGCAGTCCGTTTCCGAACCCATTGTAACCGTCCCCCTGCCCCGAGTCAAAAACAAAAAGCAAAAGTACCGAAGGCAAAACGGGAATGAGAAACAACCAGGCAATCAGGTGAATTCGGAGTCCGTGTCTTGCTGGAAGAGTCGTCGGAACTCAGACAGTGCCGCCACGCGCCACTGTTCATAGTCAGCCTTACGCGCGGGCTCCGAAGCTTCCCAGAGCAGTTCCCAGTCTGCCTTAGTCTGGCGAGCGTTCCAGGCTTGTAGGAAGTCTTCTTGCATCAACTCCTCACCGCCAGGGGCACGCGGTAGGGTCATTAAGCCGCAGGCCGCACACGTGACGGTATCAGCAATGAACGGTGTTCTAACCCATGGGGTCGTTTCCGCTATGGCGCGAATCTGAATGTCTGAGCTGCCGCACAAAGGGCAAGCGTAGAGGCCCTCCGCATTTGGGATAAGCCCCACCTCGGGGCGCGTGTTCCATACCTCGATAGTCTGTTTGCGCAGTTTCTGGGGATTCGCCTTGCCCACAGCCGGTCGCTCAATCCGCGTGTTGCAGAATGAGCAGCCGACGCGGTATCCCAGAACACGGTATTCGTACACCTTCTTGACCCGTCCAGTTACCCGGTCACGCTTCTTGACGGGCAACTTGTTTGAGGTGTTCTGTCGATGTGTGTAGATCTTCGGACACCCGCAGAACGGACAGGGCAAGGGTTTCGGTGCTCTGGAGGAGCTCCTACTCTTCTTCGGGGACATATGACAGCGCTCTTTACTTTGTTGAAATGAGACCTGACGCAACAAATGGTGCCGGCAAGCCCAAGAACACCATGGAGCCCGTTGCGGTGTTCTAAGCGTCGTGACCAGCAAGAGTGCTTATTGCATCCCTCAGGTGCTCGTACTTGCGTTGATCAAGAATGTCTAGTTTGTTTCCTGTCTTAAGAAGATACTGTTCTCTCAGATATCTCAAACGCATAAGCATGGGCTGAATGATGCCGTTCTTATGGTCCACAAGGTCGTGTAGGTCATGCATAGTTGCCGCAAGTTTGTACCCCCGTCGGGTTGAGCATATGGGAATTCGTTGGTCGCGCAGTTTGGCTATTACGTTTGAATGGAGGTGACGCTCATCTCTCTCTTGGGCTGCCCCCAAGCTAAGCTGCTTAATCAGCTCAACACCTGGAATGTACTTTCCTGCGTCAATGTATCTAAACTGGAACAAGAGGAGCTCCACGCACGCCACCTGATCTTGCACAATTGGGTGGTTAGAACGTTCGTTGTCCTTTATGAACTGTTTCGCTAGGCTACAGGAAAGCTCTGCTATAATTGGTGCGTATTCATCTGCCTGCTCCGCCAACACTTCTGTGGTATAAGAGGGCATATCCTTTGGCCACTGCTTGATGTACGAAATCTTGTTCCCCAGAACATTCATGAAGTCTCTCGCTCTCGGCGAGCGCTTCTTCTCATCGAAGCATCTCCCAAGGGTTCCGGCAATAAAATCCGCAAGTTGAACTAACAAGCTCGATTTGCTGTCGACAAAGCCGAACATAAATCTCTTCGCAGGGTGTTTCAGCTTAGGCAAATACGTTTGGAAGTCTAACTCGTATTGATCATCTGCGGTGGAGGGATAAGTCTCGCTTACATACTGCGCAAAACCGTCCATAAACTCTCTGCTTCCGTGCTCGTCCGCGTACACCCTTAATGAAGGAAACGTCGGGAAAAGCTGGCGATAGAGCAAGCTGTGCATGAACTTTTGAAAAGTGGGCTTGTATCGAAGGCCCTCCGACTCTATTTCCCTCTTGTCGACTACAAGCGAGCAAATGAAATATCTGGGTCGAACCAGCTCGACTAGAATTTGCAGCCTCCTTCGGTCACTCTGGCCTACCGTAGCCGACCTGATTTCGCCACGCGGGAAGTACTTATCTCTCGTCTCCCGGAGCTGCGATTCTATTCCGCGTCTGTCAGTCGGATCGGCAATCACGGCCGTCACAATGAAATGTGTCGAGACACCATCTTTCAATGTCTCCAAAGAAGAATCTCCGAATTCGTCGATGTAAGCTTCTTTTGGCGGGCGAGTCACTCCCGTAAAACCTCTTATAACCTGCGGACCCTATCGGTCCACACGCGGAGCAGCCCAACGGAGGACCATCCCGGATGTCAGTTTCGGGACCTTTCGTCTAGCTACCCCCGCCGAAAGGGCACCCCAGTTTCAACCGTTGTTGATACTCTCAGCGTTTTGGCTTCTTCGAGAGCCACCACACCACCAATTCCTTTTCTAGGACCGTCATGATACGCAACTCTGAGAGATTGGGATCAACATAGGCGTACCCAGTAGTCGGGTTCACAAAGCGACCGCCTAGGCCGGTCGAATAGGATTCCCATTTCCGTATCCTGACTTTCGCACCTCGATTGCGGGCGGTTCCTTTTAGCCTTCGCTTGAGCTGGTCCTGTTCCCACTCGGCGGAGATCTTTTCGCCGTCCTGTGTGATGATCAGGGATTCCCCGCTAGAAAGGCTCCAATCACCTGCGAATGGAGTTGTTGCTTGCCCCCCCAAGAAATACGCGTCTGCGAAGGAGTGGAGGAACTGCTGTTGCTTCACCCCGATATTGAGCACAGTCTCCCACCGGCTTTCCTCCTCTGTTCTCTTGTCGGACGCGGCAGCAATTGCCCGGCCGACGTTTGGGTGGAGTTCCTTTTCCTGCTTTGCTTTTTCGAGAAGTGACTCAGCATCCTCCACCAATCCTTCCTTTAGGTAACGGTTAGCAAGATTCGCCATTGCCAGCGTTAGGTTGTGTTTCACAGCCTCCCTGTAAAAAGAGATTGACCGAACGGGCATGCCCAAGGTCTCGCATTCAACACCGAGGTTGTTCAGCGCGCTCGCATTCTCGGGATGAAATCGCAAGAGCGTGTCGTAGTTCATGGCCGACAAATGAGATAGCCTTACTTCGCTCAGAGCGAATGCGGCATCGAAGCGGGCGCTCGTATCCCCGGGCTTGTACTCGACGACCTTTTCCAGGGCGACTGCACGCATCTCCAGGTTGCCTAGTGCCTTTTCCAGTGACGCAATTCCACCATATAGGGTTGCTTTGGCCTCTGGGGAAGAAACTTCGGCGAGCGCGCGTAGTAACACTTGCAGTCCCTCGGCGGTTTGACTCAACTCCATTTTGCATTGCGCCAATGATACTGTGTATCGTGCTCGGTCTTCGTCCGAGGAGACTGCTTCTATGGCCCTTCCATACGCTTCTGCGGCCCTTTTGAAGTCCTTCGATTGTTCGTGGCAGAAAGCAACCGAAGAGAGCACGTAAGGGCGTGTCTCTTTGTTTTCAGATAGCGAATTCAGTCTGTCGAAGGCAGACTCATCCCGCGCGTACCGAAACCTGCACACAAAGTATGTTGCCTGGTCCTTAATACGCTCGTTATGGTCTGTCCGGAGTCTCTTCAGCGTCTCAAAGGCCCTATCGGCTTCTTCAAATCGCCTTTTCTTAAACGCATCAAGCATGTTCCGGAACCACTCTTTCGGGTCGTCTACTTGGGGGGCGGCTGTTTCCTCACTCTTTCGCTCCGGCCCCTTCTCGGCCACTTGCTCGGCAACGGGTTCAGCGTCCGACTCTGATTCGTCGCCTTTCACTGGTCCCTCGGCTACGATCTCGGCATCGCCTCTGCGAACTCGGAACCGAGTGAGCCTGTCCAGTAAGGCTTCGAGCGGCTTCCGGAAAAGATAGACAATGACAAGAAGCACCAGGGCAGCGACTAGTTTCCAAAGGCTGGCGACCGCTTCTATATAGTCTGGGGTAAATGACATTTCAAACCGTCCAGAATTCAGCTTCCTGACATGCTATGGAAAAGCCTGTCTTGCTCCTTTGGTCACTTGCGGGACACGGAGCACGATCTCTTGACTACGCATAGAAGCTCTGGAACAGGTCAGTGACACTGGAAGCAAAACCATTATCCGCCTCTTGCTGGCCTTCACATTGCTCTTGCCAGCCTATCATGGCAGCCCCTCGCCCAAGAACCTGCGAACGATCATCCTCCCAAGGGAGATTGGCCGCCCAGCTAGTCTCTCAACTCCTATGTATTTGGCGATTTCATTGTAACAAAGGCCGAGAGTTGTGTCAAGCACAAAGCAGTAGTCAGTGGCTCAAGGCAGTAGTCAGTGACTAGTTGCTAGTCGTTAGATGCAGCAGACGGTAGACTGTAGCCGGCAGACGGGAGGCGTCTCAGAACATACCCTATCTCTGAACCGTCACGGCTTCGGGGTCCACGTCGTTTCCCAGGACGAACGCGGTTCGGGCGCGGGTCAGGTCGTTGCCGGTGAGGCTGACGTTGCCGGTGTCGGGTCCGGCCGTTTCGAGAAAGACGTTCGTGCGTTCCGGGGCCTTGCATCCGCGCACAATCGCGTCGCGCACGTTGACGAACCGCACCAACGCGGCACCGTCGCCGACCGGTTTCGCGCGCAACCCTTCAATATCGAGCCCGGTCACGTCGTCGCAGACCACGGCATGGCCGGGTATCCGCTGCCAGGACCCTTCGGGGAACGACACCTGCACGTTGGACAGCGTGAGCCCGTCCACGTGGCGGCAGTACAGACCGTAGGCCGGCAACGCGCCGAACATGTCCGCGCTTGGATACCCGCCGACCGCTTCCGGGACCGGTTCGCCGGCCGGCCGGTACGCGCTGCCGCCCGCGTAGCTGATCCTGATGTTCGACAACGTGACGTCTTCCGCGTCGTGTCCCGGGATGCCCGTCACGGAACTCGCCAGCGACGCACCCGTCGCCACGACGTTGTTGATCATGACGTTCTTCAACGTGCCCGGAACGGGCGTCTCCATATCGCGGCCGCGGTTGCCCAACCGGACGAATATCGGCGCGCGCACGTCCCTCATCGTCACGTTCGAGACGACCACGCCGTCGAGGTTCGACCCGTCCACGGTCTCGAGCGCGATCCCGCTCGTCGCCGGCCGCCGCCCTTTCAGTCCCGACATGACGCAGTTGCTGACCGCGATACGTTTGAAATCGCCGCCCGACTCCGTACCGAGCTTGAAACAGTTGCAGGCCGTCGACAGGTAACAGTTCGTGACCGTGATGTTCTCGCACGACCGCCGTTCGCCCAGCGAGAAGCTCGCTTTCGGCACAATAGCGTCGTCCCACGACTCGATATGGCAGTTCGAGATGCGCACGTTGCGGCACGAGTCCGGGTCGATCCCGTCGCAGTGCGCGTTGAGTATCGTGACCCCGTCGATGTTCACGCTATCCGTGCCGAGCATGCTTATAGCGTAGTTCGGCGCGTTGATAATGTGTATCCCCCTGATCTGTACGAACCGGCACCGTTTCAGCGCGATCGATTTGGGACCGCCGCGCTTCTTCCGGTTGCTGTCGATGGTACCCTCTCCCACGATACCGATACGCTCGACGTCTTCGCCCCAGATAAGCGCGTAGTGAAAGTACGTCGTCTCGTGGTCGGCGTCGTTCTTGAACCCGAGCTTCTCGTACTCGTCGTAATCGCTGCGTTCCGTGCTCCCTTTGACGGTCGCGCCGGCGTCGAGCCACAACGTCACCCCGCTGCGAAGGTGCAGGCTCCCGCACAGGTACGTGCCCGGCCCGAAATACACCGTGCCGCCGCCGACGTCGGCGCACGTGTCGATAGCCCGCTGCACGGCGGCCGTATCCTTCGTCTCACCGTCGCCTCGCGCACCGAACGCCACCACGTTGTACGAGGAGACCGTGCCCGGCCGTTGTATGACAATGCACGACCCGCACAACGCCAGCACCAGCAAAACGCACCCAACACGCGATACCGTCTTCTTCATTCCAATTCCCTCCCTGCTATCAACGATTCCGTCTCCGTCCCCCGTCACTAACAACTAACAACTAGCAACTGACTACTGGCTCCTGCTTCCCCGCCTTTCCCTGTTCCGGATACAACCGCGTCCATCCCGGAAATCTTGCTGCGTTTCCGTGGCTTGGGCGTCTCGCCCAAGAGGCCTTGGGCAGGATGCCCAAGCTACGCAGGAGGCGCAAGTAACTGCGCACGTTTCGCCGGTAGCACTTCCCGTTTGTGTCATTCTGAACGAAGTGAAGAAACTCCATTATTGCGTCAGCCTGTCCCGAGCAGGAGATCCTTCGGCCACCGCGGCGGACTTAGGATGAGAAGCAGCCATCGCGGACTTGGGATCGTGCACACTTGTCCAACCACTGGCGAACGAGCTCGCGTTTGATCTCTTCAGGCGGCTTCATATATGACCTTCCCGTACTTGTTGACAGGATACGCAACACCGCCGATGACGTTCTTGGTCTCCTCGAATCGTTCTGCCGCCATCACGATCACATCGAACGGGAATCCAAGACCGCGAAGTGCGTTGCCAATTCGGACACTCTCCTCTCGAGCGTTGCTGGCATGCGGGACAACGACCAGCAGATCGACGTCACTGTCGCCGGTCATCTCACCGGCAGCAGCCGACCCGAACAGGATGATACGCTCCGGCGCGGTGACCCCGACGACGCGCCCGACAATCTCTTGTGTCATCGTGTCGTCAATAACCATCTCGAATCCCCACTATGGCCCTGCAACCCAGTCGCCAAATCCGCCTCGTCAAACAAACGCTGCGGCACTATTATGCACCAGAGCGCCCGGAGAAATCCACATCACGTTGCAGGCGAAGAGGGCCCCCCCACCCGCCCAACGTTTCCGTGGCTTGGGCGTCTCGCCCAAGAGGCCTTGGGCAGGATGCCCAAGCTACGGAATACCGTGAAAGCCGGCCTACCGACCGCCAAACCGTTAGAGCGCAAACGGCAGGCAACAACGCCGCCGTTCAATCCCAGGCCAGCCGCGCGAGGCTTATCCCGCGGGCGGGCCATTCGGCGCTGCTGATGTACCACTGGCCGGTGTCGTCTTCGATGAGTTCGGGACAGTGGGCGAGCAGCATCGGCAGCCGGTCGGCGCGGGTGAAGTTGTCGGGCGTGTGTGACCGGAAGACGAACGTTCTGTTGTCGTAGGCGGTGTTGGTGCCGTCGTAGATGCACCAGAACAGGTAGAACTCGCCGTCGCGTTCGACGAGCACCGGCGACTCGGGCAGCCCGTCCTGGTCCATACGGTAGACCTCTTTCGGCGGGTCGGTCCACGCGACCAGGTCTTTTGACGTTCTGAGAAAGACGGACTGGCCGGCGGTGTAGACCATGTGGTAGACGCCGTCGATACGAACGACGCACGGGTCGCGGGTAACGCCGTCCTGAACAAACCGCGGTCCCTGGGGTTCCCAGTGGAAGAGGTCGGTCGAGGCTGCCAGGCGCATCTCGTGCGGCCCGTAGAACATGTAGTACCGGTCGTCGCGTTCCACCACGTACGGCGCATACAGCTCTTTGCGTTCTCCAGGCCGGTCGGCAGGCGTGAGCACCTTGGGATGTTCCGTCCACAGCTTTCCGAGTTCAATCCCGGTCGACGACGGCGGGCTCGTGATGTGGAACGACATCCACGCGCCTTCGTGAAGGCCGGGACACGCCGGGCTGATGATGCCGAACCCGTGCCACACGCCGTCCCGGTCGCGGACAAACGAGTGGTCGTTCGCGATCCAGGCGTCATACCACTGCCCGGCCTTCAGATGGTCCGAGTCCGGTCCCGGGAACCGGTCTCGACCCGGCCGGTACATCAGCTCGTACTTGCCGACAATCCGAGGCGTCAAAGCCATTTTGGTTCTCTCCTTCGTATCCCTTGCACCGAAGGCGTATGCTACTACATGATGCGGCCCTGGCACAAGACCCTGCCCCGTTTTCGTGCCCGTTATCGAAACATTTGGGAGAGCTGCTTGACACTCGCCGTGCGGGCTCTGTATCATCGCGCGTACCAAACCCGGGGATAGGAGAAGAGGAAACGAGATGAATTCCGGGCTGCGTCTGCGAGCAACGTGCGAGTTCGAACCGGTCGACCATTTGGTGCGTATGGAGTTCTACATCTGGGACGAGGCCATAGAGAGATGGAACAACGAGGGGCTGCCTGACGACTACCTCGCGGTGAACCTGTTCAACTTCGACCCGCCGCCTATTACCATAACCGTCATGGATCTCGGCTGGTGCGAGCCGCCGTTTATCCCGTTCTACGAGGAAGAGGTCGTCAAGAGCGAAGGTGACACGGAGATCATCAGGGACTGGGCCGGCAGACTGCTCCGCGTCTTCAAAGGTCGCAGGCACGGGTTCATGCCCGAGTACATCAAACATCCCGTAACGGACAGGACAGACTGGGAAGAGGACGTGATGCCACGGCTCGACCCGGCCAACCCGCAACGGTACGAGGATCTCGATCTGTTGTGCGAGCAAACGGCCAGGCTCAGAGACAGCGAAGGGACCATGGTCCGCCAGGGAATCATCGGCGGCTACATGTATCTGCGGGCGCTGATGGGTCCCGTCGACCTGCTCTACGCGTTCCACGAGAAGGCTGACCTCATCCACGATATGATGCGGCAGTGGGCTTTGCTTATGAACACCGCGCTCGAGAAGGTCCAGGACCATATCGTTCTCGACGATTTGGCGCTTGCCGAAGACATCTGTTACAACCACGGCCTGCTCATCTCGCCGGACATGGTGCGCGAGTTCCTGGTGCCGTACTATCAGGACGTGGTAGGCAACGTGCGGCAACGGCAGGAGCAAAAGCTGTACTTCTCAGTCGACTCGGACGGCTGGGTTGAACCGGCCATTCCGCTCTACGTCGAAGCGGGAATGGACGTCATGTCACCGTTCGAGGTCGCCAGCGGGTGCGACGTCGTCGATATCGGCAAGAAGTTCCCCAACCTCGTGATAAGCGGCGGCATCGACAAACGCGTGCTTGCCCAGGACAAGGAAGCTATCGAAAGGCATCTGGAATATATCATCCCGGCAATGCTAGAACGGGGCGGGTACGTTCCCACGTGCGACCATGGCGTGCCCGACAACGTGAGCCTCGAAAACTACCTGCACTACCGAACCCGGGTCTGCGAGCTGGACCACTAGCCCGCGTTTCCGGCCGCCCCCGGAACCCGGAACCCGAACCCCTGCTTTCTTACTTCTCAATTCTTAATTCACCCTTCTTAATTCTCCCTTCTCCCTCCCCCGTCTACAGTCTACCGACTACCGTCTGCCGCTTTCCCGCCTTGCCTTCAAATAGCTGAACCCCATAAGCAGAATCAACGCCAGTCCCAGGACCGAGGTCGGAACGATACGCTGCAACGGAAAGAACCCGGACGCCACCGCCCAGATTCCCGTCGCCATCAAGCCCGTGATGACCGGGAAGATGGTAAGCAGCAGAACCCCTTTCCGTTCGACAGGCTTCATATATGCCCAAAGCAGCAGCGCCGTCCAGCCAAACACCAACGTTGCGCCAACGCCCATAGCGTACCTGAACTCCGTCTCTCCCATCCGGCTCGGTATCAATATAAGGATCCCGATGACAAGATCGGCAACAGCTCCTGCGACATAACTCGCTCTGAGCCACCGTATCGAAGCTTCCATTCGCAACGCTCCTCCTAAGACACCACGCCCTTCGTACTTCCCGGTCTTCAGTCTACAACCTAAAGCCTCAAGGCTACAGACTCAAGACTGCTTTTCGCCTCGTGCTCGCAATCGAAAACCCCGGAACCCGGAACCCGAACCCCCGATTTTCCCTCTTCGCCCTTCCCACTTCTCAATTCTCAATTCTCACTGCACAGGAAACAGACGAACCATCGCGGCACCGTGCCGGGGCACGTCCATCTCGAACCGGTCGGCGAACACGCCGATATCCTTCTGCCCCCACAAGTCGCGCACCCGGTAGCCGCCTCTGATACCGAGATCGGACCATTGGACACCGACCGTCATCCCGATCTCGCTGACGTTGAACAACCCGACGGCTTTCGATCCGTCCTCCATCTCCTTGGCCCAGACCTGCCAGTCTTCCGTATAGGCGACGCGGACCGCCTGGCGGCAAAGCGGGTCCTGGTCAACCTCTATCACTTCGTCGTTGGTGAGCAGGCTCAACGTGAACGCGTCGAGCTTGGTCATGTCGCCGCTGAATATCAACGGCGCGGAAAGAAGGCTCCACAAGGTGATATGGGTGTACTGCTCGTTGGGCGTTAGAGGTGTCGGTCTCAAGGCGCCTTCCCAGTGTATCCACCCGATCAGCAGGTAGTCGGGATCGTTGTAATGGCCCGGCCCGTGCCATTGCTCTCTTCCATCGTGGGAGAACCCGTAGGTGATGACGTTCTCGTACAGGCTCGTCGCGATACCGAGGTCGCCGGTCGTGCGCCAACAGTGGCCGCCGACGTCCGCGCCCCACTCCCAGACGTCGCCCATACCGTACTGGCACAGGTTGTAGACGAAGTCGCGGTCCAACTTGTCGAGCGCAGCTTTCATGACCAGGTACGGCTTCTTCAGCTCGGCCCGGCTGCTGTCTTTGGCGATCTGGCCGTATGAACACCAGTCATATTTCAGGAAGTCGAACCCCCACTGCGCGAACCGTTGCGCATCGAGCTCTTCGTGCTGGTACGCGCCGACATAGCCCGCGCACGTTGTGGTTCCCGGAGAGGTATAGAGCCCTGCCTTGAGCCCTTTCGCGTGGATGTAGTCGGTAAGCGCGTTCATATCGGGAAACTTCTTGTTCGAGTTGACCATTCCGTTTGCGTCGCGGTGGAGGCCGTTCAGGAGCGGATCGTCGGACGCCGGCTTCATCGACCAAGCGTCGTCGATGTTGACGTAGACGTACCCGTGGTTGATCATGCCGGTGTTGACCATGGCGTCGGCGGCGTCACGCATCATCTTGTCGGTAACGCTCGTGAGAAAGCAGTACCAACTGTTCCAGCCCATCGGCGGGGTGAGCGCGAGCTTGTCGCCGACAACGATACGCAGGTCGCGCTCGGTCTTGCCAAGACGATTCTCGGCAACGAGCGTCACATGGTGTTCGCCGGGCTCGGAAAGAGAACCGCTGATCATTCCCGTTGCCGGGTCCAGTTCCAGCCCGGCGGGAAGGTTCCCGGCGGCGAACGTCATCGGCCGGTCGCCCGTGGCCGCGACGGTGTACAGGAACGGCGACCCGGGTCGCACACCGAACACTCGGGCGCTGTTGATCCTCGGTTCCGGCGACGGTGGCGGCGTGAGGATGACAGGCTCTTCAACCGGCGGGTCGACGGCCTTGGGCTTGTCGCCGGTGACGACAAACTTCGCGTCGGCCCAATCGGCATGGTTGTACCGGGTAGCGCCGCCGACCGGGCTGGCGATAAGAACCAGCGTTTCGACATTCCGTACGTCGAGATCGACTCTGGCCGATCTGCCGGGCTCCATCACGCCGCTGTTCCACAGTTCACCGCGGTCGCCCAAAACGCGAAACTTGAGACGTACGAGACGCGTCGCGACTTCGTCGTCGACTCCGACCCATGCAGAGAACGTCTCCGACCCCTTGTTCAGGTCGATATGCATCACGCTCCGGGCAACGGCGCCGACACCTTTTTCAAATTCCCGCCCTCCGATGGAGATACGCCTGCCGTAGACGCTTCTGTCGGCCCTGGGCTTTCTACGCCCGCTCACGGTCATCTTCGAGAGGTCCAGCGACGACAGCCAGACGACGTTCTCTGAATCTTCGATTGCAGGAGCCTTCGATCGGGAACCTATACATGCCGGGAAGCTTATGCACAGAAGAACGGTTAAGAACAGGGCTATCGGCAGAAACCTTGACCGGGTTCGAACGCTGCTTCTAGTATTCATAGTACCCTCCCGTCATCGGCAAGTCCGCATCATCTTCGGTAATAGTAGCGAACTCATTCCAATACCGTCAAGCGGTATCGGTGCCGAGCCGTTCGTAGTTCCGCCTTCAGCCGGCCCTGGAACTGCGTCTAGGCATGTAGGGGCAGGAAGGTCTTCGTTCCCCCCGAGTCCAGTTTACAGTTCGCAGTTCCTCTTCTCACTCCTCAGAAGCCGACGAGTCACGCCTCCGTGCTTGGTCCAAGAAACGGTGTACGTCAGCTTCCGACTGAATGTGCATCAGATCACCTGCATGGTGCCTGAGAAGGTGCTGGAGCCGCCGCAACCTGAAACCCGCATGCATAAGGATGCGCCGTCGCGCATACCGCTTCAGCCCCCTTTCCTTATCAATACCCAAGTTGAGCCTGTGGAACACAGATTCGTACTTCGAGATCAACAGTAGGACATACAGAAACGGGAGAAGGAGCACGGAAAGAAGCGGAGCCAATGCGATGCTTCGGACAGTATCGAGACTTTGCAGGTTCTGCAGGTCAGAAATGGCTCGGCTCAGTACGATTGCCAGAATCACGCATCCAATGATCGTCAGCACTCCCTTGGTCAGTTTTGCAACCGCAGAGTGTTTCTTGTCCAAACTCGCAATTGTGTCAACCATGGCGATTACGGTCAGCAGCGGCACGAATATCAGTTCCGCAGGAAGTGAAAAGCTGTACGTGTTCACGAGGAACTCGAGGAGAATGACTATCTTGATGTTGTCGACCAGTGCCTTCTGGAAGAGATCCTCGGTCTCGTGCGACGTGATGAAGCGCACCATCATCGCCATAGCAATCACACAGAACCAGACGATGGTATCTTTGAGAAGAGCTATCTTCCATAAACCGAAGAGGCCAAGCAGCGCTACAACCGCCGCGGTGTAGAGCAGCATCAGGCATACGGAGGCGAGGATCTTGAAATCGCAGAATGTTCCTACCAGTCCGGCGAGCGATTTACGGGCGCCAGCCCTCTGCAAACCCCACGCTGCTAATACGAGAAGCCAGAACGCGGTGGCGATTTCGCGGTTATTGAACGGCCCCATCCGTCACCCATAGTCGCTCTGCAGGGCTCTGTTGAAGGTCTCTAAGACAGTCCCACCAAGTTGAGCTCTTTGATGGGCCCGATGCCCCAATCCGAAAGAGGCCGTCGCTCCTTCACGAGTTTCTCCGGCACTTGCTCCTCCGTCGTCGGTTCGACAAAGACCCACCGTTCTCCATATTGGGCCAACTTGTTGGGGGTCTTCCTATCCAGGTGGTCGAGGAACCACGACCAAGCCTTGGCAGGGATAACCCACGTGCCTCCCTGTATGGTGTCATGCACACGCAAAGAACTCCGTTTTGAATCCTCGACCGATTTCCGCACGCTCTCCTGTGACGATCTGAGTTGTGCTTCCAGATCGTTAAGTTTGCGTCTTACTGCAGTCATATCCTGCTCGTCTCGGATGCTGTCGATCTCGCCGCGGATCCTCTTCATGTTCTCAGCTAGCACGCTCTCGACCTTCGACAAAACAGATGAGGATTCAGAGTCCGTGTCGCCCTTCTGAAACACGAACCTGCGCACCGAATCCCCGTAGGCCTTCAGTTCCGGAACCGCATATTGCGCGATCAACTTGGCATCGCTTCTAACCTCGGTAAGCAGATCCTGCGTCTTCTGGTTTGTCCGCTCGGCCTCACGTTTTCCGTACAATGCAATCCAGATCGCCAAGACAGCTAGGGCGAGGGACGCGACCGATGCGGCTAGTGAGATGACCGTACAAATCGTATCAGTAACAGTGGGATCCATGTCCTCTCCTTTCAGCTCCAACTATGGGGCATGTAGTGTCTCGATAAGATCCCGTCGCTCAGCGACTCACAGCGCCTCTGCCGGATTCACTCTGCTCGTGCCCCAATGCCCACTACCGACTTGACCTAAAGTTGAGGATCACCCGCTGCCGGAAGTGCGCCGGGCGTGCTGTAAGCAGTCAGGTCAATCCTCTTGTTGGCCTTTCTCTTCTTCTACTATTCGCGTCAAGGGACGCGCCCCGTTGCACCGAGCAGGAAGCTCGAAGTCAATCCCGTTCCATTCCACAAGCATATGACAGTCGTGGCAGAGCGAGACGACGTTTTCAATTCGGTTTGCATCGTTCACTTCGGAAAAAGACGAGACTGGCTGAATATGGTGGACGTCAAGAGCTTGTCCGAGATCCTTGTGTGAAACGCCACATCTCTGGCACACGTATCCATCAAGTTTCCGTGCCCGGCGCTGAAGCGGCCGCCAGTCCGGTCCATAGTATTCGGGGTGTCCTCCTCGCCATGAGGGGTTGCCAACACCTCGCAACGCCCTATTCGCGCATTCGGGCGAGCAGAATCTTAGTTTACGCGCCGGAGCCAATTGACCACGCATTAGGGAACGACTTGTGCCGCAAACTTCGCAGGTCCAGGTAACCGGTTCCTTGCGTGGTATCCCCTCCCGACGTTTGGCTGCTTCGCGCCATGCCTTTCGGCCTTCTTCGGAGACGTTGTATGGTTGCGTGACTATACGACGGACAAATCCCATCGAACGACCAAGGTAGTGACATTCCCGTGAGCAGAATGCGAAACGAGATTTCACTTTTGCAGGCGAGCGTAAGACTTCATTCCCGCACACTGCGCATTGGTAGGTCTTGCTCTTACTCAATTTTCCCGCACGGAGTATGTAGCTGCACTTCCTGGAGCAGGTTGTCTGGCGTCCGTGACGCAATCGCACTTGATCTGCGAAGTAGTTTTCTGCGCAGACCGGACATTTCCGTTCAACCTTCACACCCACAGCCTTGTCCTCTCACATGCTTGGGCAGTGTCCCACGTTGGGAGCGTTGGGAGAAGGGGCAAAACGGGAAGAGTCACCCATTTCCATCCATCCTCTTTCTCAGGCATTTGGTCTGCAGAACGTGGACTTCCCCATCCCAGACCGAGCAACTTCCTTACGGTACAATCTCCCACGCCGTCCTCCACCTGACGGGTTGCGATTCTTACCCCCGGTTCGTTGTATGGAGTATAGACGCAAACTGCGCAGGAGTCAAGGAAAACTGCAGTAGACGGTAGACGGTAGACAGTAGACGGGGAGAAAGCAGTCGTCAGTAGTCAGTTCGCCAGGGTGGTCTTCGTTCGGGCGATCTCCTGCTCGACGTCTTTGCCTTCGTAGAACCAGAGGCGGCCTTTGACGGAGACACGGTTCCCGGCCGATACGTCCGGCAGGACGGGGTCGGAGTGAATGCAAGGGACCTGCGGGTTGTCCCAGACGCGGCCGCACCGCTCGAATGCAACGAGTATCCACCGGTCGCGATCCTTGTGCTTGACGGCTGCTACAGGCGATTTCAACAGCGTGCGTTCCTTGGTTTGGTCGTTGAACCCGGGCGCGCCTTTGAGCATGAGGCAGAGCTGGGTACGCAGCTCTGTGAGCGTGTTTTCGGTGCCGTTCTCGAGCCAGAGCTCGAGCGAAACGTGGTCGGTTTCCGGGTCGACAACCGCGCCGAAAGTGATACCGTTAGGCAACGTCCGGGCCATTCGCAGCGTGCCGTTATCGTCGAGCGTCCAGTCGACGTTCTCGATCACCGTGTTTTGCTCGTCCCAGATGGTTGGAATATGGGTGTGAGCGAGGAAGATGAGCCCGAGATTGCTGAAGATCGCTTCCGGCAGATCGAGAACCACGTAGCCTGCGTTCTCCCACGGCGGGAAGATGCTGACCTTCGTGCCGCGTTGCGGGTCGATGGCCCCTTCGAGAAAGCCTATCCGCGGATGGCGGCCGCCCGGGTACGGAAGCACCCGTATCGTTCCATCTTCGGCCCTCGGCGAGACGGACTTTCCTGACAAGCCCAGTTCGGCAACCCGTTCCTCGACATCTCGTGCCGGCAACCCGCACACTCGAGCCGCCTCATCGACGCTGTAGCCGTGATACACGATCATGGTTTCGAGCCAGAAGTCGAGGTTCTGCCGGGTCTGCACGACTTCGGCCGGCACAGGCGACGCGCCCGCCGACACCGGCACCGACACCATCACCACCACCGCGACCAGCACCAAATACGACGATAACAGTCCCATGATTATCCTTTCTCTTTCGCCCTCCTGGACCCTCGCTTCGGCTTTTGTACAGGAGGTTCGTTGTTGACGATGATGGCCTTGCCGCCCGTATTGTCCTCGATGCGGACGCCCGCCCTGCCGTTGTTGCCCTGGATGATGGCATGAGCCACCCCGGGCCCGAGCCGTATGCTTGGCTGGGGCGTTGCGAAGGTCGAGTTGTTGATCTGGACCCGGCCCGATTCGACCACGACGAGCGGATTGTCGGGCGTGTCCTTCTTCCAACTGCTGAAGTAGCAGTCGTTGAACGAAACGAACGCCTTTCCTTTCACGATGGCATTGTGGAGCGCAGGACCCCAGAACGCGCAGTTCACAAACCGAACGCTGCCATAGCACGTCTCGGCGATCTGGACCTCGACGGGATTCTTGCCCGTAAACGAGACGAATTGGCCGCCGGTGATAAGCAACCCCATAGGTTGAATCGCTTCGACCAGCACGGCGGTCTCGCACGCGTCGGCGCCGTTACCGGTGAAATGCCCGTTGCACATGCCCTTCTCGGTCTTGATGAACCGCCAGCCGATCTTGGCCGGGAAGACGAAACAGTTGGTCACGTACTCCCAGTCCGTCCGGCCGAACACAAACGCTTCGAGGTGCTCGACCATGTAGTTGAACACAGGGTCCCACTCGCCACCGATGGACGCCGCGCTCCACCAATGGCAGTGGAACTGGACATTCTCGACGCGACCGATATCGGTACAGGCGTCCACGAAGAGGCCGCGACGCAGCACGCAGCCGTAGACGCTGCGGATACGGTGACGGACATTGGGTTCGGGGCCGACCTTGATCCCGTTATAGCTGTTGATCAACGTGACGTTCTCGACGGTGTTGTCGAACCCTGTCAGGTGAAACGTCCACGGGTAGGGATGGATGTCCGTTGGTTTCTGGTCGGGGTACCAGACCGTTAGTCCGGTTACGGTGCTGGATTGTCCCATCTCGAAGAGCGCCGGCGCGGCTTCGTTGTCCCGTCCTCCGGTCGCCAGGATGACCGTGCCGGTGAGCGGCTCGATGGCGAGTGGCGCTTCCGCCGCGCCCTTCACGGCCACACCCACCTTCACCTGCAGGCTGCCCTTGACGAGATACTTGCCGGGAGGCATGACGACGACCCCGCCCTTGGCCGCTGCAGCATCTATTGTCGATTGAATGGCCGCGGTGTCATCCGTGGCACCGTCAGCAGCCGCTCCGAAGTCGAGCACGTTAAACTCACCGATGGCTTTCATTGGCATGTCTCCTCCGCCGTCGCCGCCCGCGGCGGCGCTACACAAAACGCCGCTTGCCAGAATAACGCATACTATGGACGCAACTACACTCTTCACCATGTCAATTCCTCCTCCTGCACGCCGGTGATACGCCTTGTCCTCAATCGTCACCGGTTGAAGCACGTGTCGGAACTCGAGCTACTCGGCGACGAGCCGGTCTTCGTTAAGCAGTTCGCCGTCCACGCTGTAGTGCCGGGCGATCATCGTGGGTGTGCCGTCGGGACGGTCGACGGTCATGGCCAGGAACCCGCCGACCACGTTCAGGTATTGGTGTTCGGGCATGCGCTGGTCGTTCGTCCAGCCGCCGGCGTGTTCGTTGCTTGCCGGTCCGCAGGAGTACTCGCGGACACCTGTTTTGGCGTCGACCGAGACGTACTGCCAGTGGCGGTCGCCGCATGCGGTCACCATGTTCTTCTGCTTCGAGATAAACTCGCGCAGCTCGTCGCCCTCATGCCTGAAGACCCTGTTTGCGTGGTTATCCTTCTTGTTGGTGCGGTCGGGCCCGACAACCGGCGTGGGACTTACCAGCACGCGGAACGTTGCGTCGGACTCTTGAACGGTCCGTTTGAACCACTGCTTCTGCTCGTTGCCCCAGATGGTTTTCTCGGGTCCGTCGCGCATGGGATTGGGGCTGCGGTAGTCGCGGCCTTCCACCATCCAAACTTGCAGATCCTTGCCCCAGCGCACGGTCCGATACGTCCGTTCGCCCATGGGCACCTGTTCGAGAAAGACCGCTTTCCCTTGTTCGAAGGTGAAGTCGCCCATGAACCTGGTCTTCCGGCCGGGCCAGCAGTCGTTCATCCAGGTATCGTGATCGTCCTTGATAAAGTAGCTCGCAACCTGGCGGTGGAACTCGACGTTGGTGGGAAGGCTGTACATGCGTGCCCAATGCCAGCGTGCGAGCGGCAACGTCTTCGCCATATTATCGTAATAGACGATGTCACCGGTATGGACAAAGAAGTTGGGGTCGAGCTTCAGCATGGCAGGATAGATCTTGTACCCGCCGCCGGGGGCGTCCTGGTCGGGATAGGCTTGACCTGTGGATACGGTAAACACGACGCGCGAAGGTCGATCCGCCGGTGGCGCGGTGCGAAACCCGCCTTTAAGCGTCTGGCCTTGCTGGCCATCGGGGGTTCGTGTTTCGACATGCACCTGGTATCGTGAATCGGGATCGAGGTTGGTGAGCTTGAACTGGCGGGTGAAGTCGCGTTCAGGATCAACCGCCAGCCACTCGGTCGATCGCCAGTCAGAACCATGCCCGGTTCTGTACCGAACCCTGACTTCGCCCGTTGTGCCCGGCGCCGCACCTTCGATGTTCTCTACCGAAAAGCCTTCCGGATACTTCACGACCGGCGGCGTGCTTGGCCTCCCTTTGGTGCGTGGAACAAGCTTGCCTGTGCCCGGCTCAGGATACAGGATTTCGGGCATGGGCGCGTCAAACCCGACGCGTTCGGGGGCCTTTGTCAGCCTCGTCCAGACAATTGCTTCCGTGTCAGTGACCTCGCCGACTTTCATGCCCGTCGCCTGATAGGGGCCGCCATCGGCCAGAACGCCGCTTGTCAACTGTAGTGCCAACAAGACGATCAGTGCCGCCTGCACACTACGTTTCAGAAACTGTTTTTCATTGTCCATGCCGACATTCTCCTTTGCAGACGCATTATTGAAGATTCATCTGGCTCGATTGTTGGTTCCGAGCAGTTCGTTGAGCGCATGGTTTGCCACGCGCACGACGTACTTGTTATGCGTATCCTTGAGCGCTTCCTTGAGCGTGGGAATGGCGGGCCGTGCCTTGTCGCCGATGCTGTCCAGTGCGATTGCCGCGTGCAGACGCACCCATTCGTGCGGGCTTTTCAGCTCGGCTATCAAGCGGGGCAAAGCCGCCTGTCCTTCATGGTCCATCCGAAACAGGGCTCGAGCTGCGGCAACGCGAACAGTTGGCGACGGATCGTCCAGCGCTTCGTTGACTGAGTCAACCGCAGACTCGCCTACCCTGGCGAGGTTGCCGATGCCGGTCACGGCCCAGTAACGGACAGCGGCATGTTCGTTTTCCAGCGCCTCCATTAGATCCGGCAGGTCGGACTTGCCAGGACGTCCCGCCCGCACGGCAACGGAACGCACTGTCCGCAGAAACGACTCGTCGTCCGGGCCTGGTTGGCGCAAGATGGCATACCTGCTGCCGTACCTCTCTTCGAGCACTACCAGTTCGGGTTCCGGGATAAGCCCCAGGTCGCCCGTATCGAAGATCCACTTTTCGTGCTCGGCCCTGAAACGATCGAGTATCGATCGGTACTCGGGGTCGTCGGCCAGGTTTTTCACCTGATGCGGATCCTTCTCGAGATCGTAGAGTTCCTCGACGGGTTTGGTCTCGGCAACGAACCACGCGGCATCCGGCGGCAGGCTGCCTTTTTCGGCAGCTCGATGGAGCTCGCGCATGATCGTGCCTTTCTCGGCCGTGTTCATGTACTGATAGTACGGTTTGAACGGTTCGTAATTCCGTATGTACTGATACCGCTTGTCCCGCACCATGCGGATGATTTCGTAGCGTTCGTCCATCCGGTCCCGCGCACCGTAGACATAGTGCCGTTCCGGCGGAAGGTTCGGCCCGAGAAACGGCTGGCCCAGCATATGGTCGGGTATCGGGAGCCCGGTCAGGTTCAACACGGTCGAGGCGAAGTCCACCGAACTGACCATCCGGTCGTCGACCGTGCCCGGGTTCCCCTGCCCGTTGACCCGGAACTTCTCCGGGATATGGACGATAAGTGGTACATGAGTGCCGGAATCGTATATCCACCGCTTTGCTCTCGGCAATCCAACGCCATGGTCCGACCAGAAGAAGACGATCGTATCCCCGGCAAGCCCGTCTTCCCGTAGCTGTTTCAGGATGTCGTCGGCCCAGTAATCCATGGCCGTGATCAGCTCGTAGTAGTTCGCCCAGGTGCGGCGGACTACGGGTGTATCGGGATAGTACGGCGGTGGGGTCAGCGTATCGGGGTTCTGCCGTTGCGTCGGCGTCAGACGTTTCGTGCGCTCGGCATGCTGACTCTTTGTCAGGCGAACCGACCCCTCGTGGGTCCCGGTGTAGTTGAAGACGGCAAAGAACGGCTGGCCGGGATCAGAACGGTTCCGCCAGTGAGCGGTCCGGCTGGATTCGTCCCAGGCAGCCTCCGACCGAACGAAGTTGTAGTCTTCTTTGTAGTTGTTCGTGCAATAGTAGCCTGCAGCTCGAAGATACTCGGAAAAGCATTTCACGTAGGGAGGAGGTGTCGGCTTGGTCGATCGTTCCGTTCCCTCGCCGCCCGAACGCATATGGTGCGACCCGAGCGTCGTCGAGTACACGCCCGTGATAATCGACGACCGGTTTGGAGCGCAGACGCCGGCGACGGTGAAAGCGTTCTCGTACCGGATGCCGCCGGAGGCCAGCCGGTCCAGCGTCGGCGTATGCGCGTTGGAATGGCCGTAACATCCCAGATGCGGACTGATGTCCTCGCACGATATCCAGAGGATGTTCGGACGAGACGTCGAGGACGCTGCACCGAGCCGCCTCCATCGAGTCAACGCCGCGGCTGCTGTTCCTATACTGCTGGCTTTCAGAAACTGTCGTCTGGTTACCATCTCAAGCTGTTCTCCTTGCCACAGGTGGTGAAACAGATGTACGTCATGCCGTGTCCAAAGTATAATCGCATGTGCAGCATGATGCAAGCGTTCCCGGGCACGTCGCCAACTTCATCTGCGGATTGATCGTGCAAGCCCGGATGCAGTATTCTGGTAACCGAGAATCGAACGGTGTCGTTCAGAACGCCAGCGACTTCAGAAACCGAAAGGAGTATGTTGATGGTTGGAAGGCAGCTATCCATCGTCTTCGCACTCGTCGTTTGTGTCATCTCGGTACCGGGCATTGCGGAAGACAAGAGCGACGGTAGTGCCAAACCCAAGCGGCCCGTGTTTCAGGATCACCGGCCCGACATCAAGAAATCGCACGTGAAACGGGTGACGGACGCGTACCCCTTGTCGGACCAGGAAAACCGCGGGAACTGGGCGCCTTACGAGCCGATGACCGATGAGTTCGAGGCAGAGACGCTGGACGCGGAGAAGTGGTGGAACCACAACCCGACCTGGCTGGGCCGTCAACCGGGCTTCTTCTATCGTGGCAACGTGTCGGTCAGCGACGGCAAGCTTCACCTGGCGATGAAGAAAGAGGAAGTTCCCGAGATGCCCAAGGACCGGGGGTATCATACGTACACCTCTGCGGCAGTGAAGAGCAAGACGACCGTGCTCTACGGGTATTTCGAGGTCAAAGCCAGGCCCATGAACTCGGCGGGATCGAGCTCGTTCTGGTTCTATAACTCGACGGACGACTGGTGGACGGAGATAGACGTATTCGAGATAGGCGGTCGCGCGCCCAGCTTCGAGAGAAAGGTGAACATGAACCTCCACGAGTTCCGCACGCCGACCAGCGATACGCACTGGAGCGTCGGCGGCGTGTTCCTGGCACCCGAGAACCTGGCCGACGCGTATCACGTGTACGGGCTCGAATGGGACGAGAAGGAGATCAAGTACTACTTTGACGGCGTGCTTGTCCGAAGCGGGCCCAACACCAACTGGCACCAGCCGTTGCACCTCAACTTTGACAGCGAGACGATGCCGAAATGGTTCGGTCTTCCGAAAGACGAAAACCTGCCGTCAACGTACAGCATCGAATACGTCAGGGCGTGGAAGAAGAAGTAGCGTGCCTCGCAACGCCTAACGGCGCTCGAACGGACCTCACAGAATTCCCAGAAGAGAAGCGCTCATCTACTTCGGTATGTTGATGTCGGCTGTGCGCGCGGCGACGTCGGGCATCGGCAGCAGCGGCGCGCTTGGAACCGGCTCGTACCAGAATGTGGCTGCGCACCAATCGTCCGAGCGTTCGGCGAGCCCATCCTTCCACCCTATCTGCTGGATGGTGATCCGGCACTCCTTCTCCCAGAATATGGGGTCCGGCAGGTGCCACCGGTACATCGATACGAACCCTTTGTAGTTGAGGCTGCACCCGTTGTACATGAACGGTGTCTGCTGTATGCCCCACGAGAGGCCGACGTAGTCTTCCGAACCGGTCCCGCAAATGGTCGGGAACTCGGTGTCGCCGTCCATGAAAACCTTAATCTCGCCTTCGCCCCACCAGCCGGGTTTGAGCGACCGAATACCGATGACAGCGCCGATGAACCGGCCTTTGCCGGTGCGTTTCGGCAGTATGACGAAGTCCTGTTTCAGTGTTGTCGGGTTCTCCCTGCGAAAACAGACGTGCAACCTGCCGGCGTCTGAAGGAAGCTCGTCGCTGATCGTGTAGTCTATCTGGTAGAAAAGGCTGGCGTCCTTTTTCCCTTCGTTTGTGAGCGTGAACCGCGCGCGTTTCAGGAACGGCATCGGGAGCCAGATGTTCATGCCCGCGGATTGACCCAGCGAGTGGACCGCGGACTGGTACGACTCGACCTTGCCGTGCGCGAACCCCATGAAATCGCCCAGCGGTGATTCGATGCTTGGATGTTCCTGGCCTTCCCAGTACGCCCGGACTACCAGGCTGCGCAGGTTGACCGGTATAGGTCTCGTCGTTATCCAGATGTGCCGGATGACTCCCGGGCCCTCGATATCGCAGAGCTGGACCTCTTCGCCCGGCTTCAACGATCGAGAGGGCGAACCTTTGCGGCCGACACCCAAGTTGCTCGCTGCCGTACCGCCTGCTCCTCGCGCGCCCGTAGGGTTCTCGAAGCTTATCGAACGCGAATCCACCCCGGTGGACAACAAATACGGTTCGTGTACGAAATCCTGCACGTCCGCCAAACTCGGCACCGGCGTCAGCAACGCGACAACCAATGCACTACAGACTACTGCTGCCATGGTATTCTTCATTTTACTGCCTCCTTCCGATTTGCCCCTTTACCACAAAACACTAACGCGCATTTCTCACCGAAAGAACATTCGAGAACAAGACACTTGCCACGTGCTTTAGCTTCCCTATAGAGATCCGTCCCGTAAGGGACGACCGATAGTAGCCCAGGAATTCATTCCTGGGATCAAGGCCATACCCCACCCAACCAGGCCAGTCCCGTAGGGACGACCGAACCATGCTCGACCCCGCAGCGGCTTCAGCCGTCCCTACGCGACTGAACACTTGTTGCGGCGCACCGCTCTCCCAGGAGTGAACTCCTGGGCTATTCTCAACCGTCCCTGCGGGACGTAGTGGTGTTGTTGCGCTTCTGCGGCGATTGGCTGTCATGCGGCTGCGTCACTCCCAACAACAGATGCGAAATAGTGTGTTTGGAGGAGACTCACTCATCTTAACCCGTAATGGAGTGCCATCTCTATACTCCAATACCCTTCACCATCCGTCTGGTGACATATTCGCGCTAACCTCATTCCGCAACATTATAGCAGGAAGCCGGTGCGTATTGTGTTTGACATGATGCCGTCATGAGCTCCCCGAGATGACGCACTTGGCGCACAGCGGGTTGTCGCGCAGGTCGCCTTTGATGAAGTTGCGGCGCAGCTCGACCGCGCGCGGCGAGTTCCAGACGTCGTGGATGGACGTCTCGCCGACGTTGCCCAGAACCATCGTCTTGTAGTAGTCGGTGCAGCAGAGCACCATGTCTCCGTTGAACATGATGTATGCGTGCTTGAACAGCCGCGTGCAGTCTTTGAATACACGCTTGCTGCCGACATTGAGCTCGTTGAAACCCGGCAGGTTGCCGCCGCGGTTCTCGAGAACGGTGTATTTCGATTCAGCGCCCAGCGATTTCCAGTATCGCACGGCCGACTCGGCGTCGATCGCGCTCGTCTTGATCATGGTCATGACGATCTTCAAACCGGGCAGGTGCTTGTTTCGTTGTTCCATGAGATACTCGACGTTGCGTTTCGTCTCCTCGAACACGAGGCTGCCGCCCATCGTCGATTCGTACGGCCCTTTCTCGATACCTTGCATCGAGATGTAGATGGCTCTGAACGGGTTGTCCTGCACGATGTCGTCAACAACGTCCTTTGTGAGCTTGCCCGCGTTCGTCGTGATAACAACCTTGCAGCCCGGAACGTGACGGGCGATGTACCGCGACTTCTCGAGGATGGTCTTGTCGAGGAACGGTTCGTTCATCAGGTAGGGGCTGACGCGGCGGGTGACGCCAAACCGGGCGATCTCGGCCACTATCTTCTCGAACAGCTCGTCCGACATCCTGCCTTTCGGCACCTCGTTGTACGAATCCTTGTACGGGCAGAACACGCACGCTGCGTTGCACCCTGTCTGCGTCTGGATCTGGACGGTTCTCGGGAACTCAGGGACTTTGCGGTAGAGGACGCGTTTATAGAGGTCTTTCCAGAAACTCTCGTCCGTGCCGGGTATGTAGTAGCTGGTCTTTATCTTTTTTACAACACTCATGGGTGTCCGTTCTTCGCCAGAGTTCCGCTCATCGCAGGATATCGCGCTATCGCAAAGAATACGGATGGAGACGGTGCTTTGTCAACCTGCTCTTGTTTCACTCAGGATGACAATGATGGAGCACCCGGCGCTGCGTCACAGGGCTGTTTAGGCCTGTCCTCGCGCGAAGGAAGCCTTATTGGCTCGGTGCAACGGTAATGACCAGCTCTTCGCTGGCGGCGAGCCGGACGGGGAACCCTTGCCGCAACGAGCCGCCGGTAACGGTGGCCGGCGCGGCGGAACCGGCTTTGACAACGTACCGCCCGTCCGGATCGACCGTGAAATATTCGGGCAGATAGTTGATGCGCGGCCAATCGTGCGAGAAGTTGAGCCAGACCTTGTGGCGCGGGATATCGAAGACCAACCTGCCGTCCCAGGGTTGTTCGGCCGATACGACCACGACCGCGCCGTCGCCGTCGCGTGCCGCACCGAGCTTGAGATCGTCACGCCATTTCGTCACGTGGACGCCCTGCGTCTTGCTCAACGCGTACAGGGTGACGGTACGTATCGCGTTGCACTCGAACTTACTCGTGCCGGGTATCGGTGTGCCGATAAGCGCGTCCGCCACTTCGCGGTCAGCCCATTTGACGCCCTCTTCGACAGGCATAACGCTCAGCAGGTAGAGCGCGCCCTCGATCGAGTCGGCGTGCCCGTCGATGTTCGTGCCTTCCCACGGATAGAGATGGTATTTCGGTTTGGCGAGGCTGACGAGCGGCGTGCGGATAACGTCCCGGTACTTCGTGTCGCCGGTCACAAGGTAGTAGCAGTAGAACGAGACGTAGTTGTAGCCCCAGTTGTCGGTCAGATCCTTGTCGTCGTGCGGCCCGGGCCTGTTCGAGAGCGTGTGGAGCATCAACCCGTCGGAGTTCAGGCCGCGTTCGAGGATGGTATCGAGCATCTTCTTCACCAGCGGCCTGCGGCGTTTCTCGACGGCCGGGTCGACGACCGACTCGACGCCCTGCAACAACCCGAGACCCCCGATAAGCTCGCACCCGTGATCGTCGAGATGCCGCGGTACGAACTTCGGGTCGTTCAGGTAGTAGTCGGCGATACGCTGGGCGTACTCGAGGTACCGCCTCTCGCCCGTCAGTCCGAACAGCCGCATCAGCACCTGCATATGGTCGCCGTTCACTTCGAGGTTCGTCGAGACGAGCTTCCCATACGGCGTCTCGACGGTCGCCCGGCTCCACAAGTCGTCGGCTATCGCGCGCATACGGTCGAGCCACTCGCCGGGCCCCGAAGCCTCGACAACAGCGACCAGCCCGTCCTTCATATATTCCGACGCGCCGAAGACCACCTCGTCATACTTCTGCTTCGTGTCGATTGCGCTTTCACGGAAATCGTAGTTGACGGGGATCGCGCCATGATGCGAGCACAGCTTCGTCTCGGCATGGAGCGCGTCGCGGAACGGACCTTCAAACACGTCACGGTATGTAAAATACGCCGCCCAACCAAAGAACGGATAACAGTCGGCGGCCGTGTCGCGGTAGTTCCACGAAGCGCCCGTCGCACGGAACAGTCCTGTCTTGGAATCTATACGCGGCAACGCCACCTCGCGCAGCCACCGGTGCATCTCGCTGAACGCAGGCCCGGCAAGCGCCGCGTTCTGCCGCGCTACGTCAATTGGTGACGCACCCGCGACCTGATCGAATGCAAAGCTGAAGAGCAACGTTGCCGCAACCACCGGGAGAATGCGTCTCTTGGCCTTCATCATCTCTCATACCCTCCGAATCTAACGCGCTATTTCGCGGCCACAGCCGTGTTCTCCGGCAGCCATACGACCATCTCGCCGGGGTCGCGGTGGTCCCAAGAGTAGTAGGGTACCGCCGTGAACTTGACCGCGTTGGACTGGCTGGTTGTTCGGTAGAGTTTGCCGGCCCATTCCTTGTCTGATGGCGCGAGCACGGTGCCTCTTATGACGGTCACGCCGCCCAGCAGATCGGGCCGGTGTTCGGCGACGAGTTCGGCGTCCCGCGGCAAGGCCAGGTGCAGCACGCGGCCGCCGTTGTCGACCGCTTCGAGGCAGTACACGATCGGCCCACGCTGTAGCGCGACGCGTCCGACGTTGGCTTTCACGAGCGGATGCGACTCGACGCGTTCTACGGTCATCGGGAGTTCGAGCTCGATTGTGTCGCCGGGGTTCCATTCTCGACGCACTCGTGCGTACCCGCTGTTCATCTCGAAGCTGTTCACGAACTCGCCGTTCACGCTGAACCGGGCGCCGCGGCACCAGCCGGGGATGCGCAGGTAGACGTCGAACGTCGCTGCCGTCTCGGGTTCGACGCGGATCTTCACGTTGCCGTCCCACGGGTATCGCGTCTCCTGCGTCAGTTTGACGGTCGTTCCGTTCAGAGACACGTCGGCACGGTTCGCGACGTACAGGTTCACGTAGATGCCGCCGCCCGACCGGGCGTAGACGTACCCGCCCAGGCTGGGCAGGAACCGCACCATGTTGCT
>CAZGCA010000019.1:0-71020 GCA_964524145.1 uncultured bacterium | reverse complement strand
GTCACCCACCAGGTGGTCCAAGCTATAACGACTACCTCCAAGTCCCGCAGGGACGATTGAGAATAGCCCAGGAGTTCACTGTGATCGAAGCTATAACGACACTCCGAAGTCCCGCAGGGACGGTTGAGAATAGCCCAGGAGTTCACTGTGATCGAAGCTATAACGACTCCTCCAAGTCCCGCAGGGACGATTGAGAATAGCCCAGGAGTTCACTCCTGGGAATCGGTATGATGCAACGGCCTTCAGTCCCGTAGGGACGGCTGAACCCATTTCTTGAGGTCAAAGTGTTTCAGCCGTCCCTCCGGGACTCCATATGTAGGGGTATGCACTTGATCCCAGGAATAAATTCCTGGGCTATTGTCGTTCGTCCCTATGGGAGTTCACAAAAACCTTCCGGGCGACTCCCGGCCGCTGGAGTTCTCGTCCATCCAGCCATTAGCTGGACGATTAAGGGCGCTCCACATCCGGTTGTTTGGCTGGCGACAAACTGATACCATTGACCTGTTGACGAAGACCGAACGGGTGCCGGAGATCGTGCCGTGGCGCACACCAACCCCAAAATCATTGGCATTGCCGGGAAGAGCAAAAGCGGCAAGACGACGCTGCTCGAGCGTGTCGTGGCAGCGTTGACCGCCGACGGCTATCGTGTTGGGACAATAAAACACGCACGAGGCGGTTTCGAAATGGACCGTGAAGGGTCCGATTCACAACGCCATTTCCAGGCGGGAGCGCGCACGGCGGTCGTTGTTTCAGAGAGACAGGGCCAGCTTGCGCTGGTGAGCCGTATCGAGCAGGAGCCGGACCCGGAGGAGATCGTCCAGCAGTATCTCACCGATACCGACATCGTGCTGACGGAAGGATTCATGCGGTCAGACATACCGAAGATCCTGCTCGTTCCCTCCCACGGCGACGTCACCGGCACGAAAGACGTGAAGAACGTCGTTGCGATAGTCGGTCCTCCGGAACACACCGTGGGGGTACCCTGTTTCGACCGTGATGACATTGACTCGATCACCGTCTTCGTAAAGGGCATCGTGGATCAGGGCTTGACGCGGTGACGCGGCGTTGGATACAATGAGTGTAGGAGCCGTAGCGGATAGAAGGCCATGTCGAGGTGAGCACTGTGCATGAACTTAGGGAACTCGCCAAATCACTTTCGCGCCGCATGCGGCTTGTCGATTTCGTCCGCGTCTACCAAATGCTGTTGTTCTATGCGGTTTGTGTGGCGCTCGCCGCGTATCTCTGCGCAAAGCTTTTCTCGTATCCATTCCAGCCGGTGGACGTTGTCGCGCTGACGTTGCTTGCGCCCGCCCTGGCCAGCGCGATATACACGCTGTTCTGGCCACGTTTTTCGGCGTTCAACGCCGCCGTCGAGACAGACAAAAAGCTCGAGCTGGAAGACAGATTCGCCAGTGCGCTCCAACTCGGCAGGACGACGGCACCGATGGTCGCCGCCCTCATCGAGGACGCGCATGAGCACACGCGCGGCGTTGAGCCCAAGAAGGTGTTTCCGTTTGAGCTCTGGGGCCGTTTCCGCTACATTCTGGTACCGCTGGCAGCCACGTTGGCCGTCTACCTTTTCATGCCCGAGCTTGACATCCTGCATATCCGCCGCAAAGCGCAGGCTGCACAAGAGACTAAGCGGCAGATAGACGCCGAGGCGAAACGGCTGTTGAAGAAATCCGAGACCATCCGCGCTCGGGCCGAGCGGGAGAAGATGACGGACGTGGCAGAGATAGCCAAGGACATGGAGCAACTCTCGCGCGCACTGCAGAACGAAGCCAACGAGAAGAAGGCGGCTCTGGCAAAGCTGTCGAAGCTTTCCGAGCGCATCAAGCGGAAGCAGGACACGTTGAAACCGGTCAGGGATATCAGCAGGAGGTTCCAGCAGACCAGGGAGTTGACGCAGACGAAAACCCTCGACAACGCACTCCGAAAGGGCGATCTTCGCCAGGCCGCCGAGGAGATTGGCAAGTTGAAGGCCGCTTTGAAGGAAGGGAAACTCAGCGAGGATCAACTCCGAAAGCTGAAACAGGAGCTCGAGTCTCTGGCCCGTAAGATGAAGGACTTCGAATCGCTGAGCGCGGCCCTGTCCAAGGCGGCACAGGACTTGGATGCGGGCGACCTGGGTGGCGCACTCGACCAGCTCGACCTCTCGAAGCTTGACCTCGAGCAGTTTGCGGATCTCTTGGCACAACTAGAACTCATGGACGTCGTGCTCGCCGATATTCAGGACGCTAAACTGGCGTTGTGCGACAAGTACGGCATATGCAAACGGTGTGGTGGCAGGTACGCGCTCGACTGGGAGGGTGTTGCGTGTCGCTGGTGTGAAGGCGACCCGGATGCCGAATGTGCCATGTGCTCGGGAGGCCGCCCGGGATTGTGTCGAGCCTGCGGCAAAGGCGCATACGGCTACGGGCCGGGTCTGCGTGGCGCGGGCCGAGGTCGCGGCGGTCACATTCCCGACCCGGGCAACCCGGAGACGGATTTCACCGATACAAAAGTGAAAGGCACGCTCACACCAGGCGAGATACTTGCCAGCGTGTCGTTCAAAGGCGTCCCTTCCGATAGCGACGTCATGACTGATTACGTTGAGACTTTGGTCGAATTCATCCGGGCCGAAGAGGGTACGCTCACCAAAGAGGAAATACCTCCCGGCTACAAGAGGTTTGTGAAACACTACTTCGACTCGATCAGGCCGGATGAGGAAACTCCATAGATTTTCTCTTGGCATTGTCGCGCTGTTGGCGCCGTTGTGTGCGCTGCGATGCGGCGACGGCCGAAGCGGCGCGGACACGGACCTCGCCATTGCCGTCTTCGGTGCTCCGGGCAGCGACGAGGGTCAGTTTGCCGGACCGCGCGCCATAGGTGTCGGGCCGGACACCATGCTCTACATCATCGACAGGTCCGGCCGAGTCCAGAAGTTCGACCCGGACGGGACGTTCGTCGGGAGTTGGGAGCTGCCGGAGTCCGAGAAGGGCACGCCAACAGGGATCGGGTTCGATCTGAACGGCAGCCTGCTCATTCCAGACACACATTACTCGCGAGTGCTCGTGATGGCACCCGACGGCACGCTCCTCTCGGAATGGGGCACGTACGGGGGCGGGTCCGGCGAGTTCATCTACCCGACGGACATCGTTGTTGACTCGGACGGCAACTTCTACGTCGCGGAGTATGGTGAGGCGAACCGTATCCAGAAGTTCGACAAGGACCACAGCTTCATCACGTCGTGGGGTTCGTTCGGTTCAGAACCGGGCCAGTTCAAGCGGCCGATGGCGCTCGCGATGGATTCCGCGGGATACCTATACGTTGCCGACTCGGTCAACCACCGTATCCAGAAGTTCAAAAAGGACGGTACGTTTGTGCTGCAATGGGGCACGCCGGGCAACGCTCCCGGCCAATTCAAGTACCCGTATGATATCGCGATCGGGCCGGACGACACCGTCTACGTCTGCGAATATGGAAACTGTCGCGTGCAGAAGTTCGCGGGTGACGGGACCCACATCGCCACCTGGGGCGAGGCCGGTTTGGATAGCGGCCGGTTTGGTTCCCCATGGGGCATAGCCGTCAGCCGGTCGGGCACGATTTTCGTGGCCGACACCGAAAACCACCGAGTACAGGTTCTGATCGCAAGGTAGGAAAGGAACAACGTGCAAGGTCTGCCGTTCTCGCTCCCGTTCGGGTTTACGTTCCCGGCAGCCCTTCTGCTCTTCCTGTTCTGCCTCCCGTTCGTCGTATACCGCGGGAGACGCGTCCGGTCGCTCGGCGGCGTCCAACGCGGCATATCCATGCTGCTGCGGCTCGTGATTGTTGTCTGCGTTGTGTTGGCGCTTGCGGGGCTCGAGATGGTCAGAGAACGGGACGACCTGACGGTCTTCTTCGTTCTCGACCGGTCGGACAGTATACCGCGCGAGCAGCAAAAATACGCGCTCAACTTCATCGAACGCGCCGCGGACGAGATGCAAGCCAACGACCTCGCCGGCCTTCTTGTCTTCGCAGAGAACGTCAGCATCGAACTGGCGCCCAACCGGGACTTCCAACTCGAGACAATCCTCTCCGATACAAAGAACGACAACACCAACATCGGCGATGCACTCAGGTTGGCCGCAGCAGCGTTCCCCGAGCGAACCCAGAAACGGATGGTACTCATCTCTGACGGGAACGAAACACAGGGGTCGGCGCTCGAGCAAGCACGGCTCGCACGTGGCAACGGAACCGTGATAGACGTGTTGCCGGTGACGTTCGAGTACGACCGCGAAGTAATGATCGAGGAACTGGTTGTCCCGGAAAGGGTCGATAAGGAGGAACCCTTCGAGGTGCGAATCGTCGTCCGGGCGTTTCAGGACGCGCCGGGTGTGTTGCGGCTGTTCGAGAGCGGCAGGCTGGTTGCCGAACAGGACGTCAGCCTTTCGCGCGGCAAGAACATCTTTGTCGTACCTCGCTCGCTCGTGCAGGCAGGGTTTCACACGTACGAGGCTACCGTCGACTGCCGGTACGACACCAACAGGGAGAACAACAGGGGGCACGGGTTCGTCGCCGTACGCGGTGAACCCAAAGTGCTCTATGTCGAGGGGGAGTCCGACGAAGGAGCGGACCTCGTCCGAGCGCTCGAGACGGAGAGAATAACCGTTGAACTGCGCAACCTGACCGGTCTGCCGACGACCATAACGGACTTGCAGCGCTACGACACCGTGATACTCTCCGAGGTCGCCGCAAGCGACTTCTCCGTGCGCCAGATGGAGCTGATAGAAGCCAACGTCAAAGAGCTCGGGGGCGGCCTGATAATGCTTGGCGGGAGTGAGGGGTTCGGTGCCGGCGGCTATCTGGGAACACCGGTCGAGCGGGCGCTGCCCGTCGAGATGGACATCAGCCAGAAGAAGATCGTTCCCAGCGGCGCGCTGGTGCTGATCATGCACACCTGCGAGATGCCCCAGGCCAACGCATGGGCCCGGGACATCGCCATTGCAGCAATAGAGGTTCTGTCGAGCAAGGACAAGGCCGGGGTGTTGCTCTACGACACGGGCGAAAGATGGCTGTTCCCGATCCAAGAGGTCGGCAACAAGGTGCAAATGTACAACTTGATCAACACGATGCGACCGGGTGACATGCCGAGCTTCGACACAACACTCAACATGGCCTACAAAGGGCTGTCCGAATGTAACGCCGGACTCAAGCATATTGTGATCATCTCCGACGGAGATCCGGCGCAGCCAACCCCGGCTCTTGTACAAAAGCTGGCCGCTGCAAAGATCACTATCAGCACGGTCTGCATCAAGCCTCACTCGCCGCGCGACACGCAGACCATGCAGGCTGTGGCAGCTCAAGGCAACGGCAGGTCCTACAAAGTCGAGAGTCCAAACGAGCTGCCTCGTATCTTCATCAAGGAGGCGTCGGTCGTCAGGAAATCGCTCATATTCGAGGAGCCGTTCGTCCCAAAACAGACCCATTTCTCGGAGATGTTATCCGGCTTCGAGGAGACGGAACTCCCTGAACTGAAAGGGTACGTTTGTACCTCGGCCAAGGACCGTGCCGAGATGCCGCTCGTTTCGAACAAGGACGATCCGGTGCTCGCACACTGGCGGTACGGGCTCGGAAAGAGCGTTGCCTTCACATCCGACGCGAAACGGCGATGGGCTGCCGATTGGGTAAACTGGGAAGGATTCACGAAGTTCTGGGCCCAGGTTGTCCGCTGGACGATGAGGTCAGTAAGCGAGACGGATTTCCAGGTGGCTACCGATATACGCGACGGGCAAGGGGTGGTCACGGTCGATGCCGTCTCGGACGACGGCACGTTCGTCAATTTCCTCAGCCTTGGAGGCCGGGTGCTGACGCCCGCGCTCGATGCCGACCCGTTGGAGTTCGAGCAGACCGCGGCGGGGCGATACGAGGCACGGTTTCGCGCAAAAGATGTTGGCACGTATCTGGTCAACCTGGATTACGAGTCCGAAGACGGTGCGGGCGGCACGTCAACAACCGGCGCCGCGGTGTCGTATTCCGAAGAGTACAGGCGGTTCAAGACCAACGAGAAGCTGCTCGATGAGATTGCGTCCATCACAAAGGGCCGGGTGCTCGATAGCCCTCGCGACGTCTTTCTCCACACAGGCACCACGCTTGCCGCACCGAGACGGATGTCGCCGTGGCTGCTGGCATTGGCGGTATTGCTGTTTCCGCTGGACATATTCATACGTCGGATAGTCATTGAGGCGACCCGAATAAGGGCTGCCGCCGCAGCGGTCGCCGGTCGTATGGCCATCCTGCGCAGGTTCGTGCGGCCGCCGGAACCCGTGCCGGAAGTCGGTACGGTGCCGGGTGTTGCTCGGACCGCTGGACGCACGGTCCAAGGGCATCCTGGAGTTGCGCCGGGAGAGGCTGCTGAAGTGCTGACTGGCGATGTGACTCCGGCCGAAGAACGTAACGGCGTCAAAGAGCCGGTGCCAGAGGACGAGCCTGTTCTATACACCAAGCAGCTTCTGGCTGCAAAGAAGCGCGCATTGAAGGGGAAATCCAAACGTGAAGACCGGAATGGAAGGTGAACGAAGGAACCTCTTCGTTCGTATCACGTAGCCGACAGAGTTGAGGAGAAACGAAATGGCGATCGAGATTGAAGAGAGGACGAAGGAGTTTCGAACCGATTTTGAGGTGCTTCAGCGGGAAATAAGCAAGATCATCGTGGGCCACGCGGAGGTCATAGAATCCGTGCTGATTGCCCTGTTCTCAGGCGGACACTGTTTGCTCGAGGGCGTCCCGGGCCTTGGCAAAACGCTGCTGGTCCGGTCGCTGTCGCGCTCGCTCGACTTGACGTTCTCGCGCATACAGTTTACGCCCGACCTGATGCCTGCCGACATTATGGGAACCGATCTTGTCGTCGAGGAAACCGACGGGCGGCGCGCGTTCAAGTTTCAGCCGGGACCTGTATTCGCCAACATCATCCTCGCGGACGAGATCAATCGCGCAACGCCCAAAACGCAGTCCGCCTTGCTCGAAGCGATGCAGGAACAGAGTGTCACGGTTGGCAGGGAGACCTACGACCTGAGCGAACCGTTTCTTGTCATGGCAACGCAGAACCCGATCGAGATGGAGGGCACCTACCCGCTGCCCGAAGCCCAGGTTGACAGGTTCTTCTTCAAGCTCATCGTACACTATTCCAACAGGGATGAGCTGGCCCAGATACTCCGGCGCACAACCGAAGACGTAGTGCTCGAAGCGCAGAAGGTGATGGACGCGGCGCAAATCGCCGTCTGGAAACAGCTTGTCCGCGAGGTGCCGATAGCCGGGCACGTGCGCGATTATGCCGTCAGGCTCGTGATGGCGACACACCCCGAAGGCGATCTCGCAGTTGGTATCGCCAACAGGTACGTTCGTTACGGGGCGAGCCCGCGCGGCGCGCAGGCGCTCGTGCTGGCCGGCAAGGTCAAGGCGCTTCTGGCCGGCAGGTACAACGTGAGTTTCAACGACATCCAGGCAGTAGCCCTCCCCGCTCTCAGACACAGGATAATACTGAACTTCGAGGGCGAGGCTGAAGGCGTATCGACGGACACGATAATCGAAACCATCCTTAACGAGATACCGGAATCCACCGGGGAGGAGTATGGCTGACCTGCTGCTGGAACCGGAGTTTCTGCGCAAGCTTGACGGGCTGACCGTCACGTCGCGCAGGATATTCACCGGCAAGATAAAGGGCGAACGGCGCAGCAAGAAGCGCGGCTTGAGCGTCGAGTTCGCCGATTACCGCGACTACGTCTACGGAGACGATCCGCGGTTTGTCGACTGGAATGTCTTCGGGCGTCTGGACAGGTTGTTCCTGAAACTGTTCATGGAAGAGGAAGACCTGCACATATACATCCTGGTGGACACGAGCGGCTCGATGGATTTCGGCGATCCGAAGAAGATAGATTACGCGCGCAAGGTTGCCGCGGCCATAGGCTACATCGGCCTGGTCAACATGGACAGGGTCAGCGTGGCATCGTTCTCGACCCGGATAAGGTCCGTCTTCCCCTTGACACGAGGCAAGAGCCAGGTCTGGCGCATGTTTGACTTTCTCCAGTCGGCCGAGTGCGGCGGCGAGACCTCGCTTACCGATTCGTGCAGGGATTTTGTGCTGACGAATCGACGGAAAGGCGTTGCCGTGTTGATCTCGGACTTCTTTGACCGGGGTGGGTGCGACGACGCCCTTAAGAGCTTCATGCATCGCAGGTTCGACCTCTACGCCGTTCAGGTCCTGGCCAAAGAGGAGATCGATCCGCCCCATATTGGACATCTCAAGTTGGTGGATTCCGAGGTGGACGACACGGTCGAGATCACCGTTAACGAGTCGCTCTTGAAAGCGTATCGAGAAAGCCTGCGCGCGTTCTGCGGCGGCATCAAGAAGTTTTGCACCAGCCGCGGCGCGACCTACCTGAGCGCAACGACCGATGTGCCGTTCGACAGCCTCGTGCTCGAATACTTGCGAAAAGGCGGGCTGCTGAAATGAGTTTCCTGGCACCGATAGCCGCAGTGTTCGGAATAACCATTCCGGTCGTGGTACTGCTGTACCTGCTCAAGCTCAAACGAAAAGAGATACTCGTCTCGAGCACGTTTTTGTGGCGGCGAACCATCGAGGACTTGCGTGCCAACGCGCCGTTCCAGAAGTTGCGGCGCAACCTGCTGCTGCTCTTGCAGTTGATCGTTCTCGTGCTGCTGGTGCTGGCCCTGATGCGGCCGTTTGTGCAGGGTCGCCGTCTCGAAGGGCAGGTTTTGATACTTGTGATAGACAACTCCGCCAGCATGGCCGCAACCGACGTGGACCCCAACCGGCTTGGCGAGGCGAAACGTGCCGCATTGACGGTGGTCAACAACATGAACGCCGGCGATACGGCAATGGTCCTGTCGTTCTCGAACAAGGCTCAGCTTCGTGAGAGCTTTATCTCAAACAAGGAAGCGCTGCGCAAAGCGATCCGCGAAATAGAGATCGAACATACCGGAACGGACCTGCGCGACGCGTTAATTATTGCGCACTCGTTGTCCGAATCGCACCGCCAGGCCGAAGCGTTGGTTTTCAGTGACGGCGCTTTCCCGCCCATCGAGGAACTCGGCCTCTCGCTTCGAGACGTCAGGTTTGTTCCCATAGGGGGGGCACCGCGCAACCTTTCCATCACGGCGTTCGACGTGCGGGAATCGCCGCTTGAACCGGGCGAGTTCCAGGTGTTTACCAAGGTCGAGAACTTCGGAACGCAGAAGGCAGACGGCTTTCTCGATCTCTACCTCGGTGAGGAGCTGCTTGACGCCGCGGAGGTCCAGATCGAGCCCGGCGAACCGCTTGTGAAGGTGTTCGAAGGGTTGCCGGCAACGCGTGGCGTGTTGTCCGCGAAACTTGACGTCACGGACCATCTCGCGTTGGACGACCAGGCATGGCACGTTCTCGAGCAAACCGAAGAGATCGACGTGTTGCTGGTCAGCGAAGGGAACTACTTTCTGGAGAAAGTGCTCAACATCGACCCGATGGTTATCCTTTCGCAGGTTGCGCCCGAGAACTACGTGCCGACGGACGAGTATGCCGTCACGGTTTTCGACGGATTCTCGCCGCCGGACCTGTCCGCCGGGAATCATCTCTTCATCAACGCAGTCCCGCCGGTTGAAGGTTGTGAAGCCGGCGAGGAGATTGACCAACCGGCAATCATCGATTGGGACAGGCAACACCCGCTGATGCGGTTCGCAAACCTTTCGAACCTTAACGTCGTCAAGGCACGGATCGCGTCGCTGCCGTCTTACGCCGAGGTTGTCGCTGAATCTCGCGAGACGGCGCTTATCGCGGCCATCGAGAGAGGTCCGATAAGACTAGCCTACGTCGGATTCGATATCGGCAATTCAGACTGGCCGTTGCGCGCTTCGTTTCCGATCTTTTTCTCGAACGTCATCGCATGGTTGCGGCCCGAATCCGCCGCAGGCAAGACGCTGAAGCTGGAGACGGGTGATGCGGTACCCATCCTGCCCGACAAAGACGTCGAGAACGCCGTCATCATCGATCCCGACGGTAACGAGCATGACGTTGTCGTTGACCCTACCGAGACCGTCTTCTTCTCTAACACCAAACACGTGGGGATATACACGCTGAGCAAGGAGGCGAAGCCCGACGCGCACTTCGCAGTAAACCTGCTTTCCGCGGCCGAGTCCAACATCGCGCCGCGTGACCATCTCACACTCGGCAGACGCGAGGTGGCGGGCGCTCCGGAACTTGTATCGAGCAACCGCGAGTTCTGGCGATACCTTGCAGCCGTCGCACTTGCGGTATTGCTTCTAGAATGGTATATTTACAGTAAGCGTGCGTGGATGTGACATGGACGGAGCGACGAGAGGAAGGTGCTGGAGATAGAGATATGACACGAGACCAGTTGCTTGAGCGCATCAGCGCAGATCCTAACATCTGTCATGGAAAACCGTGTTTCAAAGGCACTCGGGTGATGCTGTCCATCGTCTTGGACAGTCTGGCGGAAGGGGCTACGCCAGAGGAAGTTCTGGCGGACTACCCAACACTAAAGACAGAGGACATCCAGGCCGCTCTGGCTTACGCTGCAGAACTCGCACGGGAAGAAGACCTGATTCCGTTGCGGAGCTTCGCACGACCATGAAGGTCAAGCTCGACGAGAACGTACCTGCGAGTTTGGTAACGGCCCTTGACAAACACGGACATGATAGCGTTACAGTGCCGCAGCAAGGTTTGTCCGGTCAGTCGGACGAAGTCGTTTTGCAGGCAACACAGCGGGAGGGACGGGACGCCATCCGGGCTCTCTTGCAGGCGGTTCTCACTCAGCATCCATTGGACTCCCTCAAAGGGCACATTGTGGTGGCAGGTGACAGCGGCATACGTCTGCGTAGACCATAGGAATGCTCCGATGATCGGAGAAGACCGCGGCAGCGTTGATTTGCGGGGACACGTGTCCGATTACCTGTCGGCAAGGGGAGACATGCGAGGGCGCCGACACAATGCTTTGTTCCTGTCTGTCAGGCTGTCATGACGAACTGCGCAAACCCAGAATCCCAACCCAGACCCGGCCGCATCATCACTCTGACCACTGATTTCGGGCTTCGCGATAGCTATGTCGCCGCGATGAAAGGCGTTATTCTCAGCATCTGCCACGATGCGAACCTGGTGGACTTGACCCACGAGATACCGTCACACGACGTCTTTGAGGGAGCAGTCTTCCTGCGCGATTGCGCCCATCTCTATCCTCCGGGCACGGTCCATCTTGCTGTTGTGGACCCTGGTGTCGGCGGCACGCGGGGCGGCATTTGCATCAAGTCACGGCACTATACGTTTGTCGGACCTGACAACGGCCTGCTCAGTCTTGCTGCAAATGATGATGGGGTAATCGAGGCACGATCGATAGAGAACGAGGACTTCTTGCGCAATCCGGCGAGCGACACGTTCCACGGCAGGGACATATTTGCGCCGGTCGCCGCACACGCGCTGCTTGGTGTGCCCATCGAGCGGTTCGGACCAGAGGTCACCCGCTTCGAAACACTGACGCCTTCAGAACCGGAATGTGTTTCTGCCAGTATGGTGCAGGGCGAGATCGTACGCATCGACAGGTTCGGCAATCTCGTCACTAATATCGCTCGGGAACATCTCGGACAACTCGGGCGATCTACTGTCGACGCCGATCTATCGGTCGAGATCGAAGGCCGGTCGATAAACGGGATCCATACCTGTTACGAGGATGAACCTCCCGGAACACTGCTTGCTTTGTGGGGAAGTTCAGGAGCGTTGGAGGTTTCGATCAATCAGGGAGACGCTGCAACGACGCTTGGGGCGCAACGACATACCGTGGTCCGTGTCTCGGCAGGTCGGCAGGTCTAGGAGCCGGACCCGGACGCGGACCAGGCGACAGTCCTACAGCGCTAGTTCAGGAATGTCCGTGAATTGTACCGCTATGCCAAACAGCCTTGGCAATCGTGCTAGTCGGTTCGCAACCTCTTGCACACGAATCGCTTCACATTTGGCCTCCACCCAGATTGGCAGTGAAGGCTTACCTGACTCGTACGTTGCAGACGATGCGTCCATTGAAACATCCACTGCCTGCCCCTGGGCCAACGGTCTTTTCGTGCAGAAGTACGCTCCGCCGGCGCTGATGTTCATCGTTGCTGTCTGTTCAACAAACTGCCGGCCCAACGTGTCCACTCCGCGCAACACTACCGGCAGTGTAACCTCTACCCGGGGAGACGTTCGCCTCTCCGTCCCAACTGAGCTTTCGGGCTTTTCCAGGGCGGTCATTTTGCCCCCTCTCCCGTCATGACTCTTACGCAATCGAACACAGCCGCAAGCAGTCCTCCATAGCCGTCATAGTCCTACTTGGTCAATTCACCATGCAATAACATGCACCAACGATGGTTAAGCAGGTTCCGTGCCAGCTTCTCTTTGTTCTCTAATCCCCTGCCTCACAACCGGTTAGCCTTATTAGACGGAATTCATCGGTTGCACTGGATGTTGTGCTTGGCCATTCCAAGACGGTATCCAGCCGACGCGTTACGCGCTAAACCACTTGGAACAATCGTGTTACGAACGTTTAAGCAACAGGACACCATTGTCTACGAAACCCCACACCGGCGAGAACTATCCTGACGCGGTGCTCCCAGCACAATAACTAGATTGAAGAGCCCAGCTCCGATTCGACACGGCCGTTCAGAGTTCAGGAGAATTCTTCGGTGCTGCTTCTATCGACGGTCTTGCCAAAGGGCTAAGGACTGCGCAGCTCGAGATAAGCAGACTCCGCGAAACGTCTCAACTGCCAGGCTGGTTTTGAATACGTGACAAGGTTCAGACAAGGACTCTTGACAAAGAGCCAGGCACCTCTCGTTCTTGACAAAGTGCGCTGTTTCTGTTATATTGCTCAAAGTACAGTTGGACAAACGGTTGTTGCCAGTAGTATATGAGCATGTGGTGTGCCGGTGAACGCCGTTTCTTCGAAGGTGCAACGATAACGTCAGACCCTCCTTGGAGGGATGATCGCAGGAGGGAGGTTAGGAATGCGTGGCAAAAGTTCGTATCAAAGAGAATGAGCCTTTTGAGAAGGCGCTCCGCCGCTTCAAGAAGAAGTGCAACAAGGAAGGCATAATGCAGAAACTCCGCGAGACCAAGCATTATGAGAAGCCGAGCGACAGGAGGCGGCGAAAGGTTCAGAAAGCAATCGCCAGAAGCAACAGCCAGTAGTCCAGTTGTTACTCCTTGTTGAAGAACGGAGCCCTTGGTGGCTCCGTTTTTATCCTTATCAGTTCCTCGTGAGGGAGTGTACACCGTTCGTCAAGGCAGGAGCGGAACTTTATGAGGGATCCAGATGGTGGGACATCGGAGATCACAAGGTAGGTATTTGATAGGCATCGATGTTGGAACGACCGGTGCGCGTGCGGTCGTCATCGATGCCCGTGGCACACTTGTGGCCAGTGCTACGGAGGAGTACCCTCTCTACAGCCCGAAACCGAGTTGGGCGGAGCAAGAACCTGCTGACTGGTGGGAGGCCACAAAGCTGACGTTGCGTAGGGTGGTTGCATCTCGCAAGGTGAAGGCTGCCGAGGTCGCGGGTGTCGGACTTACGGGACAGATGCACGGCTCGGTCTTTCTGGACCGGGACAACCGCGTGATACGACCCGCGATTCTATGGTGCGACCAGCGCACCCAACCCCAATGTGATGCGATCACGAGAAAAGTCGGAAAGCGGAAACTCATCGAGCTGGCATGCAACCCTGCGCTGACCGGCTTTACGGCTCCCAAGATACTCTGGCTACGCGAGCACGAGCCGAGGAACTATGACAAGGTTCAGAAGGTACTGCTTCCAAAGGACTATATCCGGTTCTTGTTGACGGGCGAATATGCCACCGAGGTCTCAGACGCGTCCGGCACGCTCTTGCTCGACGTAAGAAAGCGCGGCTGGAGCAAGGAGATCCTTTCGAAGCTCGATATACCGCTGGAGTTTCTGCCGAGTTGCGAGGAGTCAACCGTTGTCACAGGGACAATCTCGAAGAAGGCTGCCGAGCAGACGGGGCTTGTGGCCGGCACGCCTGTTGTCGGCGGCGGAGGCGACCAGGCTGCGGGCGCGGTCGGCACGGGTATAGTCAGGCGGGGCATCGTATCCTCTACGGTCGGTACGTCCGGCGTGGTCTTTGCCTTCTCGGACAAGGTGCTGCTCGACCCGAAAGGACGAGTGCATACGTTCTGTCATGCGGTCCCGGGCAAGTGGCACGTCATGGGCGTAATGCTGTCGGCAGGGGGTTCGTTGCGCTGGTACCGCGACACGTTTTGTGGGGCGGAGAAGGAGGTCGCATCTCTTGAGGGACGCGATCCGTATGAACTCATAATAGAGGAGGCGGCTTCGGCGCCTGCCGGGTGTGAGGGATTAGTATTCCTGCCGTATCTTACGGGCGAACGCACCCCGCACGCCGATGCCAACGCAAAAGGCGTCTTTTTCGGCATCCATTTGCGACATACCAAGGCGCATTTTGCGCGGAGCGTCCTTGAAGGGGTTGCATTCGGGCTGAAAGACTCGTTCGAGATAATTAAGTCTATGGGCGTTCCGATGGACGAGGTTCGGGCTTCGGGAGGTGGCGCAAGAAGCAAGCTGTGGCGCCAGATCCAGGCTGATGTAAACGACCTGCCGCTCGTGACTATCAACGTTGACGAAGGACCGGCATACGGCGCGGCTCTTCTCGCGGGAGTGGGCGCAAAGGTTTTCCGGACCGTCGAGGAAGCCTGCGACGCCAGCATCAAGGTTGTCAGCAGGATGTCCCCCCGCAAGAAGACACGGTCTCTCTACGCACGGTACTACAAAGAATACTGCGCCCTATACCCTGCGCTTAAAGCCAGATTCGCGGGCGTCGCAGACTCTTTACGATAGTCCGCGGACTGATTCTTTTGCCGAGATGGAGGCTCGGGGATGAGGACTCTCGGTAACAACATCCGAGAACAAGGTGATGGCAGCAAACGGGAGCTGGTTGTCGAAGACCACGATACGCTGGTCCGCGCGGACAAGTTTCTGGCGATGAAGATGCCTGAATTGACCCGTGCGCAGGCTCGCAGACTGATCCTGAACAAAGACGTCACGGTCAATGGTGCCGCCGTCAAGCCGAGCAAGATTCTGGCTCCCGGGACCGTCGTGAGCGTCGAGATACCTGAGCCGGAACCCGCACAACCACTGCCTGAAGCACTAGATATCGACATCGTCTACGAGGATGGCGATTTGATCGTCGTCAACAAGCATGCCGGTATGGTAGTCCATCCCGCGCCTGGTACACCGTCGGGGACATTGGTGAACGCACTCCTGCACCACTGCAACGATTTGCAGCCGATTGGCGGTGTCCAACGACCAGGCATCGTCCATAGACTTGACAAGGACACGACCGGTTTGATAGTTGTCGCCAAGAACGAGCGCGCATTCAGAGAGCTTTCAAAGCAGGTCAAGGAACGATCTGTTGAACGGTACTACCTCGCTGTGGTGCGGGGGAAGTTCGCCGAGAACGAGGGCGTCATAGATGCCCCTATCGGACGCGGAGCTACCGACAGAAAGAAGATGGTCATCGGCGGGGTAGCAAACAGGGATGCCCTAACGAGGTTCACGGTTCTCGAGAGTTTCGGGTGCGCTACGCTGCTGCGTGTGAGGATCGAGACGGGCAGAACACACCAGATACGAGTTCATCTCACGTTTGCCGGCCATCCCGTACTGGGCGACCCGACGTACGGGAGGAATACCAGAGATCTTGAGACGCGAGACGAGACCGTGAACGATGCCTTGCAGAAGCTTCCCGGACAAGCACTGCACGCGGCGAGGCTGGGGTTTGTTCATCCCGGGACGCCGCGTTTCATGCGGTTTGAAGCCGAGCCCCCGGAGGAGTTTCGGAACCTACTGGAGGCATTGCGCAACATCAGGGTGAAGAGTTAAGATGGTGCAACGGAATCACACTAAGAAAGGAGAAGGTTGAGATGGCGGGTTCTGGCAGCAGGGATGAGGCACGGATTGGAGAGCGGCTTGTCAAGGACGAGGTGATCACACGAGAGGAACTCGATGAAGCCATCGCACAGTCGGACAAGAGCGGCATCTCGTGGATGCGCCACCTGATAAACACCCAGCGTGTGCCGATCAAGGCCATAGACGACGTCCTTCACTACGAAATCAGCCTGGGTGGACCGAAGAGGAAGCGTACGGAAGATCCGCTTGGTCAGGCCCTCCTGAAGATCGGCGCGATAACACGCGACCAGCTCAACAAGGGATTGGCGGAACAGAAACGTACGGGCAGGTTGTTGGGAAGGATATTGCTCGAGCGCGGTCTGGTTACGCCGCACGTTATGGCGGTAGCTCTCGGCAAGCAATACGGTATTGAGCACGTTGAGCTGGCCAAATACCCGTTCGACATGGAGGCCGTTGCGCGATTGCCCGAGAACGTTGCACGGGTCAACAAGGTGCTAGCTATCAAGCAGGAAGAAGGTAAGCTGACGGTCGCGGTAAACGACCCGCGAACCGCGCACACCCTCGATAACGTCCGCCTGATAACAGGGATGGAGGTCGAAGCGGTCGTTGCGGAAGAGGAAGACCTGCTCAAGGCTATTGACAAGTGCTACAAGGGATTGGAGTCGAAATCGATGGCTGATGTTGTCGCAAAATCGACCGCGGTCGTTGCGCCGGAACCGAAGGCCAGACCCCACCCGCCGGCCGACCAAGCGCCGGAGGACAAGGCACGGTTTGCCGAGGTTGCGAGGATGGCCGAGAATGTGCCGGTGGTCAAGATGGTGGCGACGATAATTGAGGGAGCGGTGAACGCTCGCGCGACGGACATCCACCTTGATCCGCACAAGCCGGAGATGAGGGTCAGGTACCGGATCGACGGCACTTTGCACGACGTGATGACGATCCCGCCAAAGATCGAACCGGCGGTCGTGTCCAGGTTGAAGATACTGGCGGATATGGATATCACGGAGACGCGACGTCCTCAGGACGCGCACTTCATGATAATGTTCCAGGATAGAGAGTGCGACCTGCGGGTAGCGACGATGCCGACGTGCCTCGGCGAGAGGATAACATTGCGTCTGCTCGACCCGGCAAGCGTCTTTAAGGGGTTGAAAGAGCTCGGCCTCGCCGACAAAGACATGAAGACGATGGAGAAGTTGTTCCGGCGGCCTCACGGGATGATACTGGTCACCGGCCCGACGGGGTGCGGCAAGACAACGACTCTTTACGCCGCGCTCAACCAGCGGGACGTGGTCAACGAGAGCATAATCACGCTCGAAGACCCGGTCGAGTACCAGCTTTCGGGAATCAACCAGGTGGAGATCAACACGGGCATCGACCTCACGTTCGCGAAGACGCTGAGGGCCGCGCTCCGACAGGATGTGGACACAATACTCGTGGGCGAGATACGCGACGTCGAAACCGCGCACATAGCCATACGTGCGGCCATGACCGGCCACTTGGTTTTCAGCACGTTGCACACGAACGATGCACCCGAGGCGGTAAGCACCCTCTACAATATGGGGATCATGCCGTTCCTTATTTCGAGCTCTGTTGCGGCGGTGGTCGCGCAACGGCTCATCAGGGTTATCTGTCCCGACTGCAAGAAGAAATACAAGCCGAGCGCGTCGGTGCGCAAGGCGCTCAAGATAACCGACACGAAAAAGTACCTCTACCGTGGTGAAGGGTGTCCGGCCTGTTTCCATTCGGGGTATGTTGGTCGAACCGGTGTCTTCGAGATACTCGAGGTGACGCCCGCCATCAGGAAGATGATCACCGAGGGCGAGGCTGTCGGCAAGATTGCCAAAGCCGCACGTTTAGTGCCGATGGCAATGAAGGCCAGAGACAAGGTGCTCAAAGGTGTGACCACGGCTGAGGAGTATTTCCGGATGACCGGCGGCGAATAGGAGCTGACTCTGCACCTCTTGGGACCGGGGTTGGCGCTGGTGTGGGAGCCGGATACCAGTTCGGAACGTTACAGATCCGTCTCCTCTTCGTCAAGTTCGGAGTAGGACCAAAGGACCTCTCGTCTATCGGTTGTGCGTCTGATCTTCTGGCGCCGGTCGTTTCGGCGGCGGTCGACGCCCCGCAACTCAGCGTCTTCCCGTCGTCGCCTCCGTTCGACCTTGCGCCGGTCTTTGGCTTTGCGCCGTTCGAAGTTTCTGCGTTCACGGTCTTTCTTTGTCATGTTGTCTCCCCGTTATCTCGATATCTGCAATAACGCGCGCTGTCAGCATTACTCCGTCTGTTCCGCTAGCCATTATATCGCAAAACCTCTTGGAAAGGAAGAACAATCTCTGGGAACCATAGTTCCCGTCGGGAGCAAGCCTTTGATGGAACAGCGGGTATCGCGCACAACGGCCCATGTGTTGCGCTACCCCTTGATGGCGATAACGGATATGCGCTCAGTCGTGTCAGAGACCTCCCGCCACGAGTACGATTCGACCGTTCGCGTCGTTGAGAAACCCGCACGACGCGTTGCCAGGGCGAGCTCCTCCGTGGTGAATAGATGTTCGACGAATCGCACCGATGGTCCCCCGTCGATCGATATTTCAACAGTGCATTCCTTGCGGTCTCTCGTGTAGCGTCCGCGCCATGAGGATTTGACTCCACCACTGATCTCTTGCCAGGAGCTGTCTGCGAAATGGTTGAGTATGTTGCGCTCGGTGACAACATCGAAGAGGAAGATCCCGCCGTCGCAAAGGAGATCGTTCACACCGGACATCAGTCTGTCGAGATCCTTCCGTGTCCTCAGGAAATTCACCGTGTCAAATAGCGCGACCACGGTCGTGAAACGTGCCTTCTGCGGGTGGAACGGCAAAGCACGCATGTCGGCCACGACAAACCGCGGCCGGTTGCGCGCCTTCCCGGCTTTCTTGACGGCCTCTGCCACCATGCGTTCGGACCAGTCGCACCCGATGATTCGTACGCCGTGCCGCCTGAGCTGTTTTGCGAGCCTGCCTGTCCCGCATCCAATCTCGAGTACGTTGTCCAACGCGCCCGGAACAACTTCCTCGAGCCTGAGCACCTCTTCCTCCCACCGCCTGTAGTCTATGCGTTGCATCAGGCCGTCGTAGTAAGGCGCGATCGCGTCGAGCGTTTCACGGGCGGTGGTGCGACGCATCATCGTCTCCCCCGACATCGTTTTGCAGTAGTGCGAACAAATCGAGTGCGCGAGGATCAACCCGCTTGCCCTCACTCTGCACGTAGGCAATCTTTTCTCCGAGAACAGCAATCACGAGCCGGTCAAGCCCACTGGTGAGCTGATTGCGCACCCGTTCCGCTGCTTTGTGCTCGCGTCCTTCCTCGACAAAGTCGGCTGCAAAAACACATTTGGCCAGCCCGCTCATCCCAACGACGCCGGTTGTATGGTAGCGGATCGCTTCGAGAACAGAACGGTCAGTCACGCCGAAATCCTCTCGCGCGATGGCGGCGCCCGCCGGCGCGTGCAGCAGCGACTCCTCCTCCGTCTCAAGCCCTTCCAACCGTATCCCGTTCCGCGTGATTATCTCGATCATCGCTGGCCGCCCGAGCGATCGGGCTATATCATGCAACAGCCCGGCAAGCTCTGCAAGCTGCCGTGAGTGGCCGTAGAGCTCTGCCAAGGTCCCGGCTGTCTTTGCCGTGCCGACCGAATGCAAGTACAGATCGTCGCCCAGTCGTGCGCGCACAGCCGGCTTGAGGGATTCAGTTCCACGCTGGGTGTTTAGATTGTTCATCTTTCGGGTGGAGAGCCCGCTGCAGGAATCCGGTAAAGCCCGTGTGCCCTGATGTACTCACTGACCGGAACCGGCACCATGTCGGTTATCGGCTCGCCTTCCCGGACTTTTCTGCGTATCTCGGTGGCCGAGATATCGACGGGCGTTACATCAAGCCATCGCACCTTCTCAGACAGCGCGTCCTGCAACTGCTCCCTCGAGAAACCCGGACGGTTCAGGACGACAACCTGCGCCATCTGGACAATCCGGTGGGGGTTTTTCCAGGCGGGTATCTCGGAGAACGCGTCCAGCCCCAGCAGCAGGAAGAACTCCGCTTCGGGATAGATGCCCCGCAACGCGACGAGGGTGTCCTCGGTGAAGGATTTGCCGTCGCGGTCAAGTTCGATTCGGGAAGCCTCAAAACGTTCGTACGGCTCCACCGCCAGTTCGACCATATTGTACCTGTCGAGCGGGTCCGCGTGCACGTCGTCTTCCTTGTGCGGCGGACGTGCTGCAGGGATGAACAGCACCCTGTCCAGCGAAAGCTCTTGCGCTGCCTCGGCAGCCACTGAAACATGCCCATTGTGGATCGGGTCGAACGTGCCACCGAACACACCAAGCTGGGTCGTCACGACGCCACCTACGTCCTTACCTGGCCGCTGCCGCACACTTGGTACTTGGTGCAGGTCAGCTCGCGCAGACCCATTGGGCCGCGACAATGGAGCCGGTTCGTGCTGATACCTATTTCGGCGCCGAGCCCGAATTCGTAGCCGTCGGTGAACCGGGTTGAAGCGTTGACGTATACGGCGGCGCTGTCGACCTCGTGCAGAAACTTGCGTGCAGCATGGTAGTTGTCCGTCACTATCGCGTCGGAATGGTGCGAGCCATATTGGGCAACATGACTAATGGCCGCGTTTATCGAGGGCACGACCCGTACGGAGAGTATAAGATCGAGATACTCCGTCCGCCAGTCCTCTTCGGTCGCCGGTCTCGCTTTCTTGTACAACGCCCTGGTCCGTTCGCAACCGCGTATCTCGACGCCCGCGTGTGCCAGTTTGCGGCACATCCCCGGTAGAAACGCTTCCGCTACGTCCTTATGCACGAGCAGTGTCTCCATTGCGTTGCACACCCCCGGCCGCTGCACCTTCGCGTTGAAACAGATCGCTCTAGCCATTGCGAGATCGGCGGCAGCGTCCACATACGTGTGGCAGATACCTTCATAATGCTTCACGACAGGGATCGCGGATTCCCGCATCACGGTCTCGATCAACCCCTTGCCGCCTCGCGGTATGATAACGTCCACGTATTTGTCAAGCTTCAGCAGATGCTGGACCGCCTCACGTTCGGTCGTGGGGATGACCTGTATCGCGTGTTTCGGCAGGCGTGCGGCAGTGAGCGCGTCGGCGAGCACCTCCGCAATCGCCAGGTTCGAGTGTAGGGCTTCCGAGCCTCCGCGCAGTATGCTCGCATTGCCAGATTTCAGGCACAGCACAGCAGCGTCAACGGTCACGTTTGGCCGCGACTCGTAAATGATCCCCACAACGCCCAACGGCACTCGTACCTTCGTTATCTCGAGCCCGTTTGGACGAGTCCACTGTTCGAGAACCTCTCCCACGGGATCGGGGAGTTCCGCAACCTCACGGGCACCGCCGGCCATCGCCTCGATGCGTTGCGCGGTCAGCTTCAACCGGTCCAGCATGGATCCCGAAAGACCCGATTTCCTGCCGGCGCGCAGGTCCTTCTCGTTCGCCGTTCGTAACCGCGTCCGGCTCTTCAACAGGCCGGTCGCGATCAGCTCGAGCGCGCGATTCTTCTCCGTCGACGACGCACGGGCGACCTGGTCCGCAGCGCGCCGTGCTGCCTTGCCTATGGATTCAACTTGCTGTTTCAGGGTCATGTCGCATCCTCTTTCTTCGGAATAGTCAGTTGTCACCTTCCTGTGTGGTTTCTCCGTTGTCGTCTGTGGCGGTAGAGCCGTTCCGTGAAGCCGCCCTCCTGCTCGAAGGCCCCTGCCTGCGCGACCAACTGGCGGTCGAGCAGGTGGCAGCAGACGTTCAGGAGAGACAAGACCGCATCGGCGACAAGACCTGCGGATGTCACGGACTGCCACGGACGGACACCGACCGACACGGACGGGTCATTACTGGGTGTGGTTTGTCCGTGTATGTCCGTGTTCGTCCGTGTTCCTAACCTGGATTTCTCGTCCTCAACCCATGCGCGTACCTCGTCCAGTGTCGAACAGCGTCGCGCTTTGAAGCTTTTCAGCGCCGGGTGGTCCGGCGGCCACTGTGGCAGACCTCGTTGGCGAAGGAAGTCCTCGTAGTCGAGCCGCAACTCCTCGAGACTGGCCCGGGCAACGTTAGTCAGCTTAAGTTCCATCTTCTTCGAGGTGCCGGACGCCTGGCTTCCCTCGGCAATGTTCTGCACCCCGCTACGTGCTGCCTGGACCATCTGGTCGTGTGTCCGGCTGCGGCGGGTGACGTAGCGGTCGCAGAACCGTACCGTTACGTCATAGACCAACTGAGCCAGTTGAAAGCTCTTGAGCTTTCGGTAACCGCCGTGCTGCGGGATCAAGGACTCATCAGCCGCCATGGTTCATCCTTCGTTTGTGTCCGTCCGTGTTCGTCCGTGTTCCTGTCCACAACCGCCGCCTCTCTCTCAAGAACAAAGTCGATATTGATAACGTTCCCGTAGCTTGTTGGTAACGGTGCCACAGCAGAGCTACGAGGGTCAACGTAGCCAAGCGATTGAGCCTCCCTGAGAAGGCTATCGGTAATCGAGGGAACGATCACTTCGACTGCGGTGTACCCGTGAGCACGTGCACGTAAGGCGTACGTTGCCAGCTTCGGTTTCCTGCCCTTCGTGATGTACGAGGCCACTCTTGTCATGCGCGTAGGTACAATCCCTTCGATCCGGTAGCGGCCGTCCTCGTCGGTCAACACACTGACCGGCTTGCGCGCATCGGCATAAGACTCCCCTATCACGGGATCGGCAACGACTGTAACCCCTTCGATAGGATATCCGCGAGTATCGGTGACTTGTCCCGCCATTACCACGCTGTCAAGCCTGAAGTGGAAGTCAACATCTTCCTTGTGCTCGCCCGGTTGCAGTCTGACAGTATGCGGCCGATATGTGAAGTTCAGGGCGTCTGCCGGCGGCTCGGCCTCGATAGTATAGTCGCCTGCAGAGAGTCCCTGGAATGTATACCGGCCGTCCCCGTCGGTAAAGGTTTTCCGAACTACCGGTCCTTCCCTCCCCTGTCTTTGAAGTATTCTTACACCCGTCAGGGGCTCGTTACGCTCAGATTTCAGCCTGCCCAAGCCCAAACGCCGCAGGAGAGTCGGGCGAGCGTAGGATACGCTCATGTCCAACACTCTGCCCGAGATGGAACAGTTGTTCTGCGCCGTTGCTCCCGCAGGTCCCGCAGATAGACGTTCAGGTGGCGGGTCTCGCCGCAGCACACCGGAACGAGCAGAAGCTGCCTCGCCAACTACCGGTTGGGACAACAGTCCGGACCGCGATGGACGAAGCATGAACCAGATCCACACGACCAGCGCGAGAACGACCACACCGATGAGTGTCCAACGCTTCACCTTGTTCTGCTCCCCTTCATGATTCGGGTCTAACGCGCAACGATCCGAGCGCGTACTTCCACGAGAATAGATTGTCAGTTGTCAGTTTTGACTTTTAGAATGTAACCAGGTTGTCCCGATGAATCACCTCGTCATAATCCTTGCGGCCGAGGACAGACTCGATCTCGGAGGTGCGCATCCCCATGATTCTCTTCACGTCGTCGGCCGAATAATTTGCGAGCCCCTGCGCGACGTCCTCTCCCTGTTCTGAGACCACAGTGACAGGATCGCCCAACTTGAACGTGCCCTCGACCGATAGTATGCCCGAAGGCAGAAGGCTCTTTCCATGAGTCTTGAGCGCGGCAACGGCGCCCGCGTCGATGACTATTTTGCCCCGGCTTTTCATGCCGAAGGCTATCCACCGTTTGCGGCTCGAGACCGATTTCGGCCGCGGACTGATGAACGTCGCAATAGCTTGCTTGGCAAGCACATCCTCAATTACGTTCTCTCGTCTGCCGTTGGCTATGACGACACGGACACCTGAGCGTGTCGCTATCTTGGCCGCTTCGAGCTTGGCTGTCATACCACCGACCGACCGTTCGCTCTGTGTCTCCGCGGCCATCTTCTCGATAGCGGGGGTTATACGTGGCAGCACAACCACAAGTTTCGATGCCCGCTTATTGCCCTTTGGCGCAGACGTGTAGAGACCGTCAACATCGGTCAGCAGCACCAGCATGTCTGCGGCCATCTTGCTGGCTATCATGGCAGCGAGCGTGTCGTTGTCGCCAAATTGGATTTCCTCGACGGCAATCGAATCGTTTTCGTTTATTACCGGCACGACGTTGCCCAATTGCAACAGTGACTGCAACGTGTTCCGCAGATTGAGGTACCGGTGGCGGTCGGCGAGGTCTGACGCGGTGACCAGTATCTGCGCAACGTGCAGGCCGTGACGGTCAAACAGCTCGTCGTACAGGCGCATCAGACGGCTCTGGCCGATTGCGGCCGTTGCCTGCTTCATCGGCAGCGAGTCCGGCCGTTGTGAGATGCCGAGCACGCTCATGCCGCCGCCTATAGCGCCGGACGATACCAGGATCGTCCGCACGCCGCTCTTGACAAGCCGCGCAAGCTGATCGACGATCGACTCGGCGACGTGTTCATCAAACCTGTCGCCGCTGGGTGTCAGCAACGCTGTGCCGACCTTAACGACGAGCGTGTCTACTCGGTTCGCTTCGGTACTCAAACTCCTGGTCTCCTATACTAACAGTGTCGCCGTCCTTCGCGCCAGCGCGTTTCAACGCCCTATAGACGCCCATCTTTCTCAGCCTCTTCTCGAAATGTTGTACTGCCTCAGGGACATCAAAATCCGTCATCTTGGACAACCGTTCGGGAGTCTTGCCCGACACGCGATACGCTTTGTTCTCGCGCTCGATCGAGAACGGCGGTCGGTACCCGTACCTCTTGGGTTCCACCCTCTCGACCTGTTCCGTCGCCGGCCCTTTTGCCTGCCGGCATATCTCGAACGCGGCCCCCAACAGCGGCATCAATCCTTCCCGCTTGAGTGCCGATATCGGAAACACCTGCTCCGAGCAGCGGTCCTTGAGGATCCTGATGCCGGCTTCGGCGCCCGGCAGGTCGTTCTTGTTCGCGGCGACAAGACGGCTCTTTTCCAACAGGGCCGGGCTATGTTTCTCGAGCTCGTTCAGAAGCGTCTCGTATGCTGCTACCGGATCGGCATCGCTCGAGTCAACTACGATGACCAGCCCGGTGGTTCGCTCGACGTGGCGCAAAAAATCGTGCCCGAGCCCTGCTCCGGTACTGGCGCCCTCAATCAGGCCCGGTATGTCCGCAATGACGAACTCCTGGTCAAAGTCCAGCCGGACAACGCCCAGGTGTGGCGACAAGGTCGTGAACGGGTAGTCGGCCACCTTCGGGTGGGCGGCCGTCGTCGCGGAAAGCAACGTTGATTTGCCTGCGTTCGGCAACCCGACCAGACCGATGTCGGCGATCAGTTTCAGCTCGAGCAGTAATATGCGCTCTATCCCCGGTTCGCCCTTTTCGGCGAACCGCGGCGCACGTTGGACCGATGTCGTAAACTTAGCGTTGCCGTGTCCCCCTTGGCCGCCGGGCGCAACCACGACCTCCATACCTGGAGCGGATAGGTCGACCAGCACCTCCTGCGTTTCGAAGTCCTTGACGACCGTGCCGGCGGGCACCCGCACAAGCTTATCGCGTCCTCGTTCGCCTGTCTTCAGCTTGCCTTGGCCGTGGCGGCCGTTTCCGGCCCGCTGATGTTGGCGGTACTTGAAGTCGAGGAGCGTGGCGACCCTCTCGTCGGCCCGCACCACAACGTCGCCGCCGTCCCCTCCGTCGCCGCCGTCGGGACCGCCGCGTGGAACGTATTTCTCTCGTCTGAAGCTGACGCAGCCGTTGCCGCCGGCCCCGCTGCGAACGCGCGTCTTGGCTCTATCGATAAACACGCCGGAGACACCACCATTTCGTGGGAATAGCGAACCCGTCACGCCGGGGGCAGAATGCGGAGTTCTATGTCTCGGATGCGACGCAAACCCTTTGTTTGCGCCGACCCTGGCGTTCGAATTTCACGACCCCGTCCGCGAGCGCGAAAAGCGTGTGGTCTTTGCCCATGCCGACGTTCTGCCCCGGAAGGAATACCGTCCCGCGCTGACGAACAATGATGTTGCCGGCCGACACACGCTGGCCGCCGGACAGCTTCAGCCCCAGCCGTTGCGCCTGGCTGTCTCTACCGTTTCTTGAACTGCCGCCTGCTTTCTTGTGAGCCATCTTTCAACACCTCCAATCGGGCTGATCGAGCTAGCACTCGATCTCCCGGATCAACAGGTCTGTGTACTCTTGCCGCTGGCCGTGTTTTCTCGTGTATCCTTTGCGGCGCTTCTTCTTAAACACTATGACTTTCTTGCCCCGGACATGACCGACCACTTCGGCAACGACCTTGGCCTTCTCGAGCTCTTCAGGCGCTACCATAACGTTGCCTTCCTTGACGCACATCTTCACCTCGGTGAGATCGACCGTGTCGCCCACCTTCGCGTCAAGTTTCGGAACACGGACCGAATCGCCGGTCATCACTTTCCAATCCCTTCCACCCGTCCTGACTACAGCATACATCTGCTCTCTCCTCACGATCAGCGGGCTGACGATTCCGCCGAGGCCTTCGCAAAGGCTTCCGCAGCCCGCTTTAACTCGGATATCGCGCTCAGTATTGCCAGATAACTCGTCTTCGCGTTGCGCGGCGACGGCAAACACTCCGACCGGGTCATTATGGTGCCAAAATCGCCTTTCGCAACCACTTCGTGCACATTCACGCTCGCCGCCGGGTCAACCACGATACGCACCTTGGTTCGTTCCGGCCCGAGACATGCGAAGCTTAACGCCGCCGCGACGTTGACGTTTTTCGGAAACCCTTCGACGGCAGCCGACGCCGGCCCCTCGAAGATAACCGTCGGCTTCCTGATCATCGTCACGTCAATACCTTTCTTCTCGAGGTACGGTGCCCCGGCGATGCCGCGCGGCGGCTTGCGAGTCGTCAACATCACCTCTTCAAGACAGCTGTCGCGAACCGCGCGCACACCGTCAAGCCCAACGAGCGCGCCCGAGGGCACGATTATCTCGACCCCTTTCGCACGCGCTTGGTCGAACAGATCCTGGTGCGACAACAACCCGCCGCAACTCATTATGAGCGCGTTGATGCCATTATCAACCGCTGCCTGAGCGACCTCGGGTGCTGCAACGCCTGAGGCGGACTCGACAACAAAATCCACCTGTTCGCACACGTCACGTATCGAGCCGATCGACGGCTCGCCACCGAGCCGCTCCTTGAGCTGCACGGCCGCATCGTTATCAGTGTCGGATAGCGCAACTATACGGCCGCGCACCCTTCCATCAAGGACAGCGCCACACAGCTCGCTGCCTATGTTGCCGCACCCGACAATACCTATTCTCATCAGTTGTTGCTCGCGTATCTTGGTCAATCGCGCCGTTTTGCCCAAAAACTGTGGGCCCTCGAAACCTGAAGGCCCACCGTTCGGAGCACACACCTCACCCTCGACGTTTCTTTAGAGAGAATACTATCACAACCCCGATCAACCTGTCAACATGCGATTCGGGATGGAGCCGGTTCCGTAGTCCCTGTATTGCGCAGCTTGGGGTTCTCGCCTAAGAAGCCTTGGGCGGGATGCCCAAGCTGCGCTGCACAAACCACCCGTCGGGCTTTCCCGTACGGGTGGATCCTGCGTTTGCCCCGCCGACCTACGCCGACCGGCCTTCCAGCTTTGAGCGGTCACAAGGGGCACCCTTGCAGGGACGGCGCAGCAAGTCGCTGCCTCTCCCTGTTGTCTTCTGTTCTCGCATTGGGGTCGGTTTCACGTCCCAGGACTCTCGGAAAACAACAAGGCATCGGAGGGGAGCTACCGGCGACTAGCAAGACGTGCTCTCGGACCTCGTCCTAGGATTCGATCCACAGCGCCGCGTTGATGGCAAGCTGCAGGTCGGCGACATTGACCGCGCCATCCCCATTGATATCGCAATCGTAATCCACCGGCAGGGCAAGTATCGCATTGATCACGAGTTGGACATCGATGGCGTCCGCACGGCGCGATCTGTTGACGTCGCCAAACGGAAACGGCGAATCCGCCGCGTCGTATGGGTCGGTGCCGAACGCGGCTTCTTCCACGTCCAAAGCGCCGTCTCCGTCCGAATCGGTGTCGAGATAGCTCGGCGTGCCGTCGTTGTCGGGGTCGCCGGTGCCTTCTTCGAGGTCTGGAATGCCGTCGCCATCGCTGTCCGTGTCAAGGTAGTTAGGGACTCCGTCAGCATCCGGGTCATCCGTCCCTTCATCGTTGTCCGAGATGCCGTCTCCGTCATTGTCGAGGTCCCGGTAGTCGGGAATGCCATCCCGATCCGGATCGCCCGCGCCTTCGTCAGAATCCGCGATACCGTTCTCGTCGCTGTCGAGATCCAGGAAGTTTGGCGTTCCGTCGCCGTCGAGGTCGTCAGCGCCTTCGTCCTCATCGGGCATGCCATCTCCATCCGAGTCCGTGTCGAGATAATTGGCAAGCCCGTCGCCGTCCGAATCGTCCGCGCGTTCCATCTCATCGGGAACGGTGTCGCCGTCCGAATCCGCGTCGAGATAGTTGGCAACTCCATCACCATCCGCATCGCCCGGCCCTTCGTCGGCATCGACTATCCCGTCGCCGTCCGAATCGATGTCATCAGAGAACTCATCAGCGCCAATGTCGAAGTCAGAACCGTCGCCGCGAGGGTCACCGACGGCATCAATCGGCCTCGGGTCGCCCTCAAAGTCGTCGGTCAAACCGTCCACAAGGCCGCCTCCGTCGATGCAGGGAGAGTCCGGATCAAGGTGGAAATCGCCGTTGTCCGGGTTTACAAGCAATGGATCGTCGGAGATGTTTCCTTCCCCGCCACCTGTCCAGTCCTGGATGCAACTGTAAGAAGGATCGACGCACTCGTACAACTGAGCCCCTTCAGGCGCAGCATTCTGCCAGATAGCGCAGTTCTTGATAACAGCTTCGTCACACCACGCCAGCCCGCCGCCCGCGCTGTCGGCGTGGTTGCCATAGATCGTGTTGTTCCGGATGGTGCCGTTGCAGGCCCAAAGCCCACCGCCACTGTCGCTCGCGGAGTTGCCCGAGATAGTGTTATTCTCGACAACGCCGTGGCAGCCCCACAGGCCGCCGCCTGCATATCCCGCGGAGTTGTCCGAGATCGTGTTGTTCCGGATGGTCCCGTCGCACCCGTCAACTCCGCCACCGTGGTTCTCCGCGGAGTTGCCTAAGATGATGTTCTGCTGGACAGTGGCCTGGCAGTTGTACAGCCCGCCACCACGGCCACGAACCGAGTTATCGGAGATCGTGTTACTCTGGATGACGCCGTCACATTCGCACAGGCCACCACCGTTGCCGCCCGAGTTACCTGACAGCGTATTGTCATCGATGACGCCGTCGCAATCGTACAAACCACCGCCTTCAAAGGCTGAGTTACCCGATATGGTATTGGCCTCGATGATGCCGTCGCACCCGTACAACCCGCCACCGGCAGTATTGTTTCCGGAACAGGAGTTAGCCGAGACAGTGTTGTTCCTCACGGTACCGTCGCAATCGTAGAGGCCGGCACCCCTCCCGCCGAGATAAACCCATCCGCTGTAGATCCTAAAAGCGGAATTGGCCGACACGGTGTTGTTCTCGATCGTAGCCAGAGTCCCATTTCCATTGACTCCGCCGTAGTAGCCGCGGCCGTTCGTGATGGTGAACCCTGAGAGAACGCAATCAGGTGATTCGGCGCCGCCGAACGTTACCACCGAATCTGCTTCGCTGCCGTCGATGATTGTCGAGTCGACTACAGCGGGATCTAAGGCGTCGGTCGAGCGCAGGATGACGTCTTTCCCCATGAAGCGAAGGTTCTCGTAATAGGTTCCCGGGGAGACGGTTATGAGCTCTCCAGGAAACGCCACCATGATCGCCGTCTGTATCGAAGGGAGGTCTGCGGGAACGGAAATGCCCGAAGCCGTCGTATAAACGGTCGGGTCGGTTCCTCGGAAGACCTCCAACCCATCAGGTACGCCATCCCCGTCCGTATCGGGGTTGTAGGGGTCGCTTCCTGAGGCGGTCTCATCGATGTCAGGAAGCAAATCGCTATCATTGTCCACAGAGCTGTTTTGCTCATCACTGCCCATATCTATAGAGCTGCCTGCCAACCGGCACTCTCCGTCGATGTCGCCAACCCATGACTCAGGCAGATAAGCATGGCCAAGGCTGCCCGCATCAATGCAGGGCGAGTCCGAGCTCAAATGGTAGTTTCCACCGGGCGCGTCCACGAACCTTGGGTCGTCGGAGATGTTGCCCGCACCGCCATCAGTCCAGTTCTGAATACAGCTATGGAGAGGCATGTTGGAACTGAAAAGCGGGCCGCTGTCGGGGGAGTCTCCCCAGATGATACAGTTCGCGATAAACCCGTCGCAGCGATGGAGGCCATCACCGGTACGGGCAGAGTTGTCCGCGATCGTGTTGTTCAGGATTGCACCGCTGCAAGCGTCCAATCCGCCGCCATCGTACACGGCAAAGTTGCCGGCAATAGTATTGTTGAGGATTGCGCCATTGCACCGGCTGAGCCCGCCGCCATTAGCGGCCGAGTTGTCTGTAATGGTGTTGTTCAGGATGGCATCATCGCATCCGCTTAGCCCTCCGCCGTTTCGTCCCGCGGAGTTGCCCGCGATTGTATTGTTCTGTATGGTGCCGTTGCAGTCTGCGAGTCCGCCACCATATTCTGCCCAGTTGTCAGTGATGGTGTTGCCCAGGATCAATGCATCGCATCTGAACAGCCCCCCGCCATCACCGTCCACTCCGGCCACGTTCTCTGAGATGGTGTTGTTCCGGATAGTGCCGCTGCAGTTATGCAACCCGCCGCCATCGCCGAATTCGTAATCGGCGGTGTTGCCCGAGATGGTGTTGTTCTCGATTGCTCCGTCGCAACGGGAGAGGCCGCCGCCGTTATAACGAGCCGAGTTGTCCGAAATGATGTTGTTCCGAATGGTGCCGCGGCAGTCATACAAGCCACCGCCATTGTCTTCCGAGTAGTTACCCGAGATGGTACAGTGCTCGATGGTGGCCAGGGTTCCGTACCCGCGGATACCGCCGCCTTCGGACGCGGTGCCGTTTGTGATGGTGAATCCCGATAAGACGCAATCGGACGATTCCGTGCCATGGAACATGACGGCAGGACCGTTCCGACCGGCATCGATGATGGTTGAGCCGACGATGCCGGGGCTGGTGGGTGCGGTCGAACGCAAGACGACGTCTTTCCCCGGGAAACGGAGGTTCTCATAATAGGTACCCGGATAGACGATAATGGTTTCGGAGGGAAACGCTAGGGAAAGCGCAGCCTGGATCGAGGAGATGCCTGCGAGAACCACCATGCCGGCGGGGGTATCGTATGAGGATGGATCAGTTCTCCGCAAGAGCTCCAATCCATCCATCAAGCCGTCGGAGTCTGTATCCGCGTCGTATGGACTGAGGCCCAGGGCGATCTCATCGCTGTCGGGTAGCAGGTCGCCGTCAGTGTCTGCGGGACTATTGTGCTCGTCACTGCCTATATCCACAGAACCACCGGCCAGCCGGCATTCTCCATCAATGTCGTTGACGCAACCGGCGGCGGCAGCAACATAAAGATCGTCAATGTTGCCGGTATCAATACAGGGAGAATCGGGCTGCAAATGGTAGTCGCCGGCAGATAGATCGATGAATCTGGGGTCATCTGCTATGTTGCCCGTGCCGCCTTCGGTCCAATCCTGTATGCAGCTATACCGCGGCATGCTGCAATTGTCAAGCTGTGCCCCGTCTGGTGCAGCGTTCGCCCACACGATGCAGTTGCTTATCAGTCCGTAGGAGAGATACAGTCCGCCGCCGTACCCGTGAGCGGTGTTGTTTGTGACGGTGTTGTTCAGGACGGTACCGTCACAACTGTAGAGCCCACCACCATAGTAGGCCGAGTTATCGCAGATAGCGTTGTTCTGTACGGTACCGTCGCACTCGAAGAGCCCGCCACCGAAACCGCCATACGAAAAAGTGCCGTCGACTGAGTTGCCCGAGATTATGTTGTTTTCGACCGTGCCGTTGCACGAATAGAGTGCGCCTCCACCGCCGTCGACAATCCCGTAAAACCAATCGCCTCCGTACGCGGTATTGTCGCTGATCGTGTTGTTCCGGATGATGCCGTCACAATAAGCGAGCCCGCCACCAGAATGGCCCGCTGCGTTGCGGGTGATGGTGTTTTTCTGGATGATGCCGTCGCAATCGCAGACTCCACCGCCGTAGTTGTCCATAGTCTCTTCCCCGAAGAAATAGTGAAGAGACATCGCTAAGTTGTGTGAGATCGTGTTGTTTTCGATGGTGGCCAGCGTCCCGTTTCCGCTGATACCGCGGCGGTAATCCCAATAGCTGTCGGCGCAGGTGATGGTGAACCCGGAAAGGACGCACTCCTCTGCTTCTTCCCCGGAGAAGGTCACCACCGAACTATACCGTTCGCCATCGATGACAGTGTTGGCGACCACGTCGGGGTTCGCCGGGTCGGTCGATTGCAGGACGATATTCTTCCCGTTGAAGTTGACGTTTTCGACGTACGTGCCCTCGGCGACGATGACGTCATCGCCGTCCGACGCGGCATCGATACCGGCCTGGATGGCCGTAAACGCCGTGGTCCAGCTTCTGCCGCTTTGAATCGGGAAGCTGTTCTCGGCGTCAACGTACCAGGTGTCCGCAAATGCTGCAGGGCACAGCGCGATGACAACAGCAGCCAGAATGGGGTGTCTGTTCATGGTAGAATCCTCCCTCTATAGCCGTCACGACGCACTCTTCGCCAAGGGTTCTTGAAGCGTAGGGTCATGGCGGCTGTCCGTCCCTGCCGCAGTCAACGGCGGGGATGCCGATGGCCTCATTAGATGGCTCCCACGTTCAACACTTACAATGGTCGAACTTCCCTCTTATATAAGATCATAGCAGGCAGGCGCAGATTTGTCAAGTTCCTGCAATTCTTACTCCGCATTTTCTGCGGCAATCGATTATCATTCGTCGAGCCGTGGTGGTCGTAATCAAAACGTCCAGAACAGGCGCGAATATTCCACTGCCGGAGGACACGCTGTACCATGTCGGTACCTTCAAGCAGCCGCGGTTCATGCCCTCACCCCCGACATCGAGACCGCAGCCCCCACATCTCACCGGGTGCCGGGTGAATAATGGCCCACAGTGACGAGCGCCACGGAGAAATCACACTCGCGCAGCGGCCAGGAGATGTGTGTCACGGCTGACGGGCGTCAGAGCAACGCTGTACTGAAGTATCGTTCGGCGCGGTCGGGCAACACCGTCGCAACATTCCCGTCGATTCGGTCCGCCAACTGTCGAGCCGCCCAGACGTTTGCGCCGGACGAGATGCCGACCAGCAGCCCGCACTCGCGGCCGAGCTGTCGGGTGGTCTCGATGGCGTCCTCGTCCGTGACTTCGATAACCTCGTCTATCAGCGAGACGTCGAGCACAGAAGGGACGAATCCGTCGCCTATCCCCTGTATCTGGTGGAGGCCGGGTTCGTGGCCGAGCAGTGCCGACACGTTCTTGGGTTCGACGGCAACGATACGCACGTCCGTCCTGCGTTCCTTAAGAAACTTCCCGACACCCTGCAGCGTCCCGCCGCTGCCGACGCCCGCCACAAAGCACGCTATCTCGCCGGACATCTGCCGCCAGAGTTCGTGTGCCGTCTCCTCGTAATGGACCCGCGGGTTGTCCGGGTTCTCGAACTGCTGGGGCACGTAGATGTGCGGATCGGCTGCGGCCATCTCTTCAACTCTGCGCACCGCACCCGCGATACCGTCTCGGTCGGGCGTGAGAACAAGCTCCGCGCCGAGAGCGCGGATCAGTTTCTTGCGTTCCTCGCTCATTCCTTCGGGCATGACGATCCGCACACGGTACCCTTTGAGCAGCCCGACGAGTGCCACGCCGATGCCCGTGTTGCCGGAGGTCGGCTCGGTGATGATCGAGTCCGCCGAGAGCTTGCCGTCCCGGGCCGCACCCTCGAGCATCCCCAGCGCAACACGGTCCTTGATGCTGCCCCCCGGGTTGAGAAACTCCGCCTTGGCAAACACTCGCTCGCCTTTGAGCTGGACAAGCGGTGTGTTGCCGATAAGATCCAGAATGTTGTCGGTTAACATGTTTTCAACCTCACGTCTTCTCGATGTCCGGCGAATCGCTTGCCGAACGGTTCACCCTTGTCGTCTCTTCTTCCCGATGCGGTTGGCACGCTTTGTTTGCTCGTAGTATCTCACGGTCGGAACCAGACCATCCAGCAGGGGCCTTCCCTTGACGCCAAGTTCCTTCTCGGCCCTCGTCGAATCGAACGCCCAATTATGATCATACACCTTCAGCAAAGCCGGCACAATCAGCGGCTCGAACCTGAACAGCTTCGCCAGAAACATGTGAAACCGGGCCACCTTAAGCGTTGCCCGTACCGGAACCGTCCGTTCCGGCGGCAGACTCATGGCGAGCTTCCCGAGCAGATTAAAGAACTCGCTCAGTCGGACATTCTCGCCGCCTATCACGTACTTCGCGCCACAACTCCCTTTCCTTAGCGCTGCCGCGCACGCCTCTGCAACGTCCTCGACATACACGAAGTTCCACATTTGATACCCGGTGCCGATAATCGTCCGAACCCTGCCGCGCATCGCCCGCCACATGAGCCTGCCCAGATGGTTCTCCACGCCCAACTTGCCGGGTCCGTAGACCATCGTCGGGATGAGCGTGACAACACAAGGGTCCTCAGTCTCGTCGATCAACCGTAGCGCTTCCCAGAGCGACGCATCGCACTCGCCCAGAAACGTCTCCCTGGTCTCGGGCAACTCCGCCGCCGGCTTCCAGGATGTCGGCCCTAATGCCAGAAACGTTGAGACGTACACCACCCGTCCCACGCCGGCTCGTCTCGCGCTGTCGACAACGTTTCTCAACCCCTCGATGTTGACCCGGCGATACTGTTCCGGGTCCGGCACCCATGCGCGCAACAATATGTCCAGATGGACGATAACGTCCCGGCCCTCTGCCGCTGCGGCCAGCTTGTCCGGCTCGCCCGTCATGCCGCGGGGACACGTCGCGAGATCGTGTTCCTCTCGAAGGCGCTTGACAACGTGTTCGCCCAGGAAGCTTTCGCCTCCGGTGACAAGAACCCGCATTTTCGCGGACATCCTCCTGCGCGGCGCGTGCGCGTTTCCTTTACTTGCTCACCTGAACAGCGATGACCGGAAACTGTACCCGTTATTAGACGCTATAGGATACCACAACACACAACAGCGGGAAAACTCAGGAAACTCACACGACTCCGGGTGAGCGCGCAGAGGGATGGCAAACAAGCCGGTCAAGGCGGCTACCAAGAAACCCCGGAACAGAAAGAACAACTCACCGGGCCCGTATCCGGATCCGGTATCACACTACGTATCGATCCCCAGCGCGGCGTTGATGACGAGTTGGACGTCCAGGGCGTTGACGAACCCGTTACCGTCGACATCGCAGTCCCAAGAGACGTCTTCGCCCAGCGCGGCGTTGATGACGAGTTGGACGTCCAGAGCGTTGACGAATCCGTTGCCGTCGACGTCGCACGCGAGGTATGCCACCGTCAGGCAGCACCGACCGCCAATGCCAACGGCAGGGACTGCGCCGCCAGCGGGATCGTAGCACGCCGTGTCCTGCAGCTCGATCGAAGAGCAGTGACCGATTTCGCCGCTCGCGGCCGCTCCCAGCATGATCACCACGATCTCGCCGTCGGCCAGCACTGCACTGTTTCCACCAACAGCGACATCGTGATGGTTGGCGTCCACCTGCGAGACTTCTACGGTCTTGCCGCCAGTGTCCGCCTGCGCGCCTGCGACAATGCTCACAACCTCGACCACCTGCGAGTCTATCACCAGCGTAAACTCTATCTCGGCAACATCGATGGCACCAGAGGTCAGCGTCACTGCAATGGAGACGGGCTCGTCCCCTTGAATGTCATCCGACCCGACTGTCAGGACGGATTTGCTCTCGACCTCGAACGATACCGTGTCGCTCCGCGTCACGCCATCCAACTCTACCGTAACCGAGATTTCTGCTGCGCCCTCCGTATCGCTCTCGAAGATGCCTGTATCCGGGTCGATATCACCAACGCCCGACACCACAGCCCAGGTCACCGTCGCGGCGCTCAAATCGGCCGTGGCCCCATCGTCCATCTCGCCCGTGACCGTGAACGTTACCGGTATGCTCGTGTACACGTGCGGATCCTGCGGCTCGATCGTGACGTTCGCCAGCCGGGGTGCGGGCGTATCCGTCTCGTCGTTGGGATCGGTGCCATGATCGACTTCCTCCTTGTCGGTGTACCCGTCGTCGTCGCTGTCAGCCTCCTGCGGATCGGTGCCGGCACCGTATTCCTCGAGGTTGGTCAGCCCGTCGCCGTCGGCGTCTTGTGACGCGTCGTTGCTCCCCGTGTCCAGTCCGTGCTCACGTTCCCAGGTGTCGGGCATACCGTCGTCGTCCGTGTCCTGCGCCACCGTTACCGTGAGCCACTGCGACGCCGCGGCACCCTCGCTATCCTGCACCACAAGCTGCACGGAATCGCTGCCCTCCGCGCCGGGTACAGGCGTGACGGTCAGCTCGTCGGTGGCCTCATCGATTGTGGCATCGAACAACGATGTGCTGACACCGTTGATTGACCAGATGAGCCCGGTGTCGCTGTCCTCGATATCGTGTTCGTGCTGCGTCAGATCGTATGGCAGACCCACATCCGCCTCCACAGCCAGATTCGGTAGTGCAGGATCTATCCACGGATCGTCGTTGACGGAGTCTACTGTTACGACCACGTCGGTGCTGTCCGACAATCCGCCGGTATCGGTACAGGTGAACGTTATCGTCTCGGTGCCGTACCAGTTCGCCGCGGCACCGAGCGTCACTATATGGGTCGTCGAGCGGATCGATACCGTCACGTTCGTCGCGCCCGAGTACGTCCAACTCAGCTCCGCATCCGTGTTGTCCGCATCGGACACATAGTCGTCGAGATCAATGCTCGTGTCGGTGCCGTCTTCATCGAAGCTCACGTCGGGTATCGTAGCACACGCTGGCGGGTTGCTCTCGAGGGCCAGCTCGAAATTCACCTCGGCATGACCGCCCGTCGGCACGTTCGCAGCGTCACTCTCATCGTAATAGCCCGAAGCCGAGGCGTCTACCGTGTACAGTCCCGGCGAGAGGTTCGCGAAATAGTACACTCCCTGCGTCGTCGAGGTCGTGAGGGGATGGGAGCCCGGCGTCAGCGTGATGCTCGCACCTGCAATGGCATCGCCCGTCGCCGAATCCTTCACCGTACCCGTTATCAGGCCTTGCAGGTCCGGATTGGCCTTGTTTACACTGAACGCGCGAACCGTATTGGTCGCCGGGCTCGCTCCGTACGTGTCCACCGGGATCACGCGCCAGTAGTAGCCCGTGAGATCCTCGATGCCGTCCGCAGCGGTGAGTTGCGTCACCGTGCCGGCAATACCGTCCTTGACTATCAGACCGGTCGTGAACCCGCTGTCCTCAGCCACCTCGAGCCGGTACGTTATCGCGTCGCCCTCCGGGTCGCTGCTCTCTCCCCAGACAAAGAATATCGTGCTCTTCAACACTGCCCCTTCGCCCGGGTACGCCAGCGTCACCGCCTGCGGCGGCTGGTTGTCCGCCAGCGAGACGTAGATGTTCGTCACCAGGTACGAACTCACCTGGCCTGTTGTCCCGTCTCTCAGGAAGTAGTACACCTTGTACGTGCCTGAGGTGTCGAAGCTCAGGTACGGGTCCAGATCGGTCTGGGCCCACTCGAACCGCACTTTCTCCTCACCGACAGACTCCGAGCTGCCCGGAGCGATCGGGCCCGCCATCTCCGCCTGCTTCTGGAACTCCGAATACTCCGAGTCGGCCAGCTCGCCACTGTCGTACGTCGGTGTCTTCACCTCTATCCACGCCGTGTCCTCTGCGGTCAGCGCGCGGCCCGTCGTCTCCGCGAACAATGGGCTGGGAATGTCTTCGCCGGGATCTATCGATACCGGCGCGCTCACCGTGAACCAGCTCACCGTGTTGCCCGCGTTCGAGCCCAACCCCAGGATCATGCTCGATGCACGGCTGCCGTCCGCGCCCACCGCGCCCAGCGACGCGCCCGGCGTGCCCACACCGTTTCCATCGTCGTCGAGCAGCGGGTGCTGCGGCTCATCGGCCAACGCCCCGTTGCTCTTCGACGCCGTGTACTCGACCGTCTTGGCCGAGGCAAGCTCGAACGACTCCTCGAACGACCTGCCCGCGCCCGCGTTACGGAACAGCTCCATCAGGAAAAACTCGCCGTCCCGCACGTCCGAACCGTCCGTCGGATCGCTGTCCACCCCACGGTACGAGATCTCGTCCTCAGCGCAGCTCGTGATAAGCACCCGGTTCGATGCGGAGAGGGTCGGAATGCAACTCCCCGAGTGGCATGCACCGTAGATGAACACTATCTCCGGGTCGGTTCCAAGTTGCGTTTCGAGCAGATCAACATAGCCGTCAAGCTCATTGGGCGTGAGGTACTGGTCATCGTCTTCGGTGTTCTCCGAAGACCACAGGTGGAACTTGTCCACGCTGCCGTGGTCGGCAAAGATGATGTAGAACGTCGCCGGCGAATCGAATATCGCGTCGTAGGCCCATGTCTCTATTGCATACTGCACGTCCGCCTTGGTCGGCGACTCGTCGTCAACCTCGATATCCGACGACTCCTTTTCGTCGCCCAGGTACTCGCGCATGTAGTAGATGTCGCTCGGGTCGAACGCCCGATCCACCAGCGTGCGGTAGATGTAGTCGGTGGTCTTGGCGTGCGCGTCATGACCTTCTGCGGTCTGGTCGAGACGGCCCAGCACGAGTATCGCGTAGCCCGCGCCTTCCTTGACGATAAGACGCGCGTCGGTTTCGTCATAGTCCGGCGTCGAGGCAAGCGTGAAGTTGTCGTCGCCCGCAAACTCCGCCTTGAACTTCCACACCCCCGACTCCATGAAGATGCCGTCCGTATCGGAGGGATCCCATGCGTCCCTGAAGTCCTGGGCGGTTAACACCACCTCGCCATCGGAGTCTGTCGTCTTCTCGATGGGGTCATACGGCGTCTGGCCATCCGGGTCCGACACCGACAGCCGGATTGTCTTGCCCGACAACAACGGTTTGAGCTCCGTGGGAAAGCCGTCCACCGACAGGGTCGCCGTCGCAGCGAAACTCTCTGCGTTGCCTAGATTGACCAAGGCCGTGGCATGCGACAAGTCCAGCTCGAGCTCCGGTTCGGCCTTGGCCACGGCGAAAGACGCTTCGTTGCTCGTTGCGGGGCGGTAGTAGGCGTCTCCGTTGAATTCCGCTCTCACCTCCCAGTCGGATCGGCCTTCCGACGCCGCGTCCGGCAGGAAGAATTTGCTAAATGCGCCCGAGGACGCGGTCACGCCTTGGGGAAAAGACCGCGAAAAGCCACTCGAACCTAGTTCCTTGCTCTTGAACGATATCGCTACGTCCGCTGACGGGCTCACGCCGCCTGTGATCGTCACCCCCTCGCCAAGCGTGACGCTCTGCGGCGTTACCGCTATAGTCATCAGCAACTCGTCAACACCCGTCTCCAATATCGTTGCCTCGAGACTCGACGAGCCGCTCCAGGCTTCACCATCATACATCCGCACCGTACACTTCCACACATCGCCTTCCTGCGGAATACCGGATTCTATCCAGCTCGACAGTGTGGTGCTCGACACGTTTGTCGAGTCCGGTGAGTTCCACGTGCCGCCCCTGTAGTACTCCCATGTGAACTCCGGTACCAGCAGGTCGTTGTCGGCGTCGTAGTAGTCCGTTATCTGGATTTGGACTGTATCGAGCGGCCCGTATTCGTAGGGTTCCGCACCGGAACCGCGCACCCAGTCAAGAGTCGCCTGCGACGGCGCCGTGTTGTCGATTTGAGGAGCCGTGTCCGACGAAGCACCGTGCGAGTATTGGACTCCGTCCCATGCCCGCACCGTGCAGGTCCAAGTCTCATGTTTCCTCGTTTCAGAGGCGTCGAGTGTGTCTGTCAAGGATGAGGACACATGCACGACGCTGGTCTCTCCGTTCGACCAGAGAAACTCGTACTGAACGGGTTGCGGCGGCACGGCTGGTGAGGTACTTGATGCGTCCACTGTGCACTGGATGTCGTCCACCGTGCTCAGAGCAGTCTGCGTGACGACGACCGTGCCGGGGTCCGTCGGAGGCCGATAGCCGGAGGCCCGAAAATCGGAAGGGCCCACTGTCGCCCAGCAAGGATAGAACCACGGACTGTGTGAAGGATTGGGCGGCGGAGTGATTCCAGGTTGCAGCACTTCAAGCGGAGCGTAAAGCAAGCGCATCCGAACGCGGAAACCGTGAGCGTCTCCCAATCCGGTGATAAGCCTGTCAAACGGATACCCTAAGAGGCCGCTATCGTGCCATGGGTCGCTCGTCCGTATTTCCAACCCGTCAAAGGTTGTACCGTACGGCTCGATCTCCCATTCCAGTCTTACTGCCGCGCGCCCGAGTGGCACCTTTCCTGCCATGACAAGCCGAATCCCCCCATCGTCGACGACTATGCCCGGTGCGCCAACCGGGTCGCCGCTTTGTTGCGTTATTCCCGGTTTAGGCTCAGGCCCGTCGCCCCCGTTTCCGATAAAATACCTCACGTACCCATTCAACAGATGAGGGCTGTCACCGGAAACCCCAACCAGCATATCGAGAGCTCCATCCCCGTTCATGTCGCCGGCTCCCGACACCGCATGTCCCATGTCGTAATACGCGCCAGCCTCGCACGTCCAGGTTGGTGCCGACGAGAGCCCCTCTGGGGAACCCTCAAACAGAACCGTCCGCCCGTTAACCTGCATTGGACCCCCCTCGTACTCAGGCGGGAGTTCATATCCGGGTTCCCCGACAAGCACATCTGCCAGAGCGTCTCCGCTCACGTCTCCCACCCCGGCAACGGATGCGCCAAGCTGGGAATCCTCTTGGGCCCCGTCTTGTTCCGACACAGGTGTGCTTGAGATGCCCGACGCGTTACCGAGATACAGGAATATGCGGCCACCGTCAAAGAAGATGCCGTCATAGAGCGGCGCTGCCACGAGCACGTCGTCGTACCCGTCGCCATTGACGTCGCCTACACCCGTGACCCGGGAACCGAACTGGGCGTCCTCCTGTTCTCCGTCAACAGTCCACGCCGGGGAGTCCGGCAGGCCGGCTGCGCTCCCGAGGTACACGCACGCACGCCCGACATTGGGGTATGCACCGTCACAAAATGGTGCCCCGATGATGACATCCGCATAGCCGTCACCATTGACGTCGCCCGCTCCCGCAACCGAGGTACCGAACCGTGCGCCCGCCTGGGCCGGACTCGCAACCCATTTGGCCGAGGTGCTGAGGCCCGTCGGGCTCCCAAAGTAGGCAAAGACACGGCCTTGGTCGGACAACCCGTCGTCGTATAGCGGCGCGCCGACCAGCACATCTGCGTACCCGTCCCCGTCCACATCTCCAACTCCTGCGACGGACGCGCCGAACTCTGCTTCAGCTTCAACGCCTTCGGCGCTCCACACTGGTGAGAGGTCCGATCCGTTCCAGCCGTAGACAAGGACACGGCCACGATTGTCAAAGCCGGGGTCTCCAATGATGAGTTCGGGGTGGCCGTCGCCGTCAACGTCGCCGGCACCGGAAACGGCCCCGCCGACGGCAGAACCCGACGAGCCTCCCGGCGCACTCCATACCGGCCCGCTCTCCAACCCTGTGTTGTTTCCCAGGTACACATACACTCGCCCGGCCCCTTCAGAGGAGGGGTCGGAATTGGGGAAGGCGGGGTCGCCGACGGTTACATCGTCATAGCCGTCTCCGTTTATGTCTCCCAATGCTGCAACGGCTGCCCCGTAGTTGTCGGACGCCACGAAATCCTCAATCCTCCATACCGGTCTCGCGGCAGGAGGTTCACACCCACCATGAAACACAAGCGCCCCGCCCTCATTCGATTTCGTAATGCTGTGGAGAGGGGCGCCGACGATGATGTCGGAGTACCCGTCACCGTTGACGTCGCCCGCGCTCGATACGCTATAACCCAGCATGGCTTCTTCCGTATCGCTCTCAACGCTCCAAACCGGATCAGCAGAGACACCGCTCGAGTTCCCGAGATATGCCAGCACACGGCCCGCAGGTACGGGGTCTTCCGGACCGTGGAACGCGTTCCGGACAGGGGCGCCGACGATAACGTCGGCACACCCGTCTCCGTTGATGTCTCCGGCTGTGGAAACGGCCCATGCAAAGCACTCTTTGTCGACACCCTGGGCCGTCCACACGGGGCCCGTTTCCAATCCCGAGGAGTTGCCGAGATACACGAACGCGCGTCCGATCAACACCTCATAGGGATCAACGGGATTGTATTCGTCGTAAGGCGACCCTACAATGACATCAGCGTATCCATCACCGTTCACGTCCCCCGCCCCCGATACGCTGTATCCGAATTGCGCCGCCTCATTGTCGGACTCCAACGCCGTCGCTGCATTGCCGGGGTTGGTCCCGACGATTCCGGACACCGAACCGAGGAACACAAAGGCCGAACCCTCGTCCGTCTGGGCGTGATCGTACTGATACGCCCCGACGATTACGTCTGCGTACCCGTCGCCGTTTACGTCACCTGCGTACGATACGCTCCAGCCGAGATAGGCATACGCCTGGTTCGATTCCAACACGGCTGCGGCATCGGCCGGAGAACTCCCCACTATGCCGGACGCGGACCCCAGAAACACGAACGCCCCGCCTTCATCTGTCTGGCCCTGGTCGTATCGGTGCGCCCCGACGATCACGTCGGCGTACCCGTCACCGTTTACGTCACCTGCGCCCGATACGCTCCAGCCGAAAAACGCGTACGGCTGGTTCGATTCCAACACGGCGGCGGCATCGCCTGGGGAACTCCCTACGATCCCAGACGGGGAGCCCAGAAACACAAACGCCCCGCCTTCGTTCGCCTCGCCATTGTCGTACGCGCCATAACTGTAGGTCATTGATGGCGAGAAATCATATATGTCGTATGCCTGGCCGGCAGCCCCTACTATCACATCGGAATAGCCGTCACCGTTGACGTCACCGGCGCACGACACACTATAGCCGAAATACGCATTCGCCTGGTTCGACTCGAGCACGGCCTCCGCGTCGGCCGGGGGACCTCCTACGATTCCGGACTCGGAGCCCAGAAACACGAATGCAGCCCCCTCGTCTGCCTGGCCGTTGTCGTACTGATACGCCCCGACGATTATGTCGCTGTATCCGTCGCCGTTCACATCACCTGCACCCGAAACAGACCACCCGGAATTGGCGTCCCACTGGTTGCTCCCCGCAATCCACTGCGGGCTCGTCATGATAGGGTCAACGGTGACCGGATAGATTGCATTGGTGTCATCGACCACGAGCTGAACGGTGTTCCTGGCAAGCTGCATCACGGCGGGCAGCTCTCTGCCGATCGCGTCGAAGGCTTTCAAGCTGCTGTAGCGAAGGACTTCGACGTTGTTCCCGTCAAGAAACCGGACGCGGTCGCCCGAATCGGGCGATACAGCATGCAGACTTGCCCCGACGATACCTTCGATAACAAGGCGGCCATCTCCTTGAAGGCGTTCGGGGATGGTGAAACCCTGTTCGATCCCTTCTTCCGTGTTCTTGTACCATTCCGTGATACCCGGACGGTCGTACTCGACCCGATCCCTCTCATGCGTGGGCTCCACCTCGCCAACGGGGATAGTGTTGTCGCTTCGTCCGTAGCTTGAGAGCTTCCATCTCCATTCCCACGCGGCGGAATCGCCCGTTCGCGGGACCACTTCAACGCCGTCCCTCCGAAAGTAGGCCCGAAGATTCTGCGCGCGGTTCGCGGCATGAAGCCCGCCCGGCTTGCCTTCGACGACAGACCTCTCCTGCCGCGTGACCGCGTACTCGGATTCCCGAACGTTCTCCTGTGCCTCGGCCCACCACGACGTCTGTTGCAGCGCATCCTCGTCCAGCCTGCCAGCCGTTACCACAGCAGGCGCTCGGCGCGGCTCGACACCTGCGTGCCGCCCCACGCGCAACACGACCCCGGACGCTGCAACGACCAGCACGATGGCGATTACAACCAACAATCTCTGTCTTTCGGCCATAAAAGCCTCCCCATCGCAACCCTTCGTGGTTGCGACTATCGCTCAGCCCCCATGCTGCCAGGTTGATGGCGCCGAAAGCTCCGTTCTACAAACCAGTTCCCGCACTTTTCAGGAGTTCGGCGCACCGTTACGCGTATTGACTGTACCGTGACCTTACGTTCACTCCTCCGTGTCTTGTTGCTGAAACCGCCCTACACCAACTCGCTCATCCACTCCGTGCCGACCTTCTCCAACTTTGCCTGATGGTGGCAGACAGTGCAGACGACGATCTTGGTTTCGAGGTCTTGCTCGACAATCCGTATGAACGTGCTGCAGAAGGGGCAGCATGTCGACATCTCTCCTTTGGCATAATCCTGCATGATGGAACTGATCTTTCCTGCCTTGTAGATCTCGACGAAGGCCTCGGCATACCCGGGGTCGAACTGTTCGCCCCGGCGTTCTTCAATCTCGGCAATAGCCGTCTCGGAGGGGAGCGCCTTCCGGTACGGCCTGTTGCTTGTCATCGCATCGAAGCAATCGGCAATAGCCAGGAGCCGCCCCTCGCGGGGAATCTCCTCGCCGGCGAGCCCGAACGGGTACCCCCGACCGTCGTATCGCTCGTGGTGATACAGAACGTAAGGGATGGCGCTCTCGAGCTCGCGGCAGTCTTTCAACATGCTTGCGCCCTTGCTGCAATGTATCTTCATCTGGGCAAACTCTTCGTCATCGAGCGGCGCCGGTTTGCGCAGGATGGCGTCGTCGACGGCTATCTTGCCGATATCGTGCAGCACACCGCCTACCTCAACCTCCTTCAGCGTCCCTTCGTCCCAGCCCATATGTCTCGCCAAGGCCATCGCGAACTTTGTCACCCTCCAGGTATGACCGACGGTGTAGTGGTCTCGCCCTTCTATCGTGTTCGCAACGACCGCCAGCGTCTCGTCGCGCGACCGCTCGAGCCGCCGGGCGTATTCTTCGACCGTCTTCAAATACCGGGCGTTGCTGATGGCTGTGGCCGCAGGCCCCGCCATGGCGATCAGCAGTTGGAGATCTCGTTCCCGGAACGGCTCGATGGTGCCTGTCGAATCGACGTAGATCGCCCCCAGCACCTCGCCGTGATACATGATCGGAACACACATCGCTGAGCGGATTCTCTCGAGCCTGATGCTGGAGGCGTCCTGAATCTGCTTGTCCCTCGCGGCATCGGCGATGATCATCCCAACCTTTTCCCGGACTATCCTGTTGACGACGGTCGAACTGATCACCATCTCGCCTGCCTTCTCTTTGTCGCGGATACGCGTGCAGGAAGGCGTAAGCTCGCCCGACACCTCGTCCTTCAGCAGGACCGCACCGCGGTGAGCCGGAACGATCTCAAAGGCGTTCCCCAGGATCGTGTCCAAAAGCTTGTCAAAGTTCCGTTCGGCCGGGATCTCCTGGCAGATCTGCAACAGTATATCGAGACGCTTCCGCTCGATGTCCAGCACCGGTATCGTAAACTCCGACACGGGTACTTCCGTCTCGACCATCTCTGTCTCAGACACCAACTCCTCGCCAACCATCGATACGAAGGAGGTGTCGGCATCCGTAGCCGGCTCAGACGGTGTCTTGGCCTGAAACTTGAGCGTTGTTTCGCCGATTTTCACCGTATCGCCGGGCGAAAGTGTGGCTTCCTGAATGCGTTGGCCGTTGACAAACGTGCCGTTCGCGCTCTCTGTATCGCGGAGTACGAAACCGTCTCCTTCCGGCAGAATCTCTGCATGGTGTCTGGACACGAGCTCGTCCGCGAGCTGGATGTGATTGTCCGAGCCGCGACCAATCGTTGCCCGCTCTGAGATCAGATACTCGTGGCCCTGGAACAGTCCGTCAAGAATCTTTAGGTGGCACTCGACCATCTCAACTCTCCTTCGGCCAACTGCCGACTGTGTCGGCTCGCAAGATAACCCGCTCCTCGCTACTGATAATATCCTGTCATCCGGTCTTTGTCAAGCTCAAGTGCTGGTTTGACGCCATCATTACGAGTATCTCACGCCGCCGTGCGGGGTCACGTGCGGAAGACACCAAGCGCCGCCAGCGTCTGATAGTTTCTCGGCCCGGACTGTAAGCAATGCAACTACAATTATTTGCAGAACGCCGAGAAGCCGCTTTCTGAAGAGTCTCCGCCCGAGCCCGGCGCGTCACTCTCGCCCGTCAGCGTCAGCAGGCGGATTGGCGCCTATTTCTTGCCTCTGGTGATGCCCGGCCAGTCGTCTGTGCGGAACGGCGATGCGGGCAGACCGTCCTTGTTGTAAAGGTTGCAGACGGGGTTGATAGCCCAGGCGTACCTGACGGCTACGGGGTTCCGGACCTCGTCGCTCTCGACGACGACGGTGTCGTCTTCGATCCTCGCGTCGGCCCAGACGAACTTTCTGTCGTCCCCGGCGATCGCGAAGCCCTTTAGTTGCTCGCCTTTCGCCACGAGTCCGCCGCCCACATGGTTGAACCGCAGCCGGATGGCGTTGCCCTCGACGCGCATCGACTCATAAATGGGGCCGGAATACACTATCTTCTCGTCGAACACTATGGCGCGCGCCGCGAGGCCGAGACGTTTGCCGACGTCCTGCTTGTTTCTTGGATGAATATCGTTCGCTTCGCCGATATCGATAGTCACGGCCATACCGGTGTTCGGCAGCGAGAGAGCCATCGACTGGGCTTCCCGGAGTTCGGCCCACTCGTCGTCGCCTGGTTCAGGTTTGACTTGTTGAAAGTTCGCCAACTGAACGAACAGGAACGGGAAATCGCCCTGCTCCCAGTTCGCGCGCCAGTCCTGAATCATGGTGGGGAAGAGCGTCCGGTACTGGTAGGCGCGGCCGGCGTTCGACTCTCCCTGGTACCATATTGCCCCGCGAATGCCGTAGGGGATGAGCGGACTGATCATGGCGTTGTGCAGTACGGTCGGAACGTTCGGGTTGTTCATGCGTATGGCGGGTGGTCGCGGCTTTCCGGGAACGGTTCTCATGTCGAGCCCCGGCTTATACAGCCACGGACCCGCCAACGGAATCGCGCTTTCTTCCGCTCCGGCAACCACCAGCTTCAGTTGCTCGGCATTTCCGCAGACGCCGCCGTTGCCGCCCGTATCGTATACGCGGACGGTAATGACGTTCCGGCCGGGTTTCACGAGATCCCCTGAAACATCATACACCCGAGGCGTATTCCATCTGTTCGGGATTTCAAGGCTTCCGACCTTGGTCCCGTTGAACCACGTCCGGTCCATATCGTTTATGGGTCCCAGGCGAAGGGTCATGGGTTTTCCCGCGTCGGCCGCAGGTATCTCGACCTCTTTCCGGAACCATACAAACCCGTCGAACCGCTCGAGCCCAGCGTTCTCCCAGACCTGCGGCAGGTCCATAGACTCCCAGCCCGAAGCATCGAATCCGGGCTCGGCCCAAACGGGCTCGTTGTTCCAGTATCCGGCGTCGTGCCCGTCGAGAGCCGCTTCCCAATCCGCCACTTTCCTCCGGTACTCCCTCTCCATCTCGTCAAGCCGTGGGAGTATCGCTGCCATCCTTGCGAGCTTGGGTTTGAAATCGGGCAGCGTTTTCAGGGCCGACTCGCTCGTCCACGCCTCGGCGACCGTCCCGCCCCACGCGCTCTGGATCAAGCCCACGGGAACATCGAGCTGTTTGTGAAGATACCTGCCGAAGAAGTATCCTACTGCCGAGAACTCCGGCACCGTCTCCGGGTTGCACACCGCCCACCCCTTGCTCTTGCAGTCATCCCGCGGCACGAAACTCGTTACCATAGGAACGCTGAACAGGCGGATGTTCGGGTGTTTGGCTGCGGCAATTTCCTGTTCCGCGTCGGCCGCGCTGCGTCTGCCGAGACGGGCCGGCCACTGCATGTTCGACTGTCCGGAACAAACCCACACTTCGCCGACCATCACGTTTGTGAGTTTTACGGTCTCCTCGCCCGCGACGGTCAGGTTGTAAGGGCCGCCTGCCGGCAGAGGACCGAGCCTTGCCATCCATCTGCCGTCGTCTCCTGCTATGGCCTCTGCCTCCAGTGTGTCAATGGACACGGCAACCTTTCCGCCCGGGTCCGCCCATCCCCAGACCGGCATCTTCATCTCGCGCTGCAGAACCATGTTGTCAGTGAACAGGGCGGGCAGCTTTATGTTAGATGCCGGTGCCGCCTCCTCGAACGAAGCAGTCTTGCATCCGGCGAACAGTACTTGTGTTAGAACCAGCAGGACTACGGTTGATTTGATGATGCGCATTCTTCTCTCCTCTTCTCTGCAAAACTAAAAATACGTCGCAACACTCAGCGACCCACATTATCTCCATACGAGACGTGAAATGCAACTGCCGCCTTGTTCCTGTGCGTCCCGGTCCTAATGCAACACAGCGCGCACGCGGCTTGCAATCGACCGGGTGTGCGGGTATACTGGGTTCCGTGGGTGCGGCACCGTTTCGTTGTCTTTATAGGAAGGTGACTCAAGGAGGCGTTATGCGCTTTTGTTCCGTTTGCCTTATTGTTTTGTCGGCGCTCGGTTCGTTTGGTAGTGTGAACGTGGCCTTTGCGGAGAAGACTGCCATGATCTACATCTCGTTCTGGTTCGATACCGAAGATTTCATCTTGCCCGAGGCCGACGATGCCGCCAAACGTATCGCGAAGATCTTCTCGGACCGCAACATCAAGGCCACGTTCAAGATGGTGGGCGAGAAGGTGCGTGTGCTGGAAGAGCGCGGCCGGGACGACGTTATCCTGGCCTTGTCGCGTCACGATATCGGGTACCACTCGACCAACCACAGCATTCACCCCACACCGGCGGAGTATTGCCGCCATCTCGACTGGCACGAGGGAGCGGAAGAGTTTTTGCGGCGCGAGGGGGTCGGGCTGGCAACGTTCCAGCGCGTGTTTGGCGTCAACGCGTCGTGTTACGGCCAGCCCGGCGGGTCCTGGACCCCCCAGAGCTACGCTGCGCTGCGCGAGATGGGCATCCCGCTCTATCTGGATGAATGCGGCCATGTCGGTCTGAACAACGGTCCGTTCTGGTACTGCGGAATCCTCAACGTGCTTAACATGGGGCCTTTGGCAGCCCGCCAGAGCGGTTGGACCGATGAGGACGTTAAGAAAGCCATCGCGAAGTTCGATGCGGCCTACGGTATCGCCGCCATGAAAGGCGGCGGCATCATCAGCATGTGTTACCACCCCTGCGAGTTCGTTCACCAGGCGTTCTGGGACGCCGTAAACTTCAGCAAAGGTGCCAACCCACCGCGTTCGGAATGGAAGAAGCCGCCTTTGAAATCGCCTGCGGAACAGGAACAGGCATTCAAGGCGCTCGAATCGTTGCTCGACCACATCGTTAAGCAGCCGGAAGTGCGGGTGGTCACGGCACGCGAGATCCCGGCGCTGTACCCCGACCGCGCCTACGCGTACCCTCTGGAACGCAAGGATCTCGTCACGATCGCCGGCTCGATGCAAAGACGCATCTCCTACGTCGACCTAGGGGCACGCACTGTCTCGGCTGCGGAAGCGCTCTTCGCGTTGGCGTACGTCGCCGCCGAATCGGAACCGGGTTACGTCCCGGACTATGTCGACCTCGCGTTCGGGTCCGGTCCCGCCGGCACGCCCGAGGTGTGTGTCGTGAAAGGAACGTTCCGATGGGAAGCCGTCCAGGAAACCGCGCGCGACTTGGTGTACCGTATCCTGGACCTGCAACAGATGCCGACGACAGTCTGGGTCGCAGGCAGCCCGTTGCGTCCCGAGGATTTCGCCGCCACCATTGCGGGCCCCGTCGCAGCCCTTTTGGCAGGCAAGACGCCGCCGGAGAACGTGCGTTTTGTGAAAGGAAACTTCGAAGCGCAGAAGCACGTCACGGACGAGAACCCGGGCCTGTGGCAGTGGGTTATCTTCCCCGAAGGTTTCGAGGCCCCCCGGATGATGCGTCTCGCCAAGCTGCAAGCGTGGACCATCAAACCCGCCGTACTACGGAAGTAGCCAGCCACCCACGTGCGTACGCCCTTTTTCTGATACCTTGAGCTAAGATGACTTCCAGAGGTTTCACTAAGCCAGAGGTTTCACTAAGAGGGTGAGATAAATAAACTTGCAGAAAACTTGGTGGAGACGAGCGGATTCGAACCGCCGACCTATGCGTTGCGAACGCATCGCTCTCCCAACTGAGCTACGTCCCCACCGGTTTGTAGGTATTATATCCCGGCTGCGGGCAGGTGTCAATACCGAATGGCCCTTCCGATTGCTTCAGCTATCAGGCATAATACATAATAGTGGTGTTCGGAGTGGCCGAAGATTCGGACGATGGCCGCAAGGGTTCATAGGTGGCGGCCTCGAGGATCGACGGAAGCGATTTTGGCAAGGTGAGAAGCAGGGATGGGAACGGTTCTGGTGATGCACGGTTTGATCGGGCATCGTATAGCTTTCGGGGCGATCATGATTGGAGAAGCGACTGATGGGCAAGCGGTTGGACGAGCTTCGCGAAGAGCTGTTTGAACATATCCCGTTCACGGTTTTCAGTGTGGCGGCGGGGATGGCGACCGTTGGGTTCATGACATACGCTGTTACTGTTGTGGGTGGCAACGCCGAGCGGTTCGAGTTGGGCGGACAAATGCTGTTCCACGTCTTTCACCCGCTTCACGTTCTCTTCAGTGCAGCGGCCACGACGGCGATGTTCTGGCGCCACGAACGACGCTGGTTCAAAGCACTTGTCGTCGGTACAGTCGGTGCGCTTGGCATATGCGGAATCAGCGACATCTTCCTCCCTCATCTGAGCGGTGTGTTGTTGGATGCGAAAATGGGGGAATTGCACATCTGTCTGATCGAGAATCCAGCTCTGGTAGTACCGTTCCTGTTGGTTGGACTCTTTGTTGGCTTCATACTTTCGCCGACGAGTCGGAAAGGCACTCTCTACTCGCATTCGGCGCACGTGCTGACCAGCAGCATGGCCTCGATCCTGTACCTGGTGTCGTTCGGGTTGCACGACTGGATACATCTCGGCGGGATGGTACTGGTGTTCATGGTGATCGCGGTAGTGCTGCCGTGCTGCGTCAGCGATATTGTTTTTCCGTTGCTGGTAACAAGACCGGCCTCGTTGTCGGATGCTGCCGCAGAAGGCTGAACAGAGGGAATCGGCGGAGGTACTGTGCCGGAGATGCGGAGTTTGATGAAAGGGCTGAATGATCCCTTGTTTTTCGGGGCACGGCAGCCCAAGGAGATGACTCGTGCGCGACTTTTATGAATTAGCAATTATCGGGGGGGGACCCGCGGGGCTGACTGCGGGAATCTACGGTGCGCGGGCGGGCCTGAGCGTCGGGATACTTGAGAAACAGTTTCCCGGTGGCCAGGTCGTCGCGACGGACTCCATAGAGAACTTTCCCGGAATCGCAGAGCCTGTCAACGGGTTCGAGTTGGCCCGACGAATGGAAAGACAGGTCGAAGAGTTCGGAGCGGAGATAGTCACAGCCGGTGCGACCAGTCTCGAGGACGCGCCGGACGGTGAGAACAAGCTGATCGGGATCGGGGAGCAATCGGTTTTGGCGACCGCTGTCATCGTTGCGACCGGCGCTTCATACCGCAAAATCGGCATACCCGGCGAAGACCGGTTCTGGGGGAAGGGGATATCGTGCTGCGCGACGTGTGACGGCGCGTTCTACCGGGACAAGGAAGTCGTTGTGGTAGGCGGCGGCGACACGGCCGTCAAGGAGAGCATCTTTCTCACACGATTTGTGAAGAAGCTCACGCTCATCCACAGACGGGACAGGCTTCGCGCAACCAAGACGCTCCAGGATCGGCTCGTTGCGCTACAACCACAGGTCGAGTTCAGATGGGATACGGTTGCCGAGGAGATAGTCGGCGAGGAGACAGTCACCGGCGTTGCGGTAAGGAACCTCAAAAGTGGAGAGACAGAACGTCTCTCGTGCGACGGCGTCTTCATCTTCGTCGGGTTCGTTCCGAACGTGGAGTTCGTCCGTGGCTGCCTCGAGACTGACGAGAAAGGGTACATAATCACCGATCAGGACATGGCGACGTCGGTGCCCGGCGTCTACGCCTGCGGAGACGTTCGCAAGAAATCGCTCAGGCAGATCGTAACGGCCTGCGGGGAGGGCGCGACGGCGGCGTTCGCCGCCCAACACTACATCGATGAGATGAAGGGCACCCTTTACGAACAAGAGTTCCCTGGTGAACAGCCGCCTTGACAACGGCTCACAGGTCGCGCTTGAGAACGAAATCGCACAGCCCGAGCAGTGACTGCTTTGCCGGCGAATCCTCGAATGTTGTCAGGCAGGCTTTGGCTTCATCGATGTATGCCCCCGCCTTTTCCGTGCAGTAGTCTCGGGAACCGTAGGTTTCGAGCGCCGAACGAAGCCAGTTCGACGAGGGTTCGGTTTTCGGATCGCCTTCCACCAAAGCTATCAGTTTGGCAGCATCGTCCGAGCCTGCGGGAATCGCGCTGTAGAGGTGTATAAGCGGCAGCGTAATCTTGCCGTTTGCTATGTCCCGGAAGGGCGCTTTGCCAAGAGAACGTTCGTCACCGTCGAGATCGAGCAGGTCGTCGATAATCTGGAACGCCATGCCGAAACCCGCACCGAAACGCTCCAGGTTCTCGATCACCGCAGTATCGGTTCCGACGTATATCGCCGGTAACGAGCACGCAGTGCTCATCAAACTGGCGGTTTTGTTGTCGATTATCTCGTAATACTCGTCCTCGGTGCGCTGATGCAACCCTTTGGCTGTCACGTCCTTCATCTCGCCGTCGACCATATTGCAGATCGCCAGAAGAATCGCCCGCACGATCTCAGCGTTACCGTACTCGTGAAGCATAAGAATCGCTTCGGCAACGACCCGGTCGCCTGTAAGCACAGCGGCCCTGTTGTCCCAGCGAGCGTTGACAGACTCGAACCCTCTTCTCGTCGCGGCCTCGTCGATGACATCGTCGTGGATGAGCGCAGCCACGTGCACCAGTTCACAGCTTGCCGCCATCCTGATCAAACGAGTTCTGTCCGGAACCCCGCACATATCGGCGCACAACAGCACAAGCGCCGGCCGGATATGCTTGCCTGCCGTAGTATTGTCGCTGTAGGAGGGATCATCCAGCAGCGAGAATGCGACGCTCGCACGGGCAGCGATTTCCGTATCGATGGCTAACAGATCGCTGGCTATCGGCCTGTAAATCTCTTCAAGAGTGGGGATATGCGTTCGATGGTGCGCCATACGCCGGTTTCTACTCAAACAGTTTCTGGTTCCAGTATCAAGCCTATCATATCCGGTGCGGTCAAATCAAGGAACGAAGACAATCGTTCGGTTGCCGAAGCGTTGACAAACGCCGGAAGGACTTGTATTATAACATCTCGATTTCTCGGATCGATCGGGGATTGGTGGGTTTGGCTGACATAAAGCGATTCAACGTGGCGGTGTTGGCGTTGTGTATGGCGTCGGCAATCGCGTTCTGTGTGAGCCGCACAAGTGTCGCGGACACGCTGCACATGAAAGACGGAGTGATTCTGCGTGATGTCCAGGTGCTCCGCGAAACCGGGGATTCGATACTCATAAAGAATCCCACCGGCCCGACGGCATATATCAAGAAACACAATATCAAGAGACATGTCCGGGATAAGAAACAAGACACCGGGTTTGGTGGCGGCATCCCGGAAGAGATCGCCAAGCCCCCCCAGAGTAGCGGGAAATCGATCAGCCTTCCTTCGTCGAAGATTGTCGTATTCAAGGACAAGACCGGCAAATGGATATATACAAACAGGCCCGAGGAGTATCTCGAAGCCGGCCTTGTGCCGCATGACCTGCGATTCGATCCCATAAAGACGTACTGGCAAAGCAGGCAACGGCTTCTGGCGAGGCAGGGCGTAGCGCGACGATCGCCGGGACCTCGTTCAAGGGATTCAATAGTTCCGACTACGCCGGAAGAACTTGACGAGCTCATCACATTCCATGCGCAAGCCAACGGGTTGCCGCCATCGCTGGTAACGGCAGTCATCAAGGCCGAGTCCAATTTCAACCAGTACGCCGTATCGAGCTGCGGTGCGCGAGGCTACATGCAACTCATGCCGGGTACTGCCTCAGAGATGGGAGTCCGGAACATATTTGATCCCGACGAGAATATTGCCGGCGGCACCCAGTATCTGGCAAAGATGCGAGAGCTGTTCCCGGGCGACATGCGGCTCGCGTTGGCTGCGTACAATGCCGGTCCGGAGAACGTTAAGAAGTATCGCGGGGTGCCCCCGTTCAAGGAGACCCGCAAGTACGTTGAGCGTGTGATGCGGTACCAGCGTGATTTCGACGCCGGGCGCGAACGCGTCATGTTGCTCGCGTCCGCTCCCAAGCGCGACGAGAAATGGCTGCCGCCCGTTGGTGACGAGAAGGAGATGTTCGTTGTGCGGCTAAAGCGAGGGGGTGTGATGCGCGGCACGTCGATCATACGGGCCGGCGGCAAGGTGGGGCTCCACACAGAGCGGGGTTGGGTGTATACCCCCGAGTCGGCGATAGCCGAGATCACGTAGGAGCAGAGTCAACCTTTCTGACAACATATGGGTATAGGGCGGGACGCAATAACTCAGCGATCTTCGCGTCGGCTCACAAACGGTGGGGAAGAAGAAAGTCTGAGACTTTGAACGGGTAAAAGACAATGAGGAATGAAGCGTGGATTGGAGACAGTCAAGCAAGTAGGAGGAAGAAGGCGATGGGAAACCGGTTTGAATCACGTGAGCATGAAGGCTGTGTGCGTCGGGCTGTCCAGTCGTGGTCGAGGATTGCGCCTTTACTCGTTGTGGCGTTGGCCCTCGGTGCAACACCCGCATTGACGGCGACGGTGGCGTCGAACATAGCGATCGTGCTCGACGAAAACGCCGAGGATATCGAGACCCGCGTGGCGGGTGTGCTCGAACGGCGCATCCTCAAGCGGTCGGAGGTCTCTGTTGAGGTCTCGAAAGGCAAGGCGTCACAAGACGCGACCGGCCTGCACATTTATCTGTGCCGTGCGGGCAAAGGCGGCTCGATCGAGACGCTGTGCAAACAGTATGGCGCGAAGCTGCCGGGGAGAAAGAAACCGTTTGCAGAAGGGTTTGCGGTGAAGACGGCCACGGTGAACGGGGTGCCGTCGATACTGGCAATGGGCGCGGACAAACGGGCGATGCTCTATGCTGTCGGCGAGATTCTGCGTAACCTGGAGCACTTGCCGGACGCTGTGGTGGTTGGCAATATCGATGTAAGTACAGCGCCCGCGTACCGGTTTCGCGGGTTCTCGGCGAACCAGGGCGGCACAATGATGCAGGTAACCGGCGCGCGCGCCTGGACGGCAGAGCAATGGCAGGAGTACGTGCTGGATTTTGCGCTTGCCGGCGCGAACTTCTTCTATGCAGGAGGCAGCCAGTTCGATTTCGTCAAATCGTTCGACATGATGTGCGAGACGGGCTGTCGACCGAACCAGATGCGTGACGCGCCCGAAGAGTGGCTTAGCCCGAGAGAACGCGGCTACGTGTGTCCTTCGATCCCCGAAGCCCGCGCTGCGCTGCTCAAACAATGGGAGGAAGACTTCAAGAACCGGGGCGACTATGACGTCCTGCGCTTTTTTGCCGGCGATCCCGGCGGGTGCCGGTGCGAGCGATGCTCGCCCTGGGGGAAGACGTTTGTCCTGTTGTGCGAGGAGATCGCCAACATCTGGTTGAAGTACCATCCGGACAGCCTCGTCCAGATTGCGAACCAGGATGTCACGAACGCGGGTGACCAGGCTATCTTCGACTATCTCAACGAGAAACCGAGAACGTGGTTGTACTCGATGTCTTACGGCCCCGGCAGCAACGCCATGTCAAGCTATTTTCGCAGCGAGCTGCGGGAGGATCTCTTCGAATATCCCGGTTCAGGGCCGATCAACAGGTATCTTGCTGAGACGCTGAACCAGATACCGAAATACCAGCGTATCGTCCACTACTCGGATATCACCCATTGGATAAGCTCGCAGTATATGGTCGAGAACCCTGAGCCGAACCTCGTTGCCGTCTACGGACGGCGCACGTTCCATACAAGACCGATGGCCTACTATCGGGTATTCCAGGCGATAATGCCGTTTTCGGAGGGCGATATCATCTACTCGGAAGGGTATCATGACGAGTTCCACCAGTACATGTGGAACCGGTTGCTGTGGAATCCCAACCAAAGCGTCGAAGAGGTGACGGACGAGTATACACGGTACCACTTCGGGTTGGACGCGGCATTCCTGATGACCGAAGCAATCTTCCAGCTCGAGGAAAGCCTGGAAACGCCTCTCGAAGCCAACGACGGTATCGACTGGTACTATGTGCTGGTGAAAGAGGCCGGGTGGAATATCCCGTCACACCTGAAGAAGGACAACTACCGGTGGCGTTTGCACATGCAGAAGGCGGCCCTTGACAAGTACGTTCAGTTGAAGTTGCGCCGACAGCTTGATCGCGAGACGCGGATACTGCGTGCGCTCGGCCGGGGGCTCGGATCGGGCGACCTCGACGGTGCAATAAAGACATCGCTGGCCGTGTTCGAGGAACCGGCCGAGACTCACGACATGAAGGCGCTTAGGGACGAGGCGGGTCGGCTTGGTACGGAAAGCGAGAAGCTATTTGGGGTCCGCAACGTCGGGTTCTTCAACCTTGACAAAGGGTTGGTTGGCCTCGACTGGTACAAGACGCAGCTTGACAAGGCAGCCGCCGCGAAGTCTGAAGACGAGAAGCGCGAGATAGTCGGCATGATTGCCAGCTACGAGGATCCCGGTGAGGGCGGGTTCTATGATAATGCGGGCCGAAAGGGCCAACAGCCGCACCTTATCAGGGGAGAGTCCTACGATGCTTCCCAAATGATGGACCCGACCAACCGGCCGTCGCAGAACACGATCGCTTACGCCCTGGCCGACCCGAAAGGGGTGGCGTTCCTCTATGAAGATCTCGATCCGGACGCTTCGTACAAGGTTCGCATGACGTTTGTGCAGCCGCGCATCCCGAGAGAGATGCTTCAGCTTCCTGGCGAAATGCGGCGCGTGCAAACCGTGGTCGCCGACGGGGATACTGTTGCCAAGAATGTTGAAGTGCCTGAATACACCGCCCGGCAGTTCGAGTACGACATACCCAAGCGGCTTACCAAGGATGGTGCGCTCGAACTCTCGATCGTGCCCGGTACCGGCGCGCCGGCCGCGGTGGTGTCTGAAGTGTGGCTCAGGAAGGTCGAATAACCCGGGTTCCGCAAGAGTCCGCGAGAGTCTATGAGGAGAGAGTTATGCTGTGTCGCTGTTGTTTCTTTCTGTGCGCGGCCATCACGGGGGCCGGGTTTTGTCTATGTTGCTCTGCTGAGAGTACCACGTTCTTCAGTGGGCCAAAGCCGCGCAATTTCGCGCATCGCGGCGGGCGGTTCGTAGTCCCGGAGAACACGGTCCACGGGTTTCGTCGTTCGCTTGAAATCGGGACGGATATCCTTGAGACAGACGTGTACCTGACCAAGGACGGTCATGTGGTCGTGCTGCACGACCGAACAGTTGACCGCACAACCAACGGATCGGGCAACGTGAAAGAGATGACGTTGGCGGAGTTGAAGCAGCTCGACGCTGCGTACCGGTTCAGCCCGGACCGCGGCAAGACATTCCCGGACAGAGGCAAGGCGATCACTATACCGACGGTCGATGAGGTGTTTCGGGAATTCCCGAACACTCCCATCAACATAGAGATCAAAGACGCCGACCCGCTCATCGTGAAACCGTTGGCAGACCTGATACGCAAATACTCGCGCGAGAAACTGACCGTCGTGGTCTCCTCGCACGAATCGGCCCTGAAACGGTTTCGGGAACTTTCTCCCGAAACATACACAGGATTCACGCCGAGCGAAGCGTCCCGGCTGGTCTTCCTCACGCCGGAAGACGAGAAGACGTACCAGGCGCCGGCCGTCGCGATACAGGTGCCGATGAAAGCGAGAGATATCGAGGTTGTCACCCCGGAAACCGTTGCGCTGGCGCATCGGCTCGGGCTCGAAGTCCACGTCTTCACGATCAACAACGAAGAGACTATGCGGCGGTTGGTCCGGATGGGCGTAGACGGGATCATGACCGACCGGCCGGACCTGTTGAAAGAGGTGATACGATTGGAAGCGGAGGCGAAACAAGAAGGCAACTGAGTGATATTGGCCCCCGACCGGTTGCCGGCCCTTGACAGCGATTAGGCTATCTGTTATATATAGCACCGTGGTGGGAGCAGTCGAGGCAACTGTGCGCTGTAGCAACGATTTCACAAACGTTAGGGAAGGAGGTGAATCGAGTGAAGAAGACATCACTGACGTGGTGCACTCTGGCATGTTTGGCTATTCTGTTCGCCGGCTGTGCCGGACAGAAGCTTGCCATGGTTGAGGCAGGGGTCAAGCCTTTAGAGGTTGCGCCCGGAGATACGGCTCTCATCTCCGTGCAGGTGATCGATCCGGAGAACATCGTCGATTCAGTCACTGTTACTGTCGATGAGTATCCGGAGATTACCCTGGACCTGTACGATGATGGCACGGAAGGCGACGTGACGGCCAACGACGGCGTTTATTCGATCGAGTTCGAGGTTCCTTTTGAGGCTCCTCCCGGCGAGTTCCATTGGACGTTCAACGCGTACGACGGGGACGGCGAAGAACTCAAGGTCGAAACGGAAGCAGGTCTTGTACCTCTCACGGCCAAGGGTACAATTACAGTTACGTATTAAAGCACTGCCTAGATTGGCTGTCCGAGCCTTGCACCGGCGGGTGCGGGAGATGCTCGGAGCAGCAAGAGGGTGATAACCCTGGACAATCAGCGCCAGGCGGTCGGTTCCAACGATTTGTGCACCGACAGCCTGGCGCTCAATCTAAACCGCATTGCTCACCACAGCTCCACTGCAATACCGGATTTGCCGATGTGGGGACGCCTTCGTCACGACATTCCGCATCCGGTATTCCCTGTAGCGCCTGCAAGGATGTCCCCACTCGCTCCTTACAGACCTGACAGCATGCCACTCAGCAGCCGTCCTTTTTCTCCCACAATTCTGACCGGCGGGCCCTCTTGCATCTGTCCCGAAACGTCGGTATACTCGAACGGCATCGTTATAGCTGAAGCTGGCAGTGGGGAAACAGGGTAGTGAAGGAGAGATAACATCGGAATGGACGAAAAAGAGACACTCCTGCGCGCCAGGGAGTTGCCGCCGCTCAAACGCGTTCGGCTGTACATGCGGCTGACAGGTCCCGGCTACCTTCAGAGCGCGATGACGTTGGGCGGCGGATCGGTCGCCTCGTGCGTGGTGATGGGTTCGCTGCTCGGGTACAAGCTGCTCTGGGTACAACCCCTGGCCATTATCCTCGGGTGCTACGTGCTTGCGTCCGTCGCGAAACAGACCTGCCACACCCAGCAACGCCCGTACAAGGTGTTCTGGGAACGGCTCCATCCGGCCCTTGCAATCCTCTGGGGCGGGAGCGCTTTGATCGCTACGGTGCTCTGGCACATTCCGCAGTACTCGCTGACGGCCAACGGCGTTGTTTCGCTGGCGGAAGGTGCGGGCGTGTCGCTGGACAGTGTGGCCGGTCGTGCGGGCATCGGCGCGGTCGTTCTCTGCTCGGCATGCGTGATTGTCTATCTCTACCATGCGGGTGCCAGGGGCCTCAAGATTTACGAACTCGCGGTCAAAACGATGGTGTGGTCCATCGTTGTGGCGTTCGCTATCGTGGCGATATCGAGCGGCATTCAATGGAAACGGCTGTTCCTGGGTTTCACGGGCATCGCGTTCTTACAGGACATCCTGGGCGGCCAGGGGCTCGATCCACGCGCTATCAAACCCATTGTCGGAGGCGTGGCGGCGGCGGTCGGTATCAACATGGTGTTCCTGTACCCTTACTCGCTGCTCAACAAGAACTGGGGCAAGGAGCACAAGGAACTGGCCTATTTCGACCTGATAAGCGGGATGCTTGTGCCGTTCCTGATAGCGACGAGCTTCATGATGATTGCGGTTGCCAACACCATCGGGCCTGCGGACGGGCAAGCCGCGACAAACGTCGTGCGCGACATTCGCGAAATAGTCCCCGTGCTGGCGCCGAGCCTCGGCAAGGGGTTGTCGCTCCTGCTCATAGGCTTCGGGATGATCGCCATCGGTTTCTCGACCATCATCACACACATGCTCGCGACCGGCTTTATCGGGTGCGAGATGTTCGGGTTCGAGCATCGCGGCCGTGCCAGGTGGTGGTTCTCGCTCGTCCCGGCCGTCGGCGTCGTAGGAGTCGCAATCAAGTTCCCGTGGTACGCTGCGATCACTGCTTCGACCCTAGCTGCGCCGCTCATGCCGGTCGCCGTCGTCTGCTTCATGGTGCTGCTCAACCAGAGGTCCTACATGGGCGACGAGACACCGCGCGGCGGCAAGCGACTTCTCTGGAACGTCATGCTGAGCTTGTCGGTTATTGTGCTGAGCGTGGCGGCGTACTTCGGCCTCCAGAAGAACTGGCAGGAGCTTCAGAAGCGGTTCAATCCGCCCGCGGTTGAGGTGGCCGCGTTGGCGGCGCCCGCGCAGACCGAGACCGTCTCGGCCCCGGCCTTACACACGGCCACTCACAGGGCGATGGGCACGGAGTTCATGCTCATCCTTCACGGTGACGACGAATGGAAGTTGCACGAGGCCGCCACGGAGGTCTTCGAACGTATCGACCTGCTCAACGACCAGCTCAACCGTTACGACACCGGCAGCGACGTGAGCTGGATAAACACGCGGGCAGCAACAGCACCCGTCAAGGCTGAATCCGAGCTGTTTGGGCTCTTGGAGTTTGCTGCAAAGATAAACAAAGACACCGGCGGCGCGTTCGACATCACCGTAGGACCCCTCATGCGCGCGTGGGGGTTTTTCCGCGACGAGGGACGCATACCCGGCACGGACGAGCTTGGCGCCGTACTCGAGAAGGTGGGCCAACATCATGTCCTGCTCGACGCCGACAACTTCACCGTCAGGTTCGATTCCCCCGATGTCGAGATTGATCTCGGCGGAATCGCCAAAGGCTACGCGCTGGACCAGGCCGTCGAGGTGCTCAAACAACACGGAATCGACTCGGCTCTCGTGGACGCCGGCACGAGCAGCATCTACGCGCTCGGCACGCCTCCCGGCGAGGAAGGGTGGCAAGTCGGGATCCGCGACCCGATGAACAAATCCGAACATCTCGACACAATCACGCTCAAGGATGCCGCCTTGTCCACCTCCGGCAACCTCGAGAAATTCTTCGAGATCGGTGGAAAGGTGTATGGCCACATAATGGACCCGCGCACCGGTATGCCCGTCCAGAACGTGCTCAGCGCCTCTGCCATAGCGCCGACCGGCACAGAAAGCGACGCTCTTTCGACGGCCTTCTTCGTGATGGGCCAAGACGGTGCACAACGGTACTGTGAGAAGCATCCGGGAGTGAAGGCGGTTCTCGTGGTACGAAACGGCGATGGGGAACAACCGCGAACCGTGAGATTTGGCCTTGACTGACGGCGTGGAGAACCCGGTAAACCCGGTCCGAAATCCGCCCGTTTTTTCGTTCGAAATAAGTGGTTGATTTGTGGTATAATTATTTAGTACAATGTGGGTGACGCAACTATACTCAATCCGAGCAACATGGATTCAGAAGGAGAGATGAGTTATGGGTGACAAGGTAAGCAGGCGGAAGTTTCTGAGGGACACGGGCGTCGTGGCAACGGCCGTCTCGGCGGGCTTGGCCAAGACGAGATCGGCTGCTGCGGAGACGAAGGCCGCCGACAAGATTACGGTGGGGATAGTCGGTACCGGGGGACGCGGCTGCCACTTGATGCGCACCGGGTTGCTCCGGATCGACGACTGCGAGATTATCGCGCTCTGTGACAACTATCAGCCCCACCTCGACGGCGGCAAGAAGTTTGCCCAGAAAGCCGATACCTACGTGGACTACCGCAAGATGCTCGAGCGTGACGACCTCGATGCGGTGGTGGTCACTGTGCCGCTGCATCTGCACGCGCAGGTCAGCATTGACGCCATGCAGGCCGGCAAACACGTGTTCTGCGAGAAGACCATGGCCTACTCAATAGAGCAAGCACACCAGATGGCCAAGACCGTGCGTGAGGTCGGCAAGAAGTTGAAGTTGCAGGTGGGCCACCAGCGTCACTACGACCCCTCCTACCAGCATGCCGTCAAACTCGCGCGCGACGAGAAAGTGCTGGGCAGGATAAACCATTTCCGGGCCCAATGGCACCGGAACAACGATTGGCGACGACCGGTTCCCGAAAAAGACCCCGGCGGCCGCATCAAGGATCTCGAGCGCCATCTAAACTGGCGCCTCTATCACGAGTATTCCGGTGGTCTGATGACCGAGTTGGGGAGCCACCAGATGGACGTCTGCAACTGGATATTCGACTCTCTGCCCGTGGCGGTAACAGGTATGGGCGGTGTGGACTACTGGAAGGACGGGCGCGAGGTTTGGGACAACGTCCAGGTAGTCTACGAGTATCTCATAGAACCGGAGAATGCCGTGTTTTACGTGCCTGACCCTGACAGCCGCCGACACGAACGCGCAAAGGACTACGGCGAGCTGAGCAAACCCTACCAGATCCGGGCGATATACTCGTCGATCTGCGCCAACGCGCACGACGGCGCTTCCGAGGAGATAATGGGCGACCACGGCACATTCATCCTGCGCGAAGGCAAAGGGCTGTTTTTCCGCGAAGGGTCGGCTCCGACGCTCGATTGGGGATCGCGTGGCGAGAAAGAGAAGCTCGCAGGCAAGATTGCCACCGTCATAACGTCCGGCGAGTCGCACGACCTCAGCAATGTACCCCAGGAAGATGAGGGCGAACCCGTCAGCCCGGAGCCTATCGAGAAGCGCGTCGAGCAGTTGCAGTTCGAGAACTTCTTCGATTGCATACGCACGGACCGCGAGCCGGACTGCAACGTCCAGATTGGCCTGAATGCAACTGTATGCGCAATGACAGCGAACAAGGCGATAAGAGAAGGGCGCCGCATCGAGATCGACAAGTCCCTCTACAACGCCTGACGCAAGAAGAGAACGAGTTATCGGCTGGTGGGTTTTACGCCGGCCTTATGCGGTCGACGTGGCACGTTCACGTGCGACCGGCTGGCTGTGTCGTCGTCGGACCGAAGGGGAGGAAGGGACCGGCGGCGAAACGTGGTAGTTCGTCGTACTTTTACCCGTAACGGAGAGAGAAGATGAGACTGTATGGAAGAACGGTTGTCGCCGCGTTGGTCGCGGTCACTGGTATTGTATTTCTTCTAACGGCATACGGGAACGGGAGTTCCGGGGAGGCTGCCGAACGGTTGAGGCCTGCATCCTGTCCGCCGTTCTTTCTGCGAGACGACTACGGCCTTATCATCGATCCGGTCGCCGATCCTGAAACGGCGGCTGCATACAGCCCGCGCAGAACGTGTGGTGCCTGCCACGACTACAACCGCATTACCGACGGGTACCATTTTCAGATGGGCGCCGACATCCTTACCGACGACTTCGGCGGCAAAGATAAGCCCTGGACCTTGTCGGACGGACCGTTCGGCAAGTTCGATCTTACCTACAACCGGCAACTGGCTCCGAAAGATATCCCGAGCCCGTCGCACGCCGATATGGGCGTCTACGAGTGGGTTATGGAGTGCGGTATCTGCCATCCCGGGGGCGCCAGGGCCGAGCGTGACCGCAACGACCACCGGTACGACGACCTCCAGACAACCGACAGCGAGCTGGCACAACTCCTCGACGGCGACTACTACGGCGCACGCTGGGACGAGAGCGGCGTTATCGAGGCTGACTGCCTCATCTGTCATCTGGGTGAGGGCTACAACTACGGCATACGTGTCGGGCAGATGCTCAAGGGCAACTTCCGCTGGGCGGCAACGGCGGCAGCGGGTCTCGGCGGCATAGCCGGCTCGGTCAGGGACAATGAAGTGCCGCGCGTCCACTACAACGCCAGACTGTTCAACGTTGACGGCAAAATCGATTTGCCCATCACCCGGCCGGACGACCGGAGCTGCACTCATTGCCACGACCAGTCGGGTTACGAGAAGACGGGCACCACCTGGGGCGACCACTACAATGAAGGTGTGCACACAAAATCCGGGATCCGGTGTATCGACTGCCATCCCGGCGACCTTGACCACAACTTCGCAAAAGGCGATACCAACAACCTGACGCTTCGCGACGACCTTGATGGGAGCATGCGCGTATGTGAGGATTGCCACGCTACGGGAGACCTCGGCGCACCCGAGATGGTTCATCGCGGGCTGCCGCAGGTTCATCTCGACATGATTGCGTGCGAGACTTGCCACATTCCGTACAAGAAGATCGCTGCCAAGAACGTCATAGACTATTCCACGGGCACAACGTTCACTAGCCCGGTTCCGGACACAGCGAAAGCTGCCGGCGACGTCGCAGAGTGGACGCCGACGTACACCAGAGACGATGACGGCAAGATACGTCCCTACAACATGCTCTTGCCTGTCTGGTGGGGACACAAGGAAGGCGACCTCATCCACCCCCTGTTCCCAAAAGAGGTCAAGGCCGTCTTCGACCAAATGGTCATGAAAGCCGTCGAGGACTCGAAGCCCAAGAAGGTGACTCCCGAAATAATTCGCAGAAGGGAGCAGGCTCTCTTCGCGGAGTTTGACGACAACGGTGACGGGAAACCGGAGATCAACACCAGTGATGAGATCGCCGCCATAGCAAGCGCCCTTAAAGAGACGCTTCGCGGCAAACGGTTCGCGGACCCTAATCCCGTTCTTGTCAAGGGATTGAAGGTGTTTGAAGCCAATACGGACGGTACCGTGAAGTCTTACTTTCACAAGCAATCCGGGCCGGTTCTATGGGCGCTCGAACACAATGTTGCACCGCGCGGAGAAGCGTTAGGTGCGGGCGGTTGCGACGACTGCCACGCGAGCGAGTCGCCGTTCTTCTTTGCCGCGGCAAAGATCAACCCGTACGGCGAGGACGGAAAGCCCGTCACTCTCCCGATGCACAAGATGATGGGGATCTCGGCCTCGAGCGTGTTCTCCTCGGCGCGGCGAGAGGGGCTGCTAAAACCTGCTGCGCCATGGATCGTGCTGGGAGTTGTGCTGGTTATCGTGCTCCATTTCTGCCTGTTCGGCACCCGCGGCGACGGGAAGGAATACGTGCCGAACGTCGTCCGGTTTCGGCTCCACGAACGGCTGACCCATCTTGTACTGATGCTGTCAGTGGTATATCTCGCGGTCACCGGGTTCTTCTTCCTGCTCGGTGAAAACGACCCCCTCGGGCAGGGCGCGCGCGACCTCCACGGCATCATCGGCTACGTTGGAGGCGGGGCATTGTTGCTTGCGCTGCTGTTTTGGCTCCGTGCCATCATACCTGCCAAAGGCGACGTGCGCTGGCTTTTTGGCCTTGGCGGGTACTTCGGCGGCAACCAGGAGCTTCCTGCCGGCAAGTTTAACGCGGGACAGAAGATATTCGCATACATCGTCATACTTCTCGGGCTCGTCCTTGTCGCGACCGGTATCCTGATGTACTTCTACAAAGGAACGCATCATCCGAGGACCGCGTTCCTCTACGCCGTTCACGACCTCGCCGGGTTGTTGATTATTCTCCTGTTGCTGGCTCACATCTATCTCGGGGCAGTCGTGAATCCTCACAGCTTGAGAAGCCTTTTTGGCGGCAAGGTCAGCGACAAATGGGCCAAGGAACACCATCCCGACTGGAAGCTGCCCGCCAAACGCGACCCCAAGAAATGACGTGAACAACTGAGCGGCGGAACGGATATCGGTTCCGGTTCGCCACTCGGACTCGAGTGACGCTCCGCTACCGGCTTGAGGCGTTGCACGCTCGCCGAACGAACTCGCGTTGCCGTATGGTTGAGATATGCGGGTTAGTAGGTGAGCGCAGCGATCAAAAGTATGGCAAAGCCGATGAGCAGCTTGGCGAACAGGCCGGCGACCTTGCCCAGTGTCGCGCCGAGTCCCGTCCAGAGCGCGGCATCGGCGCGTTTCTCCATCACGATGTATTGGTACGCTGCGGCCCCTATGAACGCCCCGAGACATGCACCCGCCAGCGTGCCGATGACCGGAAGCAACGGAGTGCCGATAATCGAGCCGACCAGACAGCCGACTACTGCGGCGACCATCGCACCTTTCTGCGCGCCGAACTTCTTCGCTCCATAACCTGCAGCCAGCGCTTCGATAACCTCGCCGAGTCCCGCCAGCCCGGCAATGATGGCCAGCGACCAGGGACCGAAATGTTCGAACCCCGTCACCACCCAGAGCACGACGAGCGCGCCGAGAATGACCCAGTTGCCGAAGAGCCCCACCAGGTCAAGTGCGAGTCCCACAAGGATGGCCAGCGCGAAACATATCCAGCCGATAATGGTAAGGAAGACGGTCATACCCCGACTCGTCCCAGAACATCAACACTACGCATTGTGTCCTAAGTCTTTGTATACAGGCTAGTTGTTGGCAGCTTCTGTTTCTGTTCGCCTGGCGAGAGCCTGCAATCCTTCCAGGATAAACCACCACTGGGCGATGAAGATGATCGTACCGGCCACCCCGAGTATCCAGACCCCGCTGCCTGTCCAACTCACAAGGTTAAGCCCCATGGCCCAGGAAGTGATGATCAGCATGAAAAGAACCGGCAGCAACGTGTAGATGATGGGTTTGCCCTGCCGGCGCAGATAAACGCTCACGATCAGGAGCGCAAGACACGCCAGTATCTGGTTAGTGGTGGCGAATACTGGCCAGAGCACCATTCCGGTCGATTTCTCACCGAGCGGTATCAGGACAAGAGCCAGCGCGCACCCCACAGCGATCCCCGAGGCGATAAACCTGTTCTTGGTGAAAGACGCTCCCGCCTTGGCTCCCAGCTCAGACACGATGAACCGTGTGAGCCGCGTGGCTGAGTCCAGGCTGGTCATTGCGAACGCCACGACCGTTACGGAAACCAGCGTTTCACCTACCGTTGACGGAATACCCAAAGCCGCAAGAAACGCACCGCCGCCCTGCACAAACGCGCCCAGTTTCGCCTGGAGCCCACTCGCCGCGGTCCAGCTCGCGTATCGAGCGTGCCAACTTTCCGGGCTCCCAAGCCCTGCCGTGCAGGCAAGCAGCACCACCAACGCAAGCGCCCCCTCGACGAGCATGCTGCCGTAACCGATAAACTTCGTGTCCTTCTCGCTGTTAACCTGTTTCACGGTTGTGCCGGAAGAAACGAGGCTGTGAAACCCGGAGATGGCGCCGCATGCGACGAGGATGAAGAGGAACGGCAGCATGGGTGGAGCACCTTCCGGGTGTGCTTGCACCGCGGGCGCGGCCATGGCAGGACGCAGGACGAACAGTCCGACGTACATCAGCCCCAGCCCCAGGTACAGGCCGAACGAGTTGATGTAGTCGCGCGGTTGCAACAGGAACCAGACAGGGAGCACCGACGCGACGAAGGCGTACGCCAACAGGATCAGCACCCAACCGTTCTCCGTAATCCCTGCTCCCAGGGGATGGCCGAGCCCAAACCAGATCGAACCGAACATCAACGCGAGACCGATAATCGTCGCCGGGACGAGCCCGATGGGCGAGCGATAAATGAGCATGCCGAGTATCATGGCTACCACGATGAGTGCAAATGACGGGAATACCGCTTTGGGGTTGTTGATGAATAGTGCCGCGATAACCAGCGCGAAGACCGCCAGCACCAGGATCAGCAGAAAGAACGCCACGAGCAGGAACAGCATTCGCGCGCGCAGCCCGACGAGCTGGTCGGCAAGGTCGCCGATGCTGCGTCCCTGGTGCCGGAGCGATACGACCAACGCGCCGAAGTCGTGAACGCCGCCGAGAAAGATCGACCCAACGAGAATCCATAGTAGCGCTGGTAGCCAGCCGTAGATGACCGCGATGGCGGGACCGACAATCGGGCCTGTACCGGCTATGGACGCGAAATGGTGGCCGAAGAGCACGAACTTGTTTGTCGGCAGATAATCGATCCCGTCCTCGAGCTCGTGTGCAGGCGTTGGACGATCGGGCAAGATGGAGAATATCTTAGTCGCCAGGAACCGGCCGTAGAACCTATAGGCCAACACCAGGCTCACAATGCCGACTACTGCTAGACCAACTGAACCCACAACTGTTTCTCCTCAGGTCTCAACAAGATTGAATGCCGATTCACCAAACCGGCGGTCACACCCGCCTGAGACGGATCCTAGCACATGCCCGCCCCAGCTTTCCAGAACCGCCAAAGCGCGGCTGGTATCGAGCTGAGCCGGGGAAAGGTCATGGGACGTTTGGATCGCGGTGCTTAAACGGAGATCGGGAGCTGCTCGCCTTCCGATCGGGCGATGACGACGGTGCCGACGGCGTCGCCCATCACGTTGATCGTCGTGCGGACCATATCGAGGAACCGGTCGACGCCGTAGATCAGCGCCGCGCCTTCGAGAGGGAGACCTATCGCTGTCAGCACAATACCCATGGTGATCATTCCCGCGCTCGGTATGCCTGCGGCACCGATTGCCGCGAGCGTTGCAGTCAGGAAGATAATGATCTGCTGGCCGATATCGAGTTGGATACCGTAACATTGTGCTATGAAGACGGCGGCGACAGATTCGTAGAGCGCGGTCCCGTCCATATTGATCGTCGCGCCAAGTGGCAGCACGAAGTCGGACACTTTCTCGGAGACGCCGAGGTTCTGTTTGGCGGAGTCGAGCGTGATGGGCAGCGTTGCGGAACTGCTCGACGTGCTGAACGCTATGCTGAGCGGCGTCCTCACCCCCGAGAGGAAGGCGAGCACACGCGCCCGGCCCAGTGTGCGCAGGAATACAAACAGGAGCACCGCACAGTGTACGCCGAGTCCCACCAGCACGGTGATACAGTACTTCGCCAGGGAAGCGAGCACGCCGATGCCGCTTTCGGCAATCGTGTTGGCGACAAGCGCAAACACTCCGAGCGGCGCCAGCTTCATGACCCAGTGCGTCATGATGATCATCGCTTCGTTGAGCGAGGTAAACACGTCGATGAGCGGCTTCGCGCGTTCCTTCATCGTGGTGGTCACAGCGCCGAGCAGGATCGCGAAGAAGATGATCGATATGGGCTGCATCTCGGTGAGCGCGGCAAACGGGTTCTGTATCATAACGTCGATCTGGCTGTCGAGAAACCCCAACAAGGATTGGTTCTGCTCCATGCGCACAGCGATCTCGGGAGGCAGTTCCGTCAATGTCTGTCCGGCGCCTACCCCGGGCTTGATTATGTTGACCAGTATGAGACCGATGATCACCGCTATCGCGGTTGTCGTCATGTAGTACAGCACCGTCTTCCCGCCTACAGCGCCGAGCCGTTTCACGTCGCCGACGCTGGCGACGCCCACGACGATCGACGCAAGTATCAGCGGGACGATGATCATTTTGAGCAGGAGCAGGAATATCTTTCCGAGAAAGGCCGTGTACGGGACGTATGGCCCCAGGAGCAGCCCCGCGGCCACTCCCAGGGCCATCGCAATCAGTACCTGGGTGTGCAGCTTCATTTGCTACTTGGCGTAGAGTTGTGCAAACCGCTCGAACGAGCGATCATATGTGCGTTCAACGTCCGCCGGGAAGAAGCAAGCGGGCAACTCCTGCATCTTGCGGTGGTACGCAACACACTCGCAGCAGATGCCCTTCTTCGAACACGGATCGTAGGAGCAGTTACACTGCTTGAGGTTTTCCTCTTTCTTGCATTCCATAGCGTCTCCTTTCGTTGCAAACCGACTCGTACAAGAACGAACGGTTATTCGCCCATAATCGTTACCAGGAGTTCGCGTGTGCGCTCGCGGTTATCGAAATCTATGAATACTATCTGCTGCCAGGTGCCGTGTTGCAGTATGCCGTCCGCAACGGGCACGGTCAACGACGGACCGAGGAGCGCGGCTCGGACGTGTGCGAACCCGTTGCCGTCACGCCAGCGCAGGTTGTGCTGGTAGTCGCCGTCCCGGGGCGCGATCTGCTCGAAGAGCTCTCTAAGGTCCGCGACAAGGCCCGACTCGTACTCGATCGTCGTGATACCGCCGGTCGAACCGGGGACAAAGACGTTGACCAATCCGTCGCGTACCGCGCTCGCCGTCACCGCCTCTGCGACCAAGCTCGTTATGTCAACGATATCGCAGAACCCTTTCGATTTAAGCGATATGGTGGAGTGGCTAACGCTCATGACTGTGCTTTCGGCAGAACGAACCCCGTACGACACATCTGGTTGACAACAACCGCCGTGTTACTCGGATGCAGGCGCAGCGGGCTCCTGCGAGGGAGCGACGGGAAGCGCACCGGGAGACGGCTGCTGAAACCTTCGCAGCATCATCTCGCGTTCCTTCTTTCTGGCGAGGAACCTTTCGTCTTCAGTCATGGCTTCCCACTGGGCTGCTCTTTCATCCTCGGCTGAAGGTTTCACTCCCAAGCCTTCAATCCCAAAGGTCAACGCGAGAATAAACGGGACTACGTTGAGCACGATGCCAAGGGCGGAATAGGCCTTACCGGCATAACCGCCAAGAACACCGCCAAGGCCGAGCATAACGCCAAGGGCCGCAGGCACGAGCGCCACCGTCGGAACCTTGCTGCCGGTCATGATCGAGACCGTCACAACCAGGATAGCCGTACATGCTGCTGCGATGCTCCACGGCCACGGCTCGAGGGGTTTGCGTTTCGGTGGCGCGGCTTCGGGGAACTCCTGCGGAGCATGTGCGGGGACACCCTCCGCTGCTGCCGCTCGCCCGACAGTGGCCACTCCGAGCGTCGTCTCGCCGCCCTCAGCGTGCCTCTTTCGCTGGCGCTCGCCCAAACACTCCGGGCACACTATCTTGCCGCTGCGGCTGGTCGTTGCGCAGTCCGGGCACACCTTCCGGTCACAGAGCACGCACGTCTGGGCGCACTCCTCGCACAGCAACTTCTGACACGCCACGCAGAATCCCTCCGAACTTCGCGTGCCGCACACATCACAAACCATTGCGACTTCCTTTCCTTCTGTACCTGATCACCGGGAGACGGAGCCGCCTCCCATCTATGTCAGAACACTCCCGGTCTGCCGTATTGGCTCGGGAAGTAGTTGAACCTCGGTTCGAACGGAAGGTCGGTGTCCCAGCACCACGGCGGGATGC
>CAZGCA010000018.1:0-71254 GCA_964524145.1 uncultured bacterium | reverse complement strand
AACCATACAATCACTTAAATCCTGCCCTCCTCCGTAACTCGGAAACTCAGGCTAGGGCGTGTCGACGATATTGGTGAGCTGACTTGGTCCCCCTACAATGTTTGATTGCCCGCGAAGATCATGCTATACTATTAGAGAGACCGAAGGAGGAAGCAAAGACATTTCAGTCGTACAACGCTGCAGAGTTGTGGCTTCGAGAATCGAGCTGTGGCGGAAGTCAGTCACCAGGGAGCTTTGAGATGAACATCAGAGGCAAGACGGTGTTGCTGAGAGCCATTCAGAGGCAGGACTTGCCGACGCTTCATCGGATGCCCTTTTAACGCTCCCTCGGCGGGATACACGAGCAAGAGACTTCCCAGCGTTGCGGAGTCGATTGCACGAGGTGTGGATCATGTCGAACCAGGCTTATGAGATACCGTTTCGACAAATCGGCCATGACGTATTTGTCTGGAGCAAAGCCAAGATTGTCTCACCGGAAACGATCACCATCGGGGATTCCGTCATCGTCGACGACTTTGCCTTTATCATGGGCGGAGAACAAACTGTCCTCGGAAGCTTCATCCACATTGCAGCGTTCGTTTCGCTTGTTGGCGGCGGCCGTCTGATCATGGAGGATTTCTCAGGCATTTCCGGGGGCGTCCGGGTTTATACGGGTAACGAGGACTATTCGGGCGCCTGCCTGACAAACCCTGCTGTGCCTCCACCGTATCGTATTCCCATTCGTTCATTCGTTCACATTGGGAAACACGTCATTATCGGGGCAAACGCCGTTGTTCTGCCCGGCGTAACGATTGGAGAGGGGGCTGTTGTGGGAGCCAATAGCCTTGTGACAAAGGATTGTGAGCCGTGGACGATGTATGTCGGGTCTCCGGCGAAGCCTCTGAAGGAACGGCCCAGAGAGACAATGCTCGGGCTTGAGCGGGATCTCCGTGCTGCGTTATACGACGAGAGCGGGCGATACATTCCACAGAAGACGTAGAAATGAGACTTTGGAGCCGGGCGCACAGACTTTGACTGCAGTTTATTCGAGCAGCCATGGCTTTGCCAGAGGAGAAAGGCGATGAGAGAACGCAACGATTTCGCGATCGGAGAAGAGGCTACCCTGTCAAAGACAATCACCGATGCGGACATAAGAGCGTTTGCTCAGATCTCGGGCGATGAGAACCCATTGCACCTCGATGACAAGTATGCGCGCGGGACGTTTTTTGGCGGACGTATCGCCCATGGTATGCTTGTATCCGGCCTCATTTCAGCGGTGTTGGGCACAAAACTACCGGGACCGGGGGCCGTTTACCTCGGCCAGCAATTGCGGTTCTTGGCTCCTGTACGCCCTGGCGACACAGTGACCGCCCACGTGAAAGTCACCGAATGGGATTCAACAAAGGGACGTGTGACGCTACTGACCGAAGTGCTCAGTCATGAGGGTGTCGCGGTAATCACTGGGGAGGCAAAGCTCGCAATGTCGGCCTTCTTGGAGGGGGATGGATAGCGCACAGGGCCGTTCCCATCACCCTGCGACAGACGAGCGCCGAACGACCTCCTTCACTATGTACTGAGGCGGTTTCTGCGAAGCGATAAAGGACCGAATCGCGAACTCACCAATGATACAGAGTATCCCTACAACTATCAGAACAGAAATCACTATGGCGTTGAGTAACAACCCGTTCGACACTTCTTTCAGGAACTCGAAGTCCATCAAAGGCCCGAGCACTACTCTGACCAGAAAGAGGAGCGCGAAAACCAGCGATACGACTGCAAGCAGTTGAAACGGCCGTGCCGACAAGTTGACAAGGTGCTCCATGTTGTACTGCCAAAGCTTCCTGAAAGTCCATCCGGACTTGCCATACTTCCGCGGGAAGTGAGTCACGGGGACTTCGCAACACCGTCCCGCTTTCGCGATTACGCTGACCGGATTGAAGACCCTGACGGAACCGAATTCGAACGCACGCACGAGTTCCGCATTGAACAACTTGAACGTACAGCCGAAATCACTAAGTTTGGAGTTTGATGCTTTCCTCATGATCACATTTGCAGTCTTTGATGGCAGAATCCTGAAGAGTGAGTCCCTTCTGTGCTTTCGATAGCCGCTCACCACATCGTAGCCCTTGTTGTACTCATTAACAAGGAGCGGTAGCTCCTCCGGGGCAAGCTGCAGATCGCTGTCCATGAACAGGAGTATCCTACCCCCTGCATGACATATCCCCGCAGTTATCGCCGCGGCCTGGCCCGCATTCTTGAACAAGTCTATGACGGCCGTCACATGCGAGTGGTTCTCTAGAATCGCCTTCAGCTTCTCGAACGTCTTATCGGTGCTCCCATCATTTACAAAGATGATCTCGTACGTACGTCCCAGGGTTTGCAGAGCTTTGGATAGACGCGAATGGAATTCTTCAATGCTCTTCTCCTCATAGTAGCACGTTATGATCGCGCTGATTTCGGGATCCGATTCCGAGGTGGGAACTTCTGTTTTGTCCATTTCAGACTCCATAGTACAATCTCCCGCAGGCACCTTAATGACAGAAGGTTGCGCTCAGATGCCGAGGGACCAGATGGCTGCGCCTACATCACCCTGGTTGGCAATTCGTTCAGCAACGCGCATATCGTTCTCACCACCGATTTCTCCAAGGTTCCGTATAGCGGCAAACACAAAACCTGTTCTGCGACGCGCTGTGCGACGGGCAAGTTACCCGCATCGGCTGAAGGCAGGGCAGAGTAACACGGGTATGTGCTGCACAGAGGGTAGAAATACTTTCGAGTCATAACGTTTAGCTCTTTCAGTAGGGTGTAGAGTTTGTCACGAGTCATCCCGTACGAGGCGGGGTTGACAAGGATCGGGAAATACGCATAGTTGTGTTTCACATCGGGCATGTCATCCAAGACCGTAATACCTGGTATCTCTCTTAGCCCGTCGCGATACGTGTTCACAAGTCTGGCTCGATTCGCTATCTCGTCGTCAATCATCTCCAGTTGCAGCAACCCGTACGCGGCTTGGAGCTCGTTCATCTTGCCGTTGATCCCGGGGCCTATAACAGTTTCTTCGTCAGCAATACCGAAGTTTTTCAGGAAGTCGATACGCGTCTTCTGGACTTCAGTCTTGACAACGAGTGCACCACCCTCGAGCGTGGAAAAAAGCTTAGTGGCATGAAAACTCAGCATCGAGATGTCGCCATGCTCGACCAGGGGCCGCCCGTTGAGTTGAACACCAAACGTGTGGGCCGCATCATAGATCACATGTAGACCGTGTCGGTCGGCGATAGACTGAATCGCTTCGACGTCGCAAGGGTTCCCATATACATGAACCGGAAGGATCGCCTTCGTATTGGGACTGATGAGTTGTTCGATTCGGTGGGGATCCAGATTGAAGGTCTTCTCATCAATGTCACAGAAAACCGGGCGGATATTGTTCCAGTGAAGGACATGAGCAGTCGCTGGAAAAGTAAACGGTGTCGTAATAACTTCGCCGCTGTTTATGCGCAATGCCTGAAGTGCTACCAGGAGGGCGATCGTACCATTGCAGAACAGGCTGACGTGCTCAACACCAAGGTACTCAGCCAGGCGCCGCTCAAATTCTCTCTCAAACTGACCTGCGTTTGTGAGCCATCGGGATTCCCAAATGCGTTCCAGATGTTTGTAATAGTCCGCCAGAGACGGCATTGTCGGTCTGGCAACCGTAACAGCCTCAGGGAGTCTGTATTGCTTAATCAAGTCATCTGCCAGCGTGACCCGAGAATGGTCACGAACCGAAGCCGACATTGCTGCGCATCATCCCATCTGCTAGACCAGGAAACACCAATGAAAACCAACGTCATCCACCCCGGTAGGCTTCACTCCTAAACAAGTATACACCCAGAGCATACCATAGTCAAGTCAGACAAATACCTCATCATGTTACTCGATCCAACGCCACCGCAAGATTGACTTATGAAATTCGCAAGATGTATAATTCTCGTGCCTCGAGGGACGCTCAATAACAACAACCTCAGACTGGCGAGTTAGCACAATGTTCTGTTCGGGTAAACACCAGCACGATTGGTTAAGAAGGGATGTTCCTGCGGAGCGGGCAGGAACCCTACAACTGGGGATTGAGCATTGAACAACGAGCGTTTCCGTCTGCGAAAGAACCAATACCTTGGTCTGTTCGCTATCGTTGCGGTCGCGGCAATTCTGCGCCTTATAAACCTCGGTTATGAGAGCCTGTGGTCTGACGAAGCCGCCATCGCGACTTCCGTGCGCACTGCCGAATCTCTCCGCGAGCTTTTGCAGAGCGTAAAGAGAACCACCGGCGCAACGCCCATGCACGAACTGATTTTGGCAGCGTGGATTCCTTTTGGGACATCCGAGTTTATGTTGAGATTCCCTTCGTTCCTCGCCGGCGTCGGAAGCGTTGTTGCTATCTACTTTCTGGGGCGCCGGATATTCAACGGGCACGTGGGGTTATTGGCGGCTCTGCTTCTTGCATTCTCGCGGTTTCACATACGATATTCGCAAGAGACACGGTTCTACGCGATATTTGGGCTGCTGGCTATTTGCTCTATCATTGCTCTTCTCCGCTACATAGAGCGTCGAACGCCAGGCCGTTGGATCGTTTTGATCGCTACGCACACACTGTGCCTGTACTCGGCATATTTCGCCGCTTTTCTTATAACCTCCGAGGCTCTTTACGCGACGTATCTCTTAATCCATGGCAGAATCTCGAGGGCCAAAAACCCTGCCGTGACCTTCAAAACCTATTTCGCTTTGGGTGTTGGTTTGGCCCTCGCAGTAGTTTCATTTCTGCCGTGGTTTCTCTATGCAGGAGTGAGCGGGCAAGTTGCACGTGGAATATATACCGCACTCGACGCGAGGTGGTTGATGTCGATTCTCAAGGCACTAAGCGCAAGCTCCGGTTGGAGCGTCGTTGGCTTTTTGGCGGCATTCTTTGCGGGAGCGGCCTATTCAGTAAGGTTGCGGCGGCACGAAGGTGTGCTGTTGGTGCTCGTAGCAGTGTTATCTCCGTTCGTAGTGCTCGCGATGATCAACAGAATGGGGTACTTCTTCCACCCACGGCAGGTCTTCTTCGCTTTGCCGTCATTTCTACTGCTGGTGGCCGCAGGGATCACAGGCGCAGCACAACTGCTGGGTGTTCTGGGGAGGCGGCTCACCACTCGCAAACTGGACGCTGTGTTCGCGTGGACGATTGCTGCGGCCGTTTTCGTCCCGCTGGACGCCTTCGACCTGCAGCAGTACTATAACACCCATCGTCCCGACTGGAAACACGGAGCGGCGTACCTCCTAGACCGGAATGTTGGCAAGCGTGATATCGTGGTGCTCTACGCTCCTAAGCCATGGCGTGTTTGGCCTCTGCAATGGTACACTCAAAGCAAGGTGACGATCTTGGATTCCCTCACGGTTGCCGGATGGTACGATTATCCGGATAACGTACCCAGATATATCAAGCACTGCCCCCCTATGGTGTATTTCGCCGTTGCCTACGTGACGAGCGAGATCGATCCGATGCCCTTCGAGGTGGCTTCGTTTAATCAGCTAGCAATCATTCATAGAAAGATGCGCATCAGGGACTGGAACGATTTCTGGCATCTCATGTCCCAGTATATCGCATGGTCCTCAAATATAGACGAGATCAGTAGACTGACGCGGCTCGTCAGCCGACTCAAGGCGAAAAACCATCATGACTTTGCATATCGAGTGAGTCGCGAGGCAGCACAGACATTTCCAGGAAGGCTTGAGTTTCAAAAGGTTTTTGCTAGCCTTGCCCTTGAGGCTGGGGACGTCGAGGCTGCAGAGAGCGCGTTCCGCCAAGCGCTGAAAATACATCCAGCGGACCATGTGTTTAAGGATATTCTATCGATATTGGCTAAAACCGGCCGATATGATGAAGCTGTGCAAGTGGCTGCCGAAGCGGTCGCCGCGAAGGACATCTCCTATCGGCGCGTCTGGCTGGCGATGATGTACACTAAAGCTGGGGAATTCGAGTTGGCCGAAGAGCAGTTTCACAAAGCTATTGCGATGCAGCCTGACTATGCATACGCCCATTTCCGATTCGGGCAGTTTTGCGTGGCGCGTGGCAAGTTGGATGAGGCCGTCGCTGAGTACCGAACCGTCCTCGAGCTAGACCCGAAGAACAACGTGTTCAACTTCCTTGTGAACATTCTGCTCGGGATGGGCAAGCGTGACGAGGCGATAGAAGTGGTTCGTCGAGCCGTTGCCGCCAAGGACGAGCCGTACCGTCGCGTCTGCCTCGGCATGGTCTACAGCGCGTCCGGCAAGCACAACCTCGGTGAACAGGAGTTTCTCAGAGCAGTTGAAATGCAACCCGACTACGAATATGCTCATTATAGACTTGGACAATTCCACGCGATGCACGGGATGCGGGACGAAGCTGTCGCTGAGTTCGAGACGGTCCTGAGACTGGTCGCCCCTGGAAGCGGGAGGGCAAACAGCGTTCGGGCCGAACTAGAGAAGCTCGTGTCGAGCGAGGCTGTGGCCAAGTAACCCCCGCCAATGTCATGTGTTAACCGTACTGCGCTTCCTTGACCAGCCGTATCCCGAGGTCTATGGCTGCCTCGTTTCCGGCGCCTTTCTCGCCGCGTCGTTGGGCGGGCGTGACATCGTGAAGCCTGCAGCATTGCACAGACCAACGTCGTGCCTTCCTCTCTGGCTCAAAGGTAGCCCAGCGCTTTTAGTTTGCGTCGAGATTCTGCGTCCATCTCCACTGTGGAGGGGGACGTGGATATCTCCGTGCAAGATTGTTCGAACCGCCCAATCTTGGCGGCCAATTGCTCGACCATATCGGGCCTGGATTCGATGAGGTTTCTGTTCTCGAAAACGTCTTCGCGCAGGTTGTGCAGTCGATCGGACGGATATCTTTCTTCCTTATCCTCGGTCGGGTAGTATCGGACGAGTTTCCACTCAGGTGTCCACAGACAGCTAACATGAAAGTGGTCCTCGTGAAAGACGTACGACTCGGTTCGGGCAATGACCGGGTCCCCATTCATAACCCCCCTCAGGCTCTCGCCCGTAAAGGCCGCGACGCGTTCGACTCCAAGTAAATCGAGCACTGTGGGCGCAATATCAACAAGCTGAACCGGGCACTCGACAACTGTTCCAGCAGGAACGTCCGGCCCTTCAATCACCAGCGGCACTTTAAGTATCGGATCGTGGAGGTCCCGATGACGATGTCCGAAACACCAACCGTGTTCAGTCATGTATTCACCGTGGTCACTCGTGAGAACAACAAGCGTGTTTTCGATCACGTTGAGCTCAGAGAGCGTATCCAGCAGGAAACCGTACTGCACGTCGGAATAAGCGATCTCGCCGTCGTAAAGTGCGATCATGTGGTCGCGATCTGCTGCGGAAGGCATCGGTTTGTTCGCATCCTCCTTCGTGTCCAGCCTTCTTTCCCACCTCCCTTCCAGGAACTCCGGGTTGTCTCCGTCGTACTCCGGATCAACGAACAGCTTCGCATACTCGCCCGGTGGGTGGTACCACGCGTGAGGGTCATAATAATGTACGAACAAGAAGAACGGGGCACCGGAGTGGGACCTCAGCCACGAGACGGCAGCCCGATTCGTGTCCTCAGCTCGGCGTTCGAAGTCGAGCACCTCGTGTCCTTTCCACTTGCGGGTCGGACGCGCCAACAGATCATCAGTCATCCCGAACGTTCGCCTGCTTCCGTCGGACCTGACCGCGGTCACCCTCATGTTGGTGAAGTAATTCCGCGCCCTCTCAATGGGCGCATCCCCGCGGTTCGGACAGCAGTACACGTTGGTGCTCAGGCCGACGTAGGTCGGCGGTGGCTCAACGCGTCGCGAGAAGATATCCGTGCCTCTGCCGAACTCGTACCCCACAAACACGCGTTTCGAGTCGGTCTCGAAGCTCCATCGGCTCCACGATTCCGCAGCCTTCGCCACCTTCTCTGAACGCCCGATCAGCGTATCGGGTAGTCCGTCGCCGTCCTCATCCGCCCAAGCGACAAAGTTGAACGCGCCAAGCTCGCCGCGCATCGAGTGTTGTATCTCGACCTCGTACGAGTCCCCGTCGGCATACTCGTCAAGGATACGCCAGACATGGACGAGATTCCTCTGCCTGATGTCAGCGTTCGCCCATGCCAACCCGCTCGAGAACTCGTCGTCGTAGGTGTCGAAGCCCTGGTCAAGCCCGAACTGGGAGTCCAGGATGAACCCGCTTACGAACGCACCCGTGGTGTATCCCTTCTCTTTCAATACTTCGGCCAGTGTCACCACCGAATCGCTGAGCCGTCCCCGCCCGTTGGTTGTAATACCGAATGAGGGAGGGTAAAGCGAGCTGAGCATTGCTGTGTGAGCAGGAAACGTGCTCACTATAGGAGTTATCACCGTCTCGAACCTGACACCGCGCGCTGCAAACTCGTCCATCCGCGGCGAAGTGTTCCGGTGATACCCGTAACAGCCCAGATGGTCAGCACGCAGGGTATCTATGCTGAGGAGAACGACGTTTCTTGCTGGTGGCTCACCTTGGCAAGAGGTCAACACAATACACCCCAACACTGTGCCGAACAGGAGTCTGGTCCGCGCTCTATGAGGTGTTCGCGAAAACATCACTCAGTCCTTTCTGCAAGGTCTCATACTGGTATATAGAAGAGCGGTTTATGCAGCGGCTTCATTATACCGCACCTGCCTCGGACTTGGGCAGATAGCCAGCCAAGCAAGGATTCAGGCCTGCTCGACCAGTCTGATCCCAAGGTCTATGGCGGTCTCGTTGGCGGCGGCCTTGTTACCGAAGACGCGTCGCAGAGCATTAAGCGCGGCTTCTCGCGTGAGAAGCTCGAAGTTCGTGGAAGCAACGAGCGCACCGAGCATAACGGAATTCGCGAACTTGGCGCTTTTCAGTTCCGAGACCGCACTACTCGTGGCGGGAACGCCGACAGATCTTACCCCGTCGGCTGCACAGTTCTCGGCGACCGTCGAGCTGTCATAAAGCAGCAACCCTCCCGGCCTGACTTTCGGTCCGAAGGCCTCCATTGACGGCGCGTTCATTATGACGGCGATATCCGCCTCGTCAAAAACGCGTGCTTTCACCGAACGGTTCCGGCCGGTGATGACGACCCGGTTGTTTGTTCTGCCGCCCCGTGCTTCCGGCCCGTAGCTGCTTATCGAGACGACGTCCGCATACCCCGATATCACCGCTGTTTCTGCGACGATCGAGCCGAGTTTCTGGATGCCCTGCCCGCCTGCACCGGCGAAGATCATCTCGCAGTGGACGTCCGGATCGATTCGCTGCCCCGACTCTATCGCCTCCGAGAGCCCGAGCCGCCGGAGCATCTCGTGTTGGTCGGGCCACTCGAGCGGCGCCGCGTGCCTCGGCTTTGTATCCGGCTCTTGCTCGGGCAGGTCGCGCACAATGCCGAGCGGGAACTCTTTCACGAGCTCTTCGCTCACGTACCGCCGCGCCTGCGACGGCGTCATGTGCCAGCTTACCGGGCACGTCCCGATTACCTCCACCAACCCGTACCCTCCGTACTCTACCTGTATCTCGAACGCGCGGCGTATCGCCCGAGCAGTCTCCCTGATATGTTTGGCGTCGGTCGCCGCAGTACGCGCCAGGAACATCGGCGCCTCGAACTGATCGAGCAACTCGACGAGGCGGATCGGCGTCCCGGTGCGGAACGCGTCTCGACCGTCCGGTGTCGTCGTCGTCTCGACGCCCAGCGGAGTCGTCGGCGAGCACTGCCCGCCGGTCATCCCGTAGACCGCGTTGTTGTAAACGATGACCGTCATACCGATGCCGCGGTTGGCCGCGTAGAGCGTCTCGGCAAGACCTATCGACATCGCGTCCCCGTCGCCCTGCACCCCGAACACCACCGCGTCCGGGTGCGTCATCTTGATGCCGGTCATGGCCGCCGGCGCTCGACCGTGCGGCGCGCCAACAAAATCAACGGCATAGCTGAAGTACGAGACGACGCTGCACCCTATCGACGAAACGCCTATGGCCTTCTCGACATTGAGGCTTTCGAGCGAGTCCGCGATTATCCGTTCGACGGTGCCGTGACCACACCCGCTACAGTATATTGTCTGGTAGTCCGTCAGAAGGGTTGGCCGGTCAAGCTTGAGCTTCTTTGCCATCATTCTTTATCCAACCCTGCGACCACTGAGCTCACTTCTGCGACTATCTCGTCTATCGTCGGGACCACGCCGCCGCTCGTGCGAACCGCGAAAACCGGAACGTGCGAAAGCGGGGCTCCACCGTCCAGGCTCAGTGCGAGCCGGACATCCTCCTCGACCTGTCCCAGAATACTCATCTCGACAACACATAGTGCGCGCGGCTCGGCCGAGCGCACCGTCTCCCGAAGTCCTTTTGCAGGGAACGGCCACCCTGTCTTCGGTTCAAACAGGCCCGCACGCACGCCGCGGTCCGCAAGAACGTCTGCCGCACTGCATGCCTGGGCCGCCGCCGTGCCAAACGCGACGAGAACGACTTCCGCACCGTCCATATTGTAGGTATCGAAGCGCGGCTCGCGTTCCATTATGCGCGACCATTTCTCCATGAGAACCTTGTTCGTCTCGGAAAGCCCCTCGGTCAGGTTGAACGAGGTTATGATCTTGCTTCCGCTGCCGAGCCTGCCCGTCACCGCCCACGACTTGTCGCACTCGGCGAACCGCGGCAGCTTGATGCTGATGAGCCCCTGCATCTGGCCGATCAACGCGTCCACAACAACCACCACCGGCGTGCGGTACGCGTCTGCAAGCGCAAACGCAAACATGGTGAACTCGTACATCTCCTGCGGGCTCTGTGGCAGCAGCGATATGACGCGCGAATCCCCGCTGCCCATACCACGGGTTATCTGGCCGTAATCCGCCTGCGCGGGGAATATGTTGCCGAGGCCCGGCCCGCCTCGCATCACGCAGAGATAGACGAGCGGCACTTCCTCGCCGACTGCGTACGTGAAACCCTCCGTCTTCAAGGAGGTGCCGAGTCCCGAGGAGGCCACGAGTGTCCGCACACCCGTCGCGGCAGCGCCTATCGCCGCGTTGATTGATTCGAGCTCACTGCTCCCCTGCAGGAACCTGCCGCCGACTTTCTCGAAATGTGCCGCGAGATACTCCGTTACCTCGTTAACGGGCGTTATGGGGTACCCGGCGAAGTACTTGCACTCCGCCTGGATGGCGCCCAGCGCGGCTGCCTCGTTCCCTTTCAGCAGGCACCGGTGCTCGGTCAGTTCAAGCTCAAGATGCGGTGCGTACTCCATCTCAGTCCTTGTCGTCCAGCTCAGCCTTCGCCGCTCAGCCCGGTCCTAATCTCTTCGACCTCTTCGGCGGTTTCCGGCACGTATCCCTTCCTGTACACGATTATTGCACAGTCAGGGCACACCTCGTAACAGTTGCCGCAACCGGTACACACCGCCTCGACAACTCTAACAGGATAGACGTATCCGCGGGGGTTTTGTTCGGAGCCCATCTCTAGTCCGCCCGCCGCGCACGCCTCAACGCACAGGCCGCACCCCTTGCACCGCAGGCTCTTCACGACGACGGCAGCCTGAGTCAACGCCCGCCCCGGCGCAACTATATCCTCGGCCGCTCCACGACTACTCTCTTGTGCGTCGTTGGACGTCTTGTGTGATGCCCGGCCGGACGACGTCACCTACAGCATCCTCTCGGCCGCAGCATCCCAGCCTACCCGCTTGCCGCTCCTGTAAGAGATGTTGCCCAGGTGTGCTGCAGTGATAACACGATGGCCTGTTTCAATAGGCGAGTTGGGCTCCTTGCGAGTGCGGATGCAGTCGAGAAAGTTTGCAACGTGCGCGGGGCCTTCGTACTTGTTCGGCCATTCTTCGAGGGCTTCCCTCGGTCTCCTGCCTCCTTGCGGGTAAACGCTGAACTTGTCGGCGACCACCAGCGTAGCGTCCGTACCGTAGAACTCACCCCCTACCCTGCCTTGGTCGTTCAGGAACCCGACAGAAAAAACGGCGCAAAAATCGTCGTAATCCAACACCGAATGGACCACGTCCGGCGTTTCCCAGTAATCGAAAAAGTAGTTGCCGCCGTTTGCCGCAACGCGTTTCGGGCCGTCCCTGCCCATCAGCCACTGGACGACGTCGAGCTGGTGCGCGCCTATGTCCGTCATCAACCCGCCTGCGTAATCCCAGTACCACCGCCACGCAAAGTAGCGGTGGGCGTCGAATTCGTGCCACGGCGCCGGACCGATAAACTTCTTCCAGTCGACCTTGTCGCGAATGTCTTCCGTCGAACCGAACGGATCGTTCTTGCTCCAGTTGCGCGTGTCGAAGACGCGGACCCACGTTATCTTGCCGAGCTTGCCCGACTCAATGACCTCTTTCGCCCGGAGCCAGTGGTCCCCGCTGCGCCGGTGGTTGCCGACCTGAACGATGCAGTCGGTCGCGCGAACGGCTTTCACCATACTCTTGCCTTCTTCGATGGTTTTCGAGAGCGGCTTCTCGATGTAGACGTCCTTACCCGCTTTCACCGCGTCGAGCAACATGTTGTGGTGCCAGTGGTCCGGCGTCGATATGTTTACGCCGTCAATGTCGTTCCGGTCAAGCAGCCGGAGGTACTCGTCCGTGGCGAACGGCTCCCCGCCTGCAAGACGTTTCCCTTGATTGAGCCGGATTGTGCACACATCGCAGACCGCCACGACATCCGCACCCTGCTTCCTGGCTTCTTTGATGAACCAGCCCCCGCGACCGCCGGTCCCTATCACGCCGATACGGACCCGGTCATTTGCACCGATCACCCGGCGTGCCGAGGCCGCCGTCACGGGTTTCGCGGCGTGAACGGTCGCATAACCTGCCGCGAGCCCAAGGGATGCCGCCTTGCCGCCTGTCCTCTTCAGAAACTCACGCCGAGTTGATCCGTTGTTTTTCGCCATCTCTGCCCCCTTTCGAATACCATAACACCGTTTCACTTACGACTGCATGCTAGCATAAACATCGAAGCCTGTCAAACCAGGCCGCGAAACGATCAACTGTCTTGCACAGTGGACCGCTCAAGTTGGTTGGAGGTAATGCCGAAGAAGACATTGTACTTCCGGATTGATTCATCGATCCTTGCGCATTGTACTTCTTTGAGAACGTTGTCACGTTCTTGGCATTGGAGCAAAGGATGACCGGTTCAGTGAAAGCATGCGGAGGCTTCCTTCCGGTCGCTTGCTCGAGTTGTCCGAGCTGCTTCCGAATCGACTGGTCTTGGTTTGAGGAATGAGCGTTAACGCTTTGAATTCGGACGTGGGGTTCTACAGATCGCCTCGATGCGTGATTCTCCTGACGCTTCTCACCTCCTGGCTGGTCGTGCCATACAGTCTCGCACAGACGGTAACTCCTCTTGCTCTCAACGTTCCCGTTGACGCGGAGATGGAGAACGCGAGCGACCTTCACTGGTATCAAGTCGAGGCGTCCGCCGGGCAAGACCTGATCGTGTTCCTGGACAAGCCCGATAGCTGGCACAGCCGGCTCAAGGTTCGTTACGGAGCGATTCCGACAACCTCGGAATACGACAGTTGGAATCAAGCATATGACAAGGATCACTATGTCGAGATTCCCGTGACGGACGCGGGAGTCTATTACATCGAAGTAAGCTGTTACCTGAGTGATATAGGATCGTACACGCTTGTAGCGGGCACGCTCGACCAGATGGCCCAGCCGTTGACTCTGGGACAACCGGTCGAGACCGAGATCGAGCATCTGAGCGACATTCATTGGTACCGCGTCGATGTGCCTGCCGGGGAGCACTTGATCGTCTATGTGGACAGGCCCGACGACTGGTGCAGCCAGCTTAAGATCAGGCATGGAGCGCTTCCAACAAGTATCGCATATGACAACATAAGCAGCTCGTCTTATCGAAATCACTATGTGGAGATTCCCGTGACGGACGCGGGATCGTATTACATCGAAGTGGCCTGTTGCGCGAGCCTTGCGGGACCGTACACACTCACGGCGGGCACGCTCGACCAAATGGCCCGGCCGTTGACTCTGGGTGAGCCGCTCGCGGGCGAGATGCAACACAACGGCGAACTTCACTGGTACCGGATCGACGTTCCCGCCGGTGAGCACCTGATCGTGTACCTGGACTCGGGCGGCAGTTGGTACAGCAGGCTTATGATTCGGCACGGATTAGTGCCGACAACGTCAGCAAATGACGGTTCGAGTTACGAATCCGTTCGGGATCACTATGTTGAGATTCCCGTGACGGAGGCCGGGACGTATTGCGTCGAAGTGAGCTGTTACTCGAGCACTCTGGGACCGTACACAGTTCTGGCGGGAACGCTTGACCAAATGGCACAACCGCTGACTCTTGGTGAGCCGGTCGAAACGGAGATGCTCGATGCCAGCGACCTTCATTGGTATCGCCTCGACGTATCCGCAGGGGAACATCTGATCGTCCACCTGGACCGGTCCCAGGATTGGTTCAGCCAGCTCATGATTCGGCACGGATTAGTGCCGACAACGTCCGCAAATGACGCTTCGAGTAAGGAATCAGTTCGGGATCACTATGTCGAGATTCCTGTGACGGAGGCGGGAACGTATTACATCGAAGTGCGTTGCTACTCGAGCACCGTAGGAGCGTACACGCTTCTGGCAGGTACGCTCAACCAGATGGCCCAACCGCTGATTCTCGGTGAGCAGGTCGATGCGCCGTTGGCACATGACACCGACCTTCATTGGTATCGGTTCGACGTGCCTGCCGGCGAACATTTGCTCGTGTATCTGGACAAGCTCGATAGCTGGCACAGCCAGCTCATGATTCGGCACGGATCGGTCCCCACAACGACCGCAAATGACGGTTTCAGCCAGGAATACGATCAGCACCTTTTCATCGAGCTTCCTGTGACGGACGCCGGAACATATTTTGTCCAGGTGAGCTGTTACTCGTCCATCATCGGGTCGTATACGCTCATGGCTGACGTCTTCGGAGACTCCGATGGGGACGGACTTTCGGATACGGCGGAGGACGATCTCGGGACCGACCCGAACGACAGAGACACCGACGACGATGGCATGCCTGACGGGTGGGAGACGGCAAATGGACTTGACCCATTGGTGGATGATGCCGACGAGGACCCAGACGGCGACGGCATGACCAATGCGGAGGAATACATCTATAGAACAAACCCAGACAACCCCGAGATCAGCGTTCCAACAACGCCTGTCGTGGACGTTATCCCAGACATGACCGCCGACAGCCCGGTGACGACCGACGATCTTGTGTGTGAGGTGACGACTGAAAGCGTGGTGACCGGAGGACACGCCGCGTGGTACGAGTATTCCTGGTCCAACGGCGCCGAGACTATTGTGCACGGCCCGAAACGGTACGCGAGAGACAGGCTCGACGCCTCCCTCACCACCAGGCACGAAACCTGGACCTGTACCGTGCACTGCTGGGACGGCGTCGCGTACTCCTCTCCGGCGTCGGACTCGACCACGATTGTCAACACGCCGCCTCGAACGCCCGGGTTGTCTTTCCGGACATTCCAAAACACCGAGACCGATCTTGCGTGCCTCGTTATGAGGCGCGGTCCCGACGACGATGGCGACGCTGTCACCTATAGGTATGACTGGTATGTGAAACGAGCGGGCGAAACAGGCTTCAGCCTCTTCGAGTTTACTGACGATCATGAGCGCTACACGATGGTCGATGCGTATTTCACGGATCTGGGCGACGAGTGGTATTGCGCCGTCACTCCCAGCGACGGCGAGGCTGACGGAACCGAGGCGGTTTCAGAGGAGTGCGTCATAATTGCGATGGGCCAGGCTTCGTCGACCATCACCTGTGTTGTTGAGCCGCCGATAGTGCAGCTTGGCAAGCTGATAACGGTATCAGGAACCATCGCGGAGATGGAGGGGACAGGGACGTTCGCCGGGTTCAGCAGTCGGCTGCCTTCGGGCATCGAGCTTCCGAATTTCCCCGAGGGAGTGGTCGTTCCCCACTTCGTCAACAGTTACAGCCGCACGTTCTACCCTATAGAAGCGTCGGAAGAGAGAGACCCTTGGGAGGTGACAGCCTCCTGGCCGGGCGATGACACGTACAGAGCAGCAACGAGCGAGCCGGTGACGTTTGGGGTGGCAAGGGCACCTACGACGCTATTGGTCGAGATCTCGGCATCGTCGGCACCTCTCTTCCACAACGACCTCGAGGCGACGGCATCGCTCACCGCTCCCTTACCGGACGTCCTTGCAGGCCTGTTGTCAGAGCAGACGGTGAGGCTATGGATGAAGAAGCCCGACGATACCGCCGCGGGACCCGTTGAGGCAACGACAAACACCGACGGCGTCGCCGTGTTCAGTCCCAAGGCGTTCGCCGATGCGGGCATCATCTTCGATGAGCCGGGCACATGGCAGTTCCAGGCTGACTTCGAAGGCGACGACAACTTCAGACCAACCACCTCGGTCGGGTACGATAAGCCGGAGTCGGTACGGCTGACGATCAAAGACCGCGCGGGCTACGCCGTTATCGCGCTCGGCAAGCTCGACGACGCGGGGGAAGGGCATGCCGAGCACGCCAAGACGACGGACTACGTCTATCGCTCGTTGCGGCAGCGCGGGTTCGCGCACGAGGACATCTACTACCTGCGCGAAGGGTTGGCACAACCTGCACCGGACATCTTCGTTGCCGACACGAGGCCGAGCAAAGACGATGTAAGGTATGCCATAGAAGAGTGGGCGCTGGCTAAGATGAACAGGTCTCCCGCGCCGCTCTACGTCGTCTTCGTTGACCACGGCAGCGAGAACGCCTTCTACGTCTATTCCGGTTCCTACGACGAGACCCGCTCTATCGAGCCTGGGGAGCTTGCCGGGTACTTCGACACGCTCGGGTCGGGCCCGATCGTGTTCATCTACGGCGGGTGCCATTCGGGCAGCTTCATTCCGGCGTTGTCGGGCGACCAGCGCACCATCATCACGAGCTGTTCCGCGGACGAGGTATCGCATCGTGGGGTTGCAGATCCGAACGACGGGATACGCGACGGCGAGGTGTTCGTCACGGAACTCTTTCGCAACGCCCGCACAGGGAAGACGCTCAAGGAATCGTTCGAGCGGGCATGCGAGAAGACCGGTGAATACACCGCAACGAGAAGCAACGCGGGATTCTCCGACTATCCGCAGCACCCGCTGCTCGATGACAACGGCGACGGTCTGGGCACGACCGGGTCGTTGTCCTACAACCCGAGATGGGATGGCGGACATGCGCACGAGCTGAGGCTGGGGTACGGTGTAAATGCGGCAGATCCTGTGGGGTGGCTTACCGCGACGCAGACGGTCGTGGCAGGACACGGAGAACCTCTTGGTGAGCTGTTCGCGCTGGCCGACCAGAGGCCTGCGACGGGTCATTTTGCGTGGATGGAAGTCAAGACACCGGGCTACGCCGGTTCCACAGTTATCGACGCGTCCAACCCCGATTCTCAAGAGGTTGTCGAGATGCCAAGGTTCGATTACGAGCCGGATATCTCCGATCTGGAAACCGGTGAGTTCCGCTGGTCGGAGTTCGGCACGACCTTCGATGCTCCCGGTACTTACAAGGTCTTCTATTACGTCGAGGACGGCACTACCGGCGATACCAGTACGCACATGGTGACAACAGTCTACCGCGCGGCCTCCGACAACCAGCCGCCAGAGCCGGTAACGCTGGTCTACCCTGACGACGACATGCCGGCAGCGAGCACGACCTTCTTTGTCTGGGAGGAAACGACCGACCCGGACGGCCACACGGTCACCTATCGACTCGAGCTTGCAACAGACCGCGAGTTCACAACCGGGCTGATAGTCAGAGGCGGACTTACAGGCACCGTGGCGGTGGTAAGCGAGGCGGACGGCATCATCGATGGGGAAACCTACTACTGGCGCGTCATTCCCGTGGACGAGTTCGGGGCCGCTCCTGAAAACAACGACGTTCGCACGTTCACGACCGATTTCCGCAACCCTGCACTGCCCGGCGCCATGACAGGCCTGGTAACCGATGCGGAGACAGGAATTCCTATTGGCGGCGCAGACCTTACGGTGACGCCCGGCCCGGGAACAGGAACCTCATCACCTCGGGGCAATTACGCGGTTGTCAACGTCCCGGAAGGCTCACACACAGTCGAAGTCTCCGCTGCAGGATACGAGGCTGACGAGGAAGACGCCGACGTGTCCGCAGGGAGCGTGGTGGAAGCGAACTTCGCGCTGATACCGATCGAGACCGACCCCAGCGACGTCAATGGTGATGGAGCAGTCAACGCGATAGACGTGCAACTGGACATCAACGAGGCCCTGGGCAATTCCACCGGTTTCGACTGCGACGTCAACGGCGACGGCCAGATCAACGCCATCGACGTCCAGCTTGTCATCAATGCCGCGTTGGGCATCGTAAGCTAGGACGGCCCGGGCAACCCTTCATCGAATTGAACAGCGTTGTTCTGCACGGTTCAGAGTGCTAAGATCAAGCCACAACCTGAGTGGTACCCTGGACGTTCTGGTGAGGAGAGGTTCGAAGCGTGACACAACAACGGTTTTACGTGCCGCCCGAAGCAGTGAGCGGTACGTCCGTTCTCATTTCCGGGCAGACTGCCAACCATATCACGAACAGCCTCCGTCTCGGGAGTGGCGATCTTGTCTCGGTCTTCGACGGACGCGGTAATGAGTACACCGTAAGGTTGGTGGATGTGGGCATAAAGGCCACGAAGGCGGAGATCGTTGAGTGGCATGAAGCCTCCCCTGAGGCGACCTACGGAACTCGTGTCGCACTGATCCAGGCACTTCCCAAAGGCCAGCACAAGCCTCGGTTCATCGTGCAACGAGGGACTGAAGTGGGTATCTCAACCATCTGTTTCGTCCCTGCCCTGCGCTCGGTCGCTCGACCGGAACCATCCAGGGTCGATGATCGCCTTGCACGGTGGCGCAGAGTCGCCATCGAGACTGCCGAACGGTGCAACGCATCGATCATCCCCGAGATAAGCTGGGCCGACACCTGGTCGGAAGCGCTTTCCCGGCTGCCGGCCGACACCAGGATTCTGATTGCCTGGGAACGGGAACCGGCCCGAAACGGCCTGAAAGACGTACTCGGGCAGGAGCAGCCCCAGCAGGTCGCCATACTCGTCGGTCCGGAGGGCGGGTTCGACGATCAGGAGGTTGAAACGCTCATCGAAGCCGGTGCGACTCCGTTCTCCCTTGGCTCGCGGCGGTTTACAACCGAGTTTGCGGGAATACTTTCGGCCGTTTTGGTGTTATATAAGTAGGGAGCATGTGGTTGCTGCGAGCCTGGGAGGCGGTGCTCTTCTATTTGGTCTCTTCTCCCGCTGTACGATCTAAGAAGCGGCAGACAGCTTGAGGAAAAAGGGTCGACATACCCAAACATCCGGGAAATCCTGAAAATCTTCGTGTTCGCTTGTAAAACTCGTTTGTCTTGTGCCTGTTGCCAGGGAGCCTGCCCTGTTAACCTCTTGAGAAGACAAGAGTTGTGTGTTGTGCCGGTGTGTCCCCGTGTCCGGAGAACCGAAAATGGACGATTGCATCTTCTGTAAGATTGCAGCAGGGCAGATGTCCTCGGACAAGGTCTATGAGGACAATGACTTCTATGCGTTCCGCGACATAAATCCGGCTGCGCCCACTCATATTCTCCTCATCCCCAAGACGCACATTGCAAGGATAACCGACGCCACGGCGGAACATGCTGAGCTTCTTGGGCGAATGCTTCTCATCGCGACGGAGATAGCCCAGTCAGAAGGTGTTGCTGCTGAAGGCGTTAGGTTTGTCTTGAACTGTAACGAGGGAGCCGGGCAGAGCGTCTGGCACATTCACCTCCATATCATCGGTGGTCGTGCGCTCTCATGGCCGCCAGGCTGATTTGACAATCCGGGGCTAAACTGGGTACAGTATAAGTAGACGATATTGACAAATCCTGGACATTGCACCAGTTGCGGTGGGGTCGCGGGGTGTCTGACACCCGTTGGATTTCTTCCCTGAAGTTCCAACCCACAGGAGGCGTGTGCCGGGTTTCTTTTAGGTTATGATACAAAGAGAAGTTATCGATCAGATTCGCGACAGACTCGACATAGTGGACGTGGTTTCAGACTATCTCCAGCTCAAGCAGAGCGGAGATAACTTCAAAGCGCTCTGTCCGTTTCACAAAGAGAAAACGCCCTCGTTTAACGTCAGCCGCTCAAAACAGATATTCCACTGTTTTGGGTGCGGGAAAGGCGGCGACGTCTTTCGCTTCCTGATGTTTCACGAAGGCATCTCGTTCGGTGAGGCAGCACGTGTTCTGGCCGATCGGGCCGGTGTCACGATACCGAAAAGCTCTTCCCGGGAGGGAAAGGACACGGCTCTTCGGGAGAAACTGCAAACACTCAACAGCTTTGCCGCGGACTACTACGCCGCCAACCTGTTGAAGAAGAAGTCCGGCGGGGTCTGCCGAACGTACCTGAAATCGCGGGAGATCGACTCCGAGACAGCCAAACGGTTCGGCCTCGGGTACGCCACGGATTCGTGGGACGACTTCTACAACACCGCACAACAGCACGGGTTCACCACCGAGCTGCTCACGGCGTCGGGACTTGTCAGGCACCGTCCGCAGGGAGACGGTTGCTACAACATATTCAGGAACAGGCTCATATTCCCTATCCACGACCACGTTGGCGTGATCATAGGGTTCGGCGGTCGCACGCTCGGCGACGACGATGCCAAGTACATCAACTCGCCCGAGACGGCCTTGTACCACAAGGGATACACGCTCTACGGCCTCCATCTCGCAAAGCAGTCTTTGCGCGACGAGAACAGGGCAATCGTCGTGGAAGGGTACTTCGATCTTGTCCGCGTCGCCCAGGCCGGCGTCGAGAACGTGGTGGCGACCCTGGGCACCGCGCTGACGGAACCGCAGGCAGCCCTTCTGAAACGGTACGCCTCCAACGTGACGCTCGTTTACGATTCCGACGAAGCCGGAGTCAAAGCGGCTACGAGAGGATTACAGGTGCTGGTGGCCAAAGACCTCGCCTCGAACGTGGCGCTTCTTCCGGGCTCCAAAGATCCCGACGATTTCGTGCGCGAGAATGGTGCCGAGGCGTTCAAAGAGCAGATTCTGGCTGCGCCGGACTTTCTTGATTTCGTCACGAAAGATGCGCGGGACCCGTCGCTGGATGTAAACGAGCGGATCGAGATAGCGCAAAACGCGTTTGATATTATCCGCAACGTGCGCAACGAGCTCCGGAAGAGCGAGTACCTGCGTGTGCTTGCCGACAAACTCAGGATCGACGAACAGTCTGTTCGCAAAGCCTTCAAGAGCGGTAGGAGACGTTCCGCCGCCGCAACCGACAAAGCAACGGTTGTCGATAAACCCGTGGAGGCGCGAGTCGACATTCTCAGGCTGATCGCCACGAGCCCCGAATACCGTGCACGAGCCCGCGAGGATGATCCGCTCGGTTCCATGGAAGCCGGCCCGGAGCGTGATGTGCTGGCGGTGTTGCTCGACGATGCCTTCGAACCTACACGAGGGGCACAACTCCTTGACCTGCTCGAGGACGACGCTGCGAAGGAGTTGCTGTCGTGGGTGCTCATGGAGGATACGATAGAGTTTGACGCTGAAAAGGCATTCCGAGACTGGAAATCCGAGCGCGAACGCAAAAAGTACGGACAACAGGCAGCCGCCCTGCGCAGCGAAATAGCTGTTGCCGAGCGCGAAGGAAGGTTCGACGATCTAAAGGAGCTTCTCAACAGGAGCGCGGAACTCAAACGAAAGATAGACCCCGCTTTTAGTGCTGGGGCCAAAGGATTCTAGAATCCCCGAGGCGGAGAAGTAAGGTATACATATCTAGCAAATCGGTTAACGAAAGAGGAGAAGATGGCGCAATCCAGGAAACGATCACGCACAGCAAAAACTGCCAAGAGGACTACCAAGGCGAAGAGCGCAAAAAGGACTTCTACGAAGTCCCGAACTCGTGCTACCCGTAAGAAGAAGACCACCACCTCGAAGAAGACCACAACCTCGAAGAAGAGCAGCCGTTCGGCCAAGCACACTCGCCCGCGCGCATCAACAAAGAAGAAGACCGTCTCGAAGAAGAGCAGTCGTTCGGCCAAGCGCAGCCGCCCGCGTGCCTCAACAAAGAAGAAGACCACCTCAAAGAAGATCAGCCGCTCGACCAAGCGTACCCGCCCGCGTGCCTCAACAAAGAAGAAGACCACCCCGAAGAAGAGCAGCCGCTCGACCAAGCGCACCCAAGAGAAGGCCGGAGACCTCACGTTGAAGTCTGCCAAGGCGGCGCTTGCTCGCGTGCCAAAGGCCGTTTCGCAAACACGCGCTATGCAACGGGCCGCCCGGCAACAAGCCCTGCGGTTGCAACTCGCCAAGAATGAGAGCGTCCAAAAACTTATCAAGAAAGGACGCGAGACAGGTAAGCTCACGTACCAGGAAGTCAACGATATGCTACCGGAAGAGTTCGTTTCCTCGGAGCAGATTGACGATGTGCTTACCACTCTCAGCGACTTGGACATTGATGTGGTGGGTGTCTCCGAAGGCAAGGCGCAGCAAGCTCGAACCGCCCTTGCGGAGCGTCCACGAGTTGCGCGCAGACTGGCGGCGTCGGCGGTCCGGCCCGAGCGTGCGGATGATCCCGTACGCATGTACCTCCGTGAGATGGGCAAGGTGCCACTGTTGACCAAGGAAGAGGAGGTTCGCATCGCCAAGCGGATCGAGAGCGCAGAGAATGAGTTGCGGGACACAATTGTGGGGACACCCTATGTGCTGAAAGAGATCAGGTTGATAGCGGCTCGCCTGGAGAAAGGCAAGCTTGACTTCGCCAGCATCTCCGAGATGCAGAGTGATGCAGACCGGGCAAAGTTCCTGCGCGGGGTTGGTCGCAGGATGACCAAGCTGAGAAAGACCCATGCAGAGATTGCGCTGCTTGAGAAGAAGATGAGCCGCGCGCGGGCAAGCAAGAAGTCCATACAGACTGCAAGAGAAACAATAGAGAACCTGCGCCAGCGCCAGATTGCCGTCGTTGGGTCGTTCCAGCTAAAACCCAAAGAGATCGCCAGAATTGCAAACAGGTTCAAAGGCCTCAAGAAACGGATAACCAACGCCCACGACGAGATTGACCGTATAGAACGCCAGATAGGGACCGACGCAGCCAAGATTGCCGATATGACCAAGCAGGTCAAGCGACGGCCTTCCGCTGCGGCACGGTTCGGCATAGACGCCGATCTTTTACAGGAAGCGCACCGGAAGATAGAAGTGGCTGAAGAGCGTATCCGGGCGATCCTGGACGACACCAAACTCGATATCCGCGGTATCACGGACCTCATTGAAGAGATCAAGAGAAAGGAGCAGAAGATCTACGACGCCAAGATGGAGTTGGTCGAAGCGAATCTGCGGCTCGTCGTCAGCATCGGCAAGAAATACACCAACCGGGGCATGTCATTCCTCGACCTTGTCCAGGAAGGCAACATAGGGTTGATGAAGGCTGTGGATAAGTTCGAGTACAAGAAGGGGTACAAATTCAGCACGTACGCCACCTGGTGGATTCGCCAGGCCATAACCCGCGCGATAGCGGACCAGGCAAGAACCATACGCATCCCCGTCCACATGATAGAGACAATTAACAAGGTTATCAGAACATCCAGGCAGCTCATACAGGACTACGGGCGCGAGCCAACGGCCGGCGAGATCGGTCAGCACCTGAACATGAGCGCCGACAAGGTTCGCGGTATACTCAAGATCGCCCAGGAAGCCATCAGCCTTGAAACACCCATCGGGGACGAAGGCGATAGCAGCTTCGGCGATTTTATCAAAGACACCGACGCCGTGTCCCCGCGCAACGTGACGGCGTTCACCGTCTTCCAGGACACACTCGAGGACGTCCTCGACACCCTCACGGACAGGGAAGAGAAGGTGCTGCGGCTACGGTTCGGTCTCGGCGACGGCTATCCGCGCACGCTCGAAGAGGTAGGCAGCGTGTTCAACGTGACGCGGGAACGGGTGCGACAGATCGAGGCGAAGGCGCTGCGCAAGATGCGTCATCCGACACGCAACGCCAGGTTACGCCAGTTCCTGGAGTGGACCGTAATAGACTGAGCTGCCCTGCTCAAGGTCTGAACGGGCCCACATCATACGGGTCGCGCGCCAATGACGCTGCGAGCTTCCGTGCCCGGTATGCGGCCACGAGCATAAACACGCCCGCTGTAATGAAGCTGGCCGCTATCAAAGCGACCAGCAGCGCCGGGAACGCCGCTATAAGCAGCCCGAACACTATCAGGCAAACGCCCAGGATAAGGTAGAAACTCTCTACAAAACCCTGCACTCCGCTCCATCGGTACCTAATCATCGTCTTCTCTCCTTCTTATCCTCTGTGTGAGGCGAATCATCGCCTCTCCCAGAGGAGTGCTCGGCGTTCTGCCTCGTCTCGGCAAACAGTCTCGCGTGGTAGTCCTCAGTCTACAACTTCGTAGTCGGCGTCGATGGTGCCGTCGTCATCTTGCGGCCCTGCCGTAGCGCCGTCCTGGTGCCCGGCACCCGGTCCTGCGACACCACCGCCCGGGGCTTGTTGGTGTGCCCCGGCAGCCCCGGCCTGCTGATAGAGCTCGGTCGAGACGGCCTGCCACGTTGTCTCGAGTGCCTGTTTCGCCGACCGGATTTCGTCGATCGAGTCGGCCTTAAGAGCTTCATTGAGCCGGTCCAAAGCAGTCTGTACCTGGCGTACCTGGTCCTCGGCCAGCCTGTCGCCAAACTCCTTCAGGTTCTTCTCCGTCTCATATGCCAGCGCCTCTGCCGTGTTGCGCGCATCGACGCGTTCGCGCCGTTGCCGGTCGTCGGCCGCGTGCTCCTTGGCTTCCTTGACCATCCGATCGATTTCCTGTTCCGTGATCCCGCTGGACGCTTCGATTCGAATCTTCTGCTCCTTGCCGGTGGCCCTATCCTTGGCGCTCACGTGTACTATGCCGTTCGCGTCGATATCGAAGGCGACCTCTATCTGCGGCATGCCGCGAGGAGCTTGAGGTATGCCGGTCAGGTGGAATCTGCCGATTGTCCTGTTGCCCGCCGCCATCTCGCGTTCACCCTGGAGCACATGAACCTCGACGCTCGTCTGGTTATCGTCCGCGGTGGTGAACACTTCGCTCTTCGCGACCGGTATCGTCGTGTTGCGCTCGATGAGCTTCGTGAACACCCCGCCTTTGGTTTCGATACCCAGGGACAGCGGCGTGACGTCCAGCAGCAGAACGTCTTTCACGTCGCCCGAGAGCACTCCGCCCTGTATGGCCGCGCCTATGGCGACCACCTCATCCGGGTTGACGCCCTTGTGCGGCTCCTTCCCGAACAGCTCCGTCACGAGCCGCTGTACTGCCGGCATCCGCGTCTGACCACCGACAAGCACGACTTCATCTATCTCCTGTGAACCGAGCCCCGCATCGCGCAATGCCTGCAAACAGGGTTCCTTGGTGCGCTGGACCAAATCGTCAACCAACCGCTCCAGCGTCGCGCGAGTCAGCGTGACGTTGAGGTGTTTGGGCCCTGACGCGTCCGCAGTAACGAACGGCAGGTTTATCTCGGTCGTTTGCGCCGTGGACAGCTCGCACTTCGCCTTCTCGGCAGCCTCTTTCAGCCGCTGAAGCGCCATCTTGTCCTGGCGCAGATCGATCCCCTGTTCCTTCTTGAACTCGTCCGCGAGCCAGTCGATAACTTTCTGGTCAAAATCGTCGCCGCCCAGCAACGTGTCGCCGTTTGTGGACAACACCTCGAACACGCCGTCACCTATCGACAGGATTGATATGTCGAATGTGCCGCCGCCCAGGTCGTAGACGGCGATCTTCTCGTCGGTCTTCTTGTCGAGCCCGTAGGAGAGGCTCGCCGCGGTCGGCTCGTTGATGATTCGCAACACATTGAGTCCCGCGATCTTTCCCGCGTCCTTCGTTGCCTGGCGCTGCGAGTCGTCAAAATACGCGGGCACGGTGACTATCGCATCGGTGACCTTCTGTCCCAGATAGTCCTCGGCGGCCTCTTTCATCGCCCCCAGCACCAGTGCCGAGATCTGCGGCGGCCGATACGTCTCGCCGCGCACCACTACATCGCAGTCTCCCGAACCTGATGGGTTCACCTTGTACGGCAAATGGCTCAGCACGTCCCGCGCCACGTTATAACGTTTGCCCATAAAACGCTTGATGGAGAACACTGTGTTTTCCGAGTTGGTAACCGCCTGGCGTTTCGCTACCGTGCCGACAAGTCGGTCACCGTCTTTCGTAAACGCTACAACTGAAGGCGTTGTTCTCGAACCCTCCCGATTGGAAATAACGACGGGCTCCCCGCCCTCGAGTACCGCCACGCACGAGTTTGTCGTTCCCAAATCGATTCCTATCACTTTCTTGTCCATTTCCTATCACTCCTTTCTAACATCCGATAAGGCGATCTTCAACTCAAACTTCACTCCATCTCAAAAGGAGCAACGGTTATGCCAAAGTCCCTGGATCACTGGGGTTACACCTAATTGGCTTGTCTACAATGACTTATGCGGCCACACGCAACGTCGCCAGCCGCGCAGCGTGCCACATGCCCACACAATGCGCTTCAAATCGAAACAGTGCCGACTCGGGCTTGTTACAACCTGGAGCACTTCCACATACGGGCAAGGCTTTGTGCCCAAATGCTCTGCATTCTTAAATGGGGTGGTCTTGGGAGAGTCCTGGAGTTGCTCTTGTTGCGTGAGCCAATGGCGTTTGTCTGTCTTTCTTTGTCGGTCGGAAAATGTCGCAACCGCTCCTTCCATGCGTGACGAAAGGTTCCACAGAGCAAGCAGGTGGAGTCTCAGGTAGATGCACGGCGATCGGTGGCTACAGCTATTGCGTCCGGCGAGTTAGTTGTTGTCGGCGCCTGTGTGCTACGGGATACCCTGCGGGCCACCTTCAAACCCGAGATCGTTCCGGGACCCGTCTCGATCGTTGTATTCCGTCGCGGGATGGCCCGCGTCACGCAGAGGCGAATCAGGCGCAAGGAGAAGGTTCAACCCGTACACGTTCAGGAAGAGCGGGTTCTCGCTCATATCAGTCAACGATGGGCCGCCTTCGTCGAAATCCGCGCCGTTCTGGTAGAAGTTGTTGTACGAACTCGTCGAGAGCGGGTTAGCGGGAGCCGCTATACCGACGTCGTTAAACGCGAATATGCTATTCACGATCTCGAAACTTGCGGACGGCTCGCCCACAAGCCCGTAGTCGTTCAGCACGACGGTGTTGTTTACGAACGCCAGTGAGGAGCCTGTAAACGCGTACAGGCCCATCCGACCCGAAAACAGCACACAGTTGGTTACTGCACACGCTGCACCTTCAGGCACTACGACAGCAGCTTCCGTTCCCGTGTCGCCGATGGTGAATCCTTGGACCACGGTGTCCGGAGCAAGTACGAGCCCTGGGTAGTTTGAGCCTTCGCAGGTAATGAATGTCTCGTGCGCGCCGCGCTCACCAAGCAGCATGATTCCCGACTCGAGTTGTATCGATTCGAGATAGATGCCCGGACGGACAATGACTATCGTACGCTGTGTGGCCGCGGCCGCGTCGATGCCCGCGCCAATCGTCTTGTACGGACGTGCTCTCGTCCCGTCTTCCGGCCCGGAACGGCTTCCGTCCACATAAACGGTCAGCATTTGGGCGAGCGAGTCGATCCGCTCCCGGATATCGTAACCGAGCGCTGCGTTGATCAACAGCTGGAGGTCAATAGCGTTTACCCTGCCGTCCAGGTTGATGTCGGCTCCCGCCTGTGCCGTCCCAATGCCCAGCAACGCATTACTGACAAGTTGCACGTCGGCAGCATCGACCAATCCATCACCATTCACGTCGCCAACCACCGGTACACTCGCGCTGCTTAAAGGATCGTAGCCCATTCCCACTTCGTAACCGTCCGGCATACCGTCGCCGTCCGTATCGGGGTTGTTCGGCTCCGTGCCCGCCATTAGCTCCTCGATGTTCGTCAACCCGTCCCCATCCCAATCGAGTTGCGAATCGTCGACCAGCGGACCAAGACCGTGCGTGACTTCGTAGCCGTCCGGCATACCGTCGCCGTCCGTGTCGGGGTTATTCGGATCGGTACCCGCAACAAGTTCTTCCGCCGTCGTCAGCCCATCGCTGTCGGGGTCCAGGAGCACATCGTCGCCTACCACGAGCAGCCCGGTCTGCAGGGACACTGCGATCTGCCGGCCGCCGTCTTCATCGGACAGGTCGCTGCCTGCCGCGATCAGTTGGATGGGTTGCACCCCTTCAGGGGCGTCGGGCGCCACCTCGAGCGCGACGGAAAACAGTTCGATGCGCGACCCGGCCTGAAAGCTGCTCTCGCCGGAGTACGCCAGCAGCCCCAACGCAGCGCCGTCTTCGGTGAGGTGCGTTTTCAGAGTGAAGTCATCGAGAAGCGCTCCGAGTTGCACGCTGCTCACGGTGACGCCGGTTGGCAGCGCAATGCGCGCACGTACGCCCGCGCTCAACTCTCCGCTGCCTGCCAGACGCACAGAGAGCGTTGCAATCCCTCCGGGAGGGCTCTGCGCGGTACCCAGCGACAACACCGGATCGGCCGACGCGGTTCCAAGGCCTACCGTCGCAATCAATCCGACCACGGCAAGCGTGAAGCACACACCACGCCATGCATCCGCCCGCCGTCGGACGCGAGCACCTAATCCCGTCACGTTCATCGCTCCATTCTCCGAGCGCCCAGTTATAGTTCTAAAAGAATCCACCATACGACCACAGTCTTGTGCATGTACCCCACGAGTCGTACACGAATTCGTCGGTAATCGGATCTTTGAAATATGTGGCGACTGCCAGCCCCACGGGAAACCTGTCAAAAAAGGCATAGGAACCTTCCGCGAACGGCGCGTACGGATTGCCGGGCCACGCCTCGATCTCTGCGGGAATAAAGACGTCGTCGAGCATCCAGTTGCGTTTGATGTACTGTATTGTATACGGATAGTCTGTGTAATCCCAGAAGCTTGCATGGAAACTCTCGACGGCACAGTCCATCGACACATTAAAAGCCTCATGGCGTGACACCACGCGGTGCGTTGTCTCGGAGGTCGACGCGTTCCCTTCAAACCCGGTGCCGGCTTCGTTCAGCGTGCCGGTCGTGACCGTGAGCGTGGCGTAATACACGCCCGGCTCGTACGTGTGCGCAACCGTTCGTGTTCCCGGATACGGCTCCGGACCGATGGTAACCACCGAGCTGCCGTCCCCGAAACTCCACTCGCGCTGGATTCCCGTGATCTCAAGCGAGTTGTATGGAGTCTCGTCTGAAAGAACAACCGTGTTTGTCCCCGGTTCCTGGGACGCGGACACGGTGAGAACGTCCAGCGGCAACGCGTTCCGTTCCGGCAATATCTCCTCGACAAAGAGGCGCTGCTTGCTCACGTCGGCCACCCGCACAGAATCGAGGTTCTCAACCACTTTGAAGCGAATGACACTTGGCGCATGCAAAATCTCACTGTAAGGGAAGATGGGCACGGGATCGGTGAAAAAGGATCGTGGATACTTGAGGGCTTTGTACGTCCCCCACCAGTCACTGAACGAGACGCCCACATCGCACTCGAGAATTGATCCCAGCGCCCAGCTCGGGTCGATATCGAAACTCTGCACCAGGTCATCGACTACCACCGGAGTGTAGTTGTAGCGGGCAGGCACCGAAGAGCCGGGGTCTATCTCTGCCTCCCCCATTGCGTTCAGGAGTTCGAACGTCCAACGAGTCACGTACCTGTACCCGCCGTACGGCAGTGGCTGCTGAAAATAATCGTTAACCATTTCAACATACATCATGTAAGAATCGGGGAGTTGTAGACCCCATACGATCGTCGGGTCCCAGACAAGCGCACTCCCGCGCTGCACGGGAACGGTATAGCTGTCAATAGTCACGTCGGGTGTATGGCTCAAGCCAAGCGTACATGAGAAACGTGCCGTCGAAAAGATTGAGGATGTAGAGAATTGCTGCCGGGCCTCTATGTGACGGTCAACATGCTCAAGCGCGTCGGCCATGGACAGTCGTATCTCGATGGTAACCAGCGTCTCCTCAGCGTTCTCGTCGGGTTCAAGCCCCACCAGGGCCGGGTCCACTCGACCCACCCAGTTCAGATGGACCGGCAGGATTCTTCCATCTTCCTCCGGCATACCGAGGTACGTATACCGTACAGGGAGGACCTGTTCGACGCGGGTCTTGTCGAGCGAGCGTCCGCCTACCAGGATGTCCATGGTGACCCGTGCCCGCGACGGCGGGTACTCGACGGGGCTGAGGAACGGATCGAGATCGAACAGAAGCTGTGTATTGAAGGCTGCTCGCAGGAGAGCGCCGGTGCGGACCGGGAAGTCCCGGATCTCCGCGATAATCACCGACGGCCCCTCGGGCGTGGTGTACGCCGTGGTTCCCGTACGTCCCATAATATGCTTGTAGCGGGAAGGGATCGGCTCGGGTGGCTCTTCCTGTTCGCTCGTCCCAAACACATTAGCGTTGTCCGTATACAACGCGTACGGCGCGCTCAACAGTTGGCGCCGCGGGTAGATCTCCTTGACATCGCCCGGATCCAAGGCCTCCCCGGTGCCGTCGGTCAGGACGGCCACGCCGAGAAAGGTCTCGTTCGTCATCAAGGCCTTACCGAGATCGTTGGTCTTCGGCGTTAATCCGCCGGTAATCGCCGTCTGACTTATCTCAACCGGACCGTCATATCCCGGCTCGCCCGGAAGCACGTTGAAATAGCCGTTGTCCAGCGTAACCTCATACGCGCGTGCCCAGATAAGCTGCTCACCGGGGGCTCCCGGCAACGGCCTGTTCCACAAACGGAACGCCACGATGTACGTGCCGCCCGGGTTGTAAGGCTCGAGCAACCTGCCCTGGAAGTTTATAACCTCGGCGGCACTGTTCCCGGACGTAAGGACCACACATCCCGCCGCCAGGAGCATGATGAGCGCAAGCATACGACTTCCCTTCCAACATGAAGTCTCAACGCTGCGCGTACTCATCCGCCTGTTCATCCCGTTCAAGGTGACACCCTTATTTCTTCTGTAGCGTTCAACACCTCTTCCACAATAAGAAGCTGGTTATCCATGCCCGGTTCTATGGCGAGCATGCCAGACTCGTGTCTCAGCTCGACGAACACATCCAACGGGGTCTCAGCCCCTCCGCCCACGTCGCCCACCCATTCGCAGTAGACTACGTTTGGCGAGACGGCAGTCGTGGCTTCCCAGGGATATCCTACCATCCCCTCGACAACCACACGCGCCTCCCACAGGTCGTGCTCGATGAAACCCGTTCTCGATCGGAACACCAGCTTGCCGCTGCCGAGTCCGCGGACCGTCGCACGGTAGCTGATCTTCACCATCGCTCCGGCACGGACCGGGAACTGCGCTACGCGGGCCGCAACACGTTCTGTAGCATTCATATCCACGACAACTGCCTCACCACCCGTGCTGAATGCGAACCGCGACTCGGGATCCGACGGTTCCTCCTCCTCGATCTCGGCAATCCCGATTACGCGTTCGGCCGATACGGCGTGGGGAACGCTCAAGAACGCCTGCCGGGGTTCGAGTTCCTCTCCCAACCCTTGTCCGCCTTCTTTGATAACGGTGATACCAACGTAGCACGGGCCCTGCGCCAGCGCCAGGTCGAGTGCGTCGTATTTCGGGTTGCGCGGCGGGCTATGATAGAAATCGCGTACTCTGTCCGGAAGGCCCGCACTGCCGATCACAACGTTAAACCGCCCGTCTTCGACGCGGGCCTGGTAGCGCTTGCCCCAGAGCAACTCTTCATCTTCGTCTTCGGCGTGCACGGCGTTCGGCCACAGGCGGAACTCGAGGTCCACGGTGGCGATGGGAGCGAGGCCCGGGTCGTCCAGAGTGCCCTCGTAGTTGATGAGCAGCGGGGAACCCCATGCCGTGCCGCATCCCAGGAGCAGCAACGCGACCGCTACCGTTGCCCATCGGGTCGTCGCACGCCTCTCGCGCAGGAACACACGTGGGCGCGGACTGTCTTTTGCCATTCGGGTCATCTCTTAAGGGCCTCCACCGTGATGAAGTCCTCTTTCACGATCGTGTCCTCGCCATCCTCAGTGACCACCGTTAACCTGACATCGTAGCTTCTCGGCAACGTCTCGGTCCTGCTGTAAAGGTGTTCAGGATTCTGCTCGACGCTGATGCTCGTCGGCTCGCCCCTCACGGGGTCGGGCACGAGGTCGTCACCGAAATCCCACGACCAGGAGAGAATAGGCATTGAACCGGGATCGGACAGATCCTTGAATCTTACCGTTAAGGGCCAGGAGCCCCGGACTATGTCGGCGGTGAAATCGGCCTCGGGAGGAACGGCCCGGAATTCATCCAGTTCGTCCGGCAGCATGGGGATCTCTTCCAGCGTAAGGATGGAGTTGGAGTCTCCTTCGCCGTAAAGCCTTGCTATGGCGACATCGACGTCGGCCGGCAACTCCCCACCTGTGGGGCCGACAAGCCATTGGCAAAATGCGTGTTTCCCAGGTTGGATCAATGTCGAGCTGACCGACGGTAGAGGCCAGGGCTCGCCGTCCACCGTAACCGAAATGTGTACCGCAACCGACAACCCGGCATCCATCTGGAACGTGATTCTCAGAAGCGACGTCGGCTCCAGGAGGAAACCGTTGAGGGTCGTGTCCGGGTCTGAAGGGACAGAAATGCCGGGTGTCAACGGGCCTGCATGGCGCAAAGTCGCCACCCGTGGCAGCACGCTCCATGCAGGGTCCGCTTCAGCGTCGCCCGGACCCGCGAACTGCTCCGCCACCACGGCGTAGGGCGCGCTGGCCAACCGTCGCCGGGGACCCAGCGTCGTACCCCCCTCAGAGATTTCGAGATAGAGTTCTTCCACATCCTGCGCCTCGGCTATGGCCTCGCCGATCTCAGGTGGTTCCGTGCCGTCTTGTTCCGAGACACCTTCAAGCACCACGACGAACCGGCCTTCGACGACTTGCACGTTCTCGATCGTCTTGCGCCACAGAGGCGTGGTTTCCGACGGGTCCGCCGTATCGTACAGTTCAAACGTCAGATCGTACGCGCCGTCGCTCAGATCGGTCGTGCCCTGGTACCCAACCCTCTTGGGCACAACGGTCCCGCCGTCCTGTGCAAACGCCGTCAGGCACGTCAGCACGAACGCGCCGGCGAGTACCAGTCTCAGGCCGATATGGCGTATGCTTACCATAAGTCTTTCCCTACGGGCGGTCCTTTGCAGTATGTTCAAACACAATTCCAATGTCGTCCAGCCAGTCAACTTCAAGCAGCGTATCCCCGCGCGCGTTCCGGGTGTATATGACCAGGGTCCAGTCGCTCGTGGCTACGCTCCGTTCCTTGAATACCGTGATCAGGTTCTGATCCTCGTCGGGCTCTGTCGGACCGGAGAGGTTCAGCGCGACGCTCGCCTGCTGGCCGTCGCGGTACTTCCACCCCTGCTCGACGCCCAGGTCCGGGCTGCCCGGGTCGAAGTACCAGAACCGCGTCGGGTACGTGGTGAACTCGCCCACGATGCGGTCCGCCTCGGCGCGGGTTCCCACATACTGGTTGCGAATGAAGCTCGAGCCGGCGTATGTCAATGTCCCGGGAACGGAAGGCAGTGCGCCTTCCGGAGGGTTGCCGACAAGGTTGATCTGCATCGACACGATCTTGTCCAGGTACAGGCCGCGATCGATCAGGGTGCCCGAGTCGTTGTATGTCGGGCCGCGGAAGAACGTGTCGCCCATGAACTTCGCGGTGCTGAAGTGCAGTTCGATGATGCCGTCGTCCGACGTGCGACCTTTGAGGTAGCGCCGGAGCAGCGTGCCGGCGTCGACTTCATTTTGCGTGTTCTGCGGGTCCTTGTAGAGCACCGGGGTCCCGTCGAGGTCAAACCGGTCCAAACCGAGAATGTCCTCGACAAACGAGACCACGTCCCGGCGCATATCGCCGCGTCCCGACGCCTGCAACAGCCCGTCATAACTGATCATGGCCGCCACGAACTCTTCGAGTTCCTCCGCGTTGCGCGCGCTGAATACCGACTGCAAGGAATAATCTTTGCCACCGTAACTGTAGAAGAAGGGCGTGTTCCATTTGTACTCGAGGGCGCGCACCATGAAGAACACCCAATCCTGCGCTTCCTCGAACGCGCGCTGCGCCTCCGCCGTATCGGCCTGGTACATGGTCCGGTACAGCGGATCGGCGAACAGCCGGTCCACCAACGCCTCGTTGTTCTCACGCATCCTCTGTTCGAGCGCCTGTTTCTCGGTGAGCAGCAGTAGCCGACGGCCCTCTTCCTGCCCCTTGACCTGCAACGCCTCGATACCCTGCAGGTCGGCCACACGCATCTGCGCGCTCAGTTCCTTGAGCGTGCGGTCGCGAATATACTCCTGAAGTGCCGCTTCTTTCATCCTTATCTTCGCCTGCTCCTGTGCCGCGTACTCCTCCTTGCTGCGGCGCAGTTCTCCCTTCTCTTCTTCCAGGAAATACTGGGCTGTGGCGTTACCGACATAGCCGACCGCGATTGCACCTATGCTTGCCCCGACACCGAGACCGCCGAGCGCGTTGCCCGTCGCGATGGTGATCGCCGCGTCTGACACCGCTTGAATCCCTTCAGCGGCGTTGTCCCCAACTCTCTGCCAGCCTTCGACCTGCCCGATCTCGTATTCGAGGTCACCTTGTTTCGCGCCGTAGTCGGTGATAATACCGCGTACGTCTTCCGCAACACCCTGTTCCTTGTCGCGGATGGCAGCCTCGTTCGAGATCTGCTTCTTCAACACGTCGGTTTCGGCGTTACCGATGTCTACTCGCGTCTGGGCGAGCGCAATGTTGCCCAACTGCTGTGCGAGTTTGCCGTTCGGATTCCTGTCAAAATCGACGTACGAAGCCGGCGGGTTGTCTATGTCCTGGCCCGGGTCCACCCCGGTGAGCTCGCGGAGCCGGTCCCGGACGTCCAGGTTCTGCGTGCGGAACTGCTCTTTGAGCGTGTCGAGACTCTCGCGGTAGTTGAAGAAGCTGTCCCGGGCATCTTCGAGCTTCTTCGCGGCGAACTTCAGGGGGCTCACGTCCGAGGGGGTGTCATAGTTGAACGCTACCAGCGCGTCGAACGAGTCGAATATGTCGCCGCTGACCCGCTCGAACCGCTGCACGAGCATCAGGAACTCGGGATCGAATCCCAGCAGGTTCCGCTCGCCCTTGATGAACTGGTCTTTGGCCAGAAGCGCTTGCCGTGCCGTATGCCAGCCGTTGTACGCGCAATAGAGGCGGTCCCGGGCCGCGCCGGTGGCGCCGCTCGAGTTGCTGCGCCAGTCCAGAATGCTCGTCAACAGATCGCCCTCAACGCACCTCGGACCGAGGATGCTGCGAACCGCCTCTTGGGCGTTCACGAGATCCTCGCGGCCGCCGCGCAGAGCGTACCGGTGGACCAGCTCGCTGGCGGCGCGCGCCTGTTCCTTAAGCACTTCGAACACGAGTATGTAGTCTTTGAATCCCGCGTAGAGCACCGACTCCGGTTGGGGCGGCGGCTGTGTCGCTTCCACCGTGATCGGTATGCCCGCGGGATCGCCGGTCGCGTCAAAGGCCTGGATTCGAACGGCCGCGAGCCGGCCGACCGCGCCGCTGTTTTCCTCGAACGCCAGTTCGATCACGGCGTCGTCAATGCCTTGCTCGCTGCCGGCACTCGGCTGCAGCCAGTCGTCGCCCACCTCGATGGAGACGGTCCAGGAAACGGGATCCCCGTCCGAATCCGTCTTCGTGATATCCAGCGTTACTATCCCGCCGTCCGGGCTCAGTGCCACCGAGAGGGGCGTCACCGAGAGGAGGCCGTCCGCAGGTTCGCCTTGAGCATCCTGCATGATCGTTACGGCGACAGTGCCGGTCTCTGCTCCTTCGGTGAAAGTAACATCGATAGCGGCCGATCGCTCAACGTCGAAGTTCGGATCGACCTCCACCGTAAATGTGCCGTTGCCTGTGGTGGGTCCATCATAGTCGATTACTGCAATCCAATCCTCGAACTCGTCCACGTCCACCTGCCATGTCGTCGCGGCAGTGTCCGTCAAGACCTGAAATGTCTCGCTGTGGCGCGCGGAACTTAACGCCAGACCCGCGGGTGCCACCACATTCCCCTCGCCTTCGCCAGGCCGTACGGGCAGCGTGCCGCCGTCGCGTGTGATAAGCGACCCCGACGTGGCCGAGCGGCGGGGAACCAGTTCCCGGAAGACAAACAAGCCGTACGTCGGGTCGTCCTGCGCGTTTGCTGACCCGGCAAAGTAGTCGCCAACCGGAATCTCAAGCGGCTCTCCGAGAATGTTTCCCCGGAGGTATTCGAAGTAGGGATCGAGCGCACCGTCAAGAATCCCAAGCGCTTCTTCAAACAGGTTGACCTCGTTGCTGATCACAGGCAGCAACGGGTCGGTAGGGAAGATGTTCTGCCGGTACCCGCGCGCCATCTTTGCTTTTGCCTTGATGAGCGCTATCTCGACTTGATAGTAGACGATGTCGAGCCAGAGGTTCTGGAAATCCTCGTTCGTGGGATCGTACAGGAGCGCTTGCTTGACCAGACCAAGAGCTTGGTCTACCTGCGCCGCCTCGTCCGGACCATACAGTTCCTCCAACAGGGCGTCGCGGTTCTCTTCAAGCAGCGCAATGCGGTCCTGAACGTTCTGAGCCGACGGCGCATCGTTGCTCGCCAGCGTGTCAAGGGTCTCCCCGAACTCGTCGACTCCGAACAGCCGTTGCCGATACCGGAACGCTGCTCGCTCATTCTGATCCGCAGGCGCTCCCGGCTGGTAGAAGAGAAGTTTGCTGGCAAGTTCGCGGAGCACCAGCCCAAAATCGGCGATCGCAGCGCCCTCAGAAAAGGGCTGGCCGAACGAGGACGACGTGATCTTTATGTCGCCTCGCTGTGGAATCGCCTGATCGGTTTCGGGATCGGTACTGACATGGCCGCCGAAAGACGTCGCCGCGTTCAACTCAGTCGGGTTCGTGAATTCGGGAGCCAAGGGCGTGCCCAGTTGCGCCACTGCTCCCGGCGCAACAAACAGCAGGGCGAGCGCTACTCCGGCGCAGAACAGGCCAAGCGACTTCGAAGATCTGCCTGACCCTACCCGTCTTACCATGGCTTGCACGCTAGCTCCCATTCTCTTCAACAAACGTTGCCGTTACAGCTTTGTCGCCATCCATCATGATCGTGGTCGGACTGGCGTCTCCGTCCAGGTCGCCCGACCAACCGGTGAAAACCCAGCCCGGGTCGGGTACCGCTATCAACGTCACGGAGTCGCCGTTGACATACGGGGCCTCCGGGTCGCGCGTCACGTTGCCGTTGCCCTGCACCGTGATTGCCAGATCTCTCGCCGCCATGTTGTCCGGGACAGCCGGCAGCCGCGAAAGCACAAACAGGCCCGGCTTGGTTGTCTGCAATCCGGCCAGGCTGCCCGCGTCGGTTGGAATCATGGTCTCCGTGATCTCGCCCGCAAAAACCTGATGAGGCCGAACTGTATGGCCTTGACCGGTTTCAGTCGCCACCATCTGGAAAGTTCGCGTCACGCCAAAGCCCATCCGCCCGTCTTCTGCCGACGTCTCGACGGAGAACGCCGCCTCGAACCGTGTCGCCGACGAACCGCCGAAATCGACCGGTATCCCCTCACCGGTCGTTTCCGGAATGGAACCGCGACCGTCACTGAGCACTACCCCGTCGTCGAACGTCCCGTTGAGTTGGGTAAACTCCATCTCGAAGCTCATCGGGGCCGGCGTCAAAGGTTCGGTTTCACCCGGCGGATCGCTCGACTCCGGCAACAGCGTGTACACGCACAGCCAGCGGCCATCGTTCTCGTCGATGAACACCGTGTGGATATACGGCGCCTCGCGAATGTAATCGCCGTCCTCGCCGCTGGGCTCCAGTGCTATGATGACCCGCTCCATGTCCTCGATAAGGGTATCGTCGATGCTCGTTAACACTATCTCGGCTTCCGTTGCGCCGGCCACCGTAATGGTTCCGGGGATGATACCAGTATCCGGACTGCCCAACGTCACATTCGGTCCCGCGACGGTGTAGTCGGCATCTTTCACGGCGCTCGCTCGACGGGGCGGATCGTCCCCTGCAAAGTAGTTGCCGGCGATCGGTTCCGCGTCGATGCTGAAGTTGAGGGTTCCCGTGAACGGTTTACTGAACTTAATGACGACCGCTGTGCTGGTTTCGCCGCCTTCGCCGATGGTCGAGGTGCTGGTCTCAAAACCCACAGCGGGCGAGCGATAGAAATCGTTCTTCAGGAACGTGACAAGGTCCGCCGTCCCCACAACCCCGTCATCGTTGAGGTCGAGCAGATCTAGCAGGAGATCGGTCGGTTCGCGTGCGCCGGTGAGCACATCGGTAAAGGTTTCCTCGGTGACCACGGTCGATTCCGCGTACGCACACAGCGGTATCACCAGGAGAAGAGTGGAAAGCGCACAAGCGCAGAGAAACCGCGATCTGAAGAGCGCGGTACTCCCCCTAGAGCACAACCCCACCCTTCGCGTCGAACGCGAGCTTGCCTCCCCTGACTCTTCACGAACCATCGCCTGCCGCTTTCTCGCCAATACTGACACCATGCATGGCAGGGACGGGGTGACCCTCTCGCCAGTGCCCCCGCTAAGATAAGTCTAGCATATTGGGCAACAAAAAGCAATGCTCTTGTCAAGAGGGCCTGCGTCAGAAAAGGAGGGCTTTCCGGTCTGCCTTTTCTTGTGGGTATGATGTTGTATGCAGGCACATACAGTCGGCGTGGCAGGATAAGAGGAATACGGTGATGAAAACAATAGCTGACGTGGAAATGCGTAGGGGTGCCGTACTGGCGAAAATGCGCAATATCCGTTCGATGAAGTGCGGTCCGGTGAGCGAGCAGTATCTGCAGGTAATACACAAGGGCAAGCCCGACCCGGACACAAACGGGGGTTGTCCCAGAAGGGACCTGTGATGCACGCACAGCAGCTTAACGCTGGTTGATGAAGTTTTCGCCAGGGTCGATAACTGGACCGCCCCGTGGAAGGGGAGATGAGTCTGCTCGCAGGCAAGCAACCGAGAGACATCGGGAGTTCAAAGAATGGGATTCGGAACGCTAGACAACAGCCCGTTTAGGAACCTATTCGTAGTGAAGGACGCGCGGTCACGGCGAGTGTCGAGTTGGGACAAGACAGGCGCTAACAGAGACTGGTGTTCGATTGGCCCGCACAAGACTGCGGTTCTGCTGGAGGTCAACGGGTCCGGCTGCATCACGCATTTCTACTGGACAATGATCGGGAACGACCCGTTCGATCTCAGAAAAGCCGTGCTCCGGATGTAGTGGGACCGCTTCGTTAACGCGCTCGATGTCCAACTCGTCATAAACGCCGCGCTTGGCATCGAGATCTAGAGCGACGAGGACTAAGGTTCTGACTTCAACCAGAGCGTCACATCGCGTGCGCCCGCGGCCTGTCCTAATCCGGATAATTGTGAATGCATAACCCGCCGAAAACGCCCTGAATTCCGGGTGATCTTGGCACTTATTGTGCACTTGCGAAATGGCTGCTGCGTTGCCGTAGCTCTGGAACCATCGGTTCAACAATAGGTTGCGTCTCTCCCCTAATTGGCAACATGCGCACATATGGTTTGTATGTCTTCTGTTACTACTCATTCACGACACCGAAAACCGAAGTGCATATGTCGCGGCTCAATAGAGCCTGGCTGCAGAGTCATGGAGAGCGGGTTCTTCAGGCTTCTCTTTCGTCGGCTTCCCGTCCTTATTCCAACCGCGCAGTTCGTACTACTCGGTGGGTTGGTCGTCAAGATTGGGAACCTTCCCTGCAGCGCACCCTTCGGCGGGAATCCGTATCGAGTTCAGCGGAGAGGCGTCAGCTTGACGTTCCTAAACATGATAGGGGAGCCTTCGCTCTGGAGACCGATGTACCCCCGGCGAACGCTCACACCGGTCGCCTTGTTCTGGTGTTGGCCGTTGACGGTCAACTCGACGGTATCGCCTTTGCAGGTGATCTCGTACGTGTTCCAGGCGCCGGGTTTCTTTTCGTTGGTGCGGTGTTGGCGCGGCGCGTAGCGGAACAACTCGCCCTCGGGACTCGTGTTCTCATTGAATGAGCAGCCCATTCCGACGAAATCGCCGGCACGTCTGTGCATAAGCTGCGCTTCCATGCAGAGTGGCCAGACTTTGTCTTCGCCACTAATCCGCAGCAAGACACCGCTGTTGCTGGGCTTCTCAGGCCATCGCCATTCAACGACGAGTTTGAAATCGCTGTACTCTTTCTTCGTGCGCATATAGCCGAAGGGCTCCCCTTTGCACCATATCGCGCCGTCCCGGATCTCCCATACGTCCTTCGGATCGACATCCGAATCCTTTAGATGCATTTGCCAGCCGTCGAAACTCTTCCCGTTGAACAGGGCAATGGTCTCGCTGTCCTGCGCCTCGGTGGGCTTGGACTCACTGCCCGCGGCGGGTTTCGTCTCCGAACCCTCGGCCATACTTCCCAACGACACGAAGCCGAAAGCGATCAAGAGGCTGAGCATGCGCTTCATGTTTCGTTTCTCCTGTGATGCTATCCGAGGTTTCCCACATAGACCCGCCTGCGACCGCCGCAGGCTCATCTCCTGGCATTGTAGTCGCCCGTGCCGATTCTGTCAACGCCGATTCTGTTGTGATGGACCCTCTTTGAGGCGGCCCACGTCCATTGAAAAAGAAAGCGGCACGTTCCTCGATGAACACTGTACCGACCATCCCGTTGCAGGATGGCACCTCAAGGGGAGTAGCTGATAGGTTCCGGCCCCGAAGCGCTGCCTCTCCTCTTCCCAGAACCCCACTTGTGCCAACTGTGATCGAGGTCAGCCGACCGCACGACTGACGATGGCCAATTGGCTATGGAAGGACGACTCTCCGTCCCCCGGCCACGGTCGCGATAGACCCCGCGGCGGGTTTCATCTCCTTGTGAAATCGATTACGATCTCCGGCTTGCCGTATATGTGGGTAATCTTGATGTCGTGCGCCAACTGATGATTGTCTATTATTGTCACCGAGTGGACTTTTGCGGCTCCTTCACTCGGGAAATGGACATCCTTGCCCGACACCACTTCTCCATCCACGGTAACCCTCGTTCCTTTGTACTCGTAACCTTCTTCTGTTGTCGGGTCGGGGGGATCGACCGTAACTTCGATTTTGCAGACTGGCCCGGATGCTTGCCGGCCGCTGCTATCCATACTGTTAATCGGGTCTCCCAAGACGTAGCCGTAATGGTTCGTATCCCCTCCTGAGAAACCGATCGGGTCTTTTGCCGTCCACCGTCCCGTCGCGGCGTCATAGTCTCTGGCTCCAAACCGGGTAAGTCCTGTGTGCCGGTCGTAGAGACCTCCCGCAAAGCCAAATGGTTGGAACCCCGGATTGGTGTCGTCAGTGACGTTCCCGAATTCATCGTAGTCCAGACGCTGCGCAACCTGGCCGGTTGCAGCATCTACAGCCAGCCGGGGACTGCCCAGGTGGTCGCAGACAAGCCGGTACGCGACCCACGTAACACCATCCGCCTTTCTCGAGACGATATAGTCTGGCACATTGGGACGACCGGCATACACGAACAGGCTCACGACGTTGTTGGCGCCGTCGAACTCGGCTACGGGGTTGAGGTTGTCCACATAAAGGAAGCCCTGAACCAATGAACCGTTAACCGATTTGCCGACCCTCCGATTACGTCCGTCGATGACGTAGTCAATCTGTGTCCCGTCGGGTAGGGTGACGGCTTGGAGGTTACCCATCACGTCGTAGTCGTAGTGCGTGACTTGGCCCGTCTCGGTCTTCGTCAACAGCTCGCCATTATCGGTGTAGGTATACGTGGTGTTTCCGTACTGAACCATGCGGTCCTGGTTGTCGTAGCTACCCGTCGTCACCACGGCATCCTCGTCGGTGTGGGTTGCGCGATTGCCGTTATCGTCGTACGTGTATATGGATGCGGTCACGCCGTCCCGAAGGGTCTCCGTCAGCCGACCAGCCTGATCATAAACGTAGCTGTAAACCGTGGTTACACCGTCGATAGTCTCGGTCTTCTGTGTGATCCGGTTGATGGCGTCCCGAACGTAGGCCGTCTCGAATATCGGAGCGCCGCTGAACTCGGCCCGATAGCCTGTAAGCTGGCCGAAGCCGTCGTATCCTCGCATGGTGGCGATCTGGTCGAGCGTCGTGCTTACAACAAAGCCGTTCTGCGCGTCGCGTGTCAGGGTTATGTCTCCTGCTCCGACCAGCAGGCCGTCGTCATCATAGCCGAACGCTATGCTGTGCGTATCATCTATGCTGAGAGCGGCAACTCGCAAGTCGTTGTTATAGGTACGGGCCACACTTCCCACAACGTCTCCCGACCAGCTTGTTTCTTTGAGCAGAATGCCGTCCCAGCCGAACGATATGATGTCTCCCTCCGGTGTCGTGACCGAGGTGACCTGTCCCGTGGCCGGCCCGTAGGCGAAATCGACCTGTCCACGAGGCATGACGATATGATCCAGGAGTCCGGCCGCGTTGTATTCGAAGTCGACTGTCTGTCCGTCCGGGCGCGTGACCAGCTCGATCTGACCGTCCACGTTGTAGTCATAATGGGTCAGGGTGGCGCCCGCACCGACGGCGGGAGGAACGTAGTCCTCCTGCTGGTCTGTCGCCGTGTACGCATACTGGTGCGATGGACGGCCCGGCGGGGTCACCGAAGTCACATTCCCGTTCTCGTCGTAGGTGTACAGTGTCTCGCGGCCGTCCGGGCTGACCTGGCGAGTCACGCGACCCGCGAAGTCGTACCCGAAGCTGACCGTACGTTGCATCGGGTCTGTAACACTTTCAAGGTATCCGTTCGCATCGTAGCTCAGCTGGTAGACCCGGGCATCGGGGCCGGGAGCATTTGTTACTGTCTGAAGCCGCCCGTTGCTGTCGTAGGCATATTCAACCGGTTCCAGGCCCCCGATCTGGAGTTTTGCCACGTGTCCCTGTTCGTCCAGCCACGTGAACTGACGCCGGCCGAGAGGCGATTCGGTCGCCCTGAGTCTCTGGTCCGCGTCATACGTACGACTGTAAGCATGGCCGTTGACAACGACCGTCTCCACCAAACCCGCCCCGCACAACGGACCGGTAGAGTCCGACATCGTGGCCGTTCGTTCGGCGTTATGCACATACTGCACGCCGTCCGGCGTGGTCATAGTCCATTCAGTCGCCATTGGGGCCTGCATGCCCCATCGCGGATCCGGCCCCAGCATCTCGGTCACCACCGTTCCATCGGCGTAGGTTATCTCGATGTTGCCGTCCGCGTCGATGAGCGCCTCGGCCTGTCCGCAACAGCCAAAGGTGGTCACCATGTGCTTCTCGCCGGTCGGGAGATGCTCGACTCCGTATGTGGTCGTACGGCCTATGGCAGTCGTCACCGTCACCTCGTAGCCGTTCTCCGTTGCTGTACGCGCGAGCGTCTTGCCGCCGCCACCCGGCGCATCGATACCCACGAGAAGACCTTGCTCGTCGTACTCATGGCCATACTCATTGCCCGCGGGATCGGTCAGCCCGGTCATGAGGCCGGTGCCGTCGTACGTGATCTCGTAAGTTTGGCCAGCAGGATCGGTGACGGTGGCAAGCCAGCCCTGTGCATCCAGGGTGAACGTGGTACGCTGCCCCAGAGGGGCCACAATGGCTGTCGGACCGCCGTTTCCGTCCCGTTGGACGGTGGTCACACGACCATCTCTATCTTCGATCTGAGCCAAGAGACCGTCATCATCATAGTCGAATGCGTAAATGGGTGTGCACGTCAGCGCGTTCAGAGTCCGCAGATGACGACCATGGATGTCGAACTCGTACACTTCGGTACCATCCTCGCTGATCACGGCCTGTTGACGCGCGCGCGCCACCCTGCGGACGACCGAGAAGTCTGCGATGTAAAAAGTGCCGTCCGGGCCCACCACAACGTCTATGGGAAAATAGAGGGGTGCCTCGGTCGCCGGGCCGCCCATACCGCGCAAGAAATCGTCCGGGAGGAATATCTCTTCGCCGTTACCCGCCACCGTCCTAATGATCCCCATCAGATTCACGCGCCGGATACGCTGATTGTCGGCGTCGGCGATATACAGGCTGCCGTCCGGCCCAAGCGAGATGTCCCACGGATTCTTCAGCTTGGCAGAAGTTGCAGGGCCTCCGTCGCCACTGAAGCCGTCGAGTCCGTCACCTGCACCCGCCACTCTGTTGATGATACCGTCGGGATTCACACGGGATACACAATGTTCGGGAGTATTGGCAATCCATATGCTCCCGTCGGGTCCTACCTCGATGCCGAAGCCCAACATACCCGTTTCGGTCGCAAGCGAACCGTCTCCTGCATAGTCATCCGTGCCGTTACCAACCACCGTGGTGATTATCCCGTCGGAACTCACCCGACGCACGCGGAGAAGATCGGCGATATACAGAAGGCCGTCGGGCCCGATTTCAACATCGGTAGGATACATAAGTTGCGCTTCGGTTGCCGGGCCGCCGTCGCCGCTGAATCCCATTTCGCCGGTACCCGCCACGGTGGTGACTATCCCATCCGGTCCCACACGACGTATCCTCTGATTCCCACTGTCCGCGATGTAGAAGCTGCCGTCGTCCGCCACGGCAATTGCCCTTGGGAGAGCGAATTCCGCCTCGGTAGCGGGACCCCCGTCGCCGCTGAAGCCGTCTCGTCCGCCCTTACCCGCTACCGTGGTGATGATTCCGTCCGGGCCCACACGGCGAATCCTGTTGACAAACGACCCCGGATCGGCAATGTAGAGGCTGCCGTCCGGTCCCAGTTCTACGGCGTAGGCCAACTTAAAAAGCGCCTCGGTGGCCGGCCCGCCGTCACCGGCTTCGCCCGAAGAGTATCCCTGCGTGGGATCACCGGCGAAAATGGTTATGGCCGAGGCATCCTCCCCCTCGACCTTTCGTATTTTCCCATCCCCTCGGTACAGCACCTGCGCCTCGGTGTCATAGGTGTGGTGGACGTTCAGGGTCCATCCGCCAAGCGCTTCCGGTCCCGGTACCGTCAATATCCCGAGCATCCTCTGGCTGTGGGTCCATAGAACGATTTCGTCTCGTGTCCCGCGGCCGACGATGGTCTCTTCACCTAATCGACCGAAAGAGTCCTCGAACTCTGCCGGCTCCATGTAAACCCCGTCGTAGACGTAGCCTATGCCAATGTCGGCCGGCCCCGATCCTTTCAAATCACGGCCGTAGCCATCTTTACCGTCCCACTCGTAACTACTGTTCTGCCCGGCTTCAGCACCAAAGCTATCGGTGAATCGCTGTCCCGCAATGCCAACTTCCAGCTCGATGCCCTTGAGGCTGCCGGGAACAGTCTCGCCGCTGAGCGGGATGTCGGTCGAATAAGCTTTCCTGTTGCCGGGAACTCGGCTACTCTGGTAATGCAGTGCAAACGGAGTACCGACAATCGGGATCCGGTGGATCAGTTCCTGGCTGCTACCTCGGAAACCCGAACCTCGGCTCCCGCCGCGTCCGCCGCCGTCGCCACCTCCGCCGTCATCGCCGCCGGACGATTCTTCACAGTCGTCTTCTTCCGGTTGATCGTCCGGGGGAAGCGGATCGGGCGCGTTAGCATCAGCCGGAGGTCCGTACGGCCAGTTGCAGTCCCAAGGGGTGAAGTGGGTGAGCGGCACACGCCACACGCTCTGGCCGGGCTGGTAGATCGATGCCAGCTGTCGTCGTTCCTCATCGGTGATACCTAGATCGGCAAGGTCTGTAGCGTTGTCGGGCGCGCCGTCGCCGTCGATGTCCAGGTCGGCCATCTCGCCCGTGATGCTCACGATTTGAACAACTTGACCGTTCTGAGACGCTACCCAGACTGCCTTCTCCCGGTCGTAATAGCCGGTCGGCACTTTGCCTCCGACCGGGAAATCGAGGAAATTCTCGACATAGTGGATGACGGCTTCGTCGAACTCCACCGTGACGGCGCCGGCATCAATCGCTTCATCCACGCTGTATTCCACACAGTACGTGTAACCGCTCTCGGGCGGCAGAAATGCAGGCATAGCTGCAGGACCGCTCTCTCCAACGGTGTATTCAGTCGCCCGCACGCTCATTGTGTCGAGCTCTTTTCGCTTTCCCGTCGCAAGCTTCATCTTCGCTCCTGCCCCTTGAGGGACGAGCAGGGTCGCCCGACGAGACCCGTCCTCGTCCTCGACCGCGCTGCCGCGTGCTACCTGCACGGGCTCCGAGAAGTCGATCACGGTAACTTCGGGATCGAGTACCGTAAGCACCACATCAGGTAACCATACATAGTCCTGCACCGGTACGTCCACCTGACGTTGAGCACTCAGATAATCTTCTTTCCAGTAGTTGACCGTGACCAACACATCGCCGTTCACCGCCATGTCAAACATGCCGTCCGCGCGTGTCAGCGTCTGACCGTATTCCGGGTGATTCAGGATAGTAATCTGTACTCCAGGCAGAGGGTTACCTTCGACCGTCACCACCCTGCCGCGCACTACCACGACACGTGTCGGTTCGATAGCACCCGGAGACACATCGGTCTGGATGGGGTCATCTCCCGTGTAGATGAATTCGGTCGCATCGGCAAGATCCGTCGGGACTGTCGGGTCTACGTCGGGAGCCACGTCTTTCGGGTCGGGAGGTAAACCACCGTTCGTAATCCCCAGCGCCGCGTTGATGCACAACTGCACGTCAAGCGCGTTCACTGCCCCGTCGTCATTGATGTCGGCGTCACGGCCGCCGATATCGATCCCCAACGCCCCGTTGATAGTGAGCTGGACGTCAAGTGCGTTGACAGAACCGTCCCCATTCACGTCGCCCGTTACCTGTGCGGCAAACCTGCCCGCAGAGACGATCACGACGGTTAGACAACAAGTTACTACAATGAGAGGAACTGTGCGCTTCATGAATTGGTCCTTCCCTTGGCGACGTTTGACGTTGTCCATTATCCAGTGGAAGCATAATAACACGAGCACTGGTCTTGATCAACGACCACGTCCGTCCTGGGGATGCTGCCTCTCCTTGACCACGCCACCGTATACGCCATGTATCTATGTTTCACATTTGGCCAGAGACAGCATCTCTCATTCGTTGTGGAAAGCCTCTCGGAGACATTCCCGAGCAGGCTCGAATTGGACCGTTCCATAGCTCCAACTCGACCCAAGATGCCCCATTATGCGAGTCCGCCGATCGTTAAGAAGACGTCTTCTCAGCGGGAAGAACTCCCACCACGACCTTTCAAAAATCCCCCGATTTCCGCCTACTTTTGGGACTTAGTGTGGACTTACGAAATGGCGGCAGCCGTGCCAGAGAATCTTGGTAGCCGGTATGACAGTAGCGTGCGAAGATAGAGTAATAGGCAACAATGCCACATACGGAACAGGCGGTTGTTCGTAAATGTGGTCGCTCAAATGAAATTGCCACCGATGACGCCATTATGTTTCAAAGCGCTGCACTGCAGGGAGTGTAAATAGCATGCACAACCGGTTCCAGGAGACAGTTGCCGTACCCGGCAGGTGAGTGTCTTCTAGAACGATCCGGAGATATCGATGCCGAGGGCCGCGTTGATCACAAGCTGGACGTCAACGGCGTTCACGTTCCCGGCACCGTCAATGTTGCAGTTGTAGCCGGTATTGATGCCAAGCGCCTCGTTTATCACAAGCTGGACGTCGACGGCGTTGACGCCGTTGTCACCATTCACATCAGGGTCGCCCGCCGCTGCCGCAACTTCCAACTGGAAATTGGCTTCTACCAGACCGCCAGCAGGTATCTGCACCTGTGCATCGCTCTCAATTTGGGATTCCGGTATAAAGACCCGGACAGTGTACTGCTTTCCCCCATCGAGGCCGACGACGAGATAGATTCCTTGACTTGAGGAAGTGCAGGTTGCTGGACCGGGGGTAACCGTGATGATTGCACCCTCAATTGGAGCGCCTGTGTCGGCATCCGTGATGACGCCTATCACTGCTCCCGGCACCGCAGGGTTGGCATTGTTGACCGAAAACGTGCGAACGGAGTCATCTTGAGAAGCTGCACCGTACTCGTCCACAGATACGACCCGCCAGTAGTAGGTCTGCCCATCCACGATATCGTCGATCTCGCGAGGATGTACCACCGTCCCGAGGATACCTTCTTTTACGATCAACCCGGCTGTGAAATCCTGATCTTCCGCCAACTCGAGCCGATAGCTGAACGCGTCACCGTCCGGATTGGGCGCTTCCTGCCACGCAAAGAATGTCGTGCTATACACTTCCGCACCGTCATCTGGATACACAAGCGCCACTGACTCTGGAGGGTTAGTTTCCTCTTTGAGGCGATAGATTGTCGTTAGCATGTAAGTGCTGGTTTCGTCGGTAGCGCCATCTTTGACATAGTAAAAGACCTTGTACGTGCCCGACATATCGAACGTGTCACCAAAGTCCGACCACCTGAAGATGCCATCCACTGGATCAGTATTGTCCGAAGGCAACGACACCATCTCTACGACATGTTGCGAGTCTGGATTGTCCTCGTCGACGATCGACGCACCCCAATAGGACGGTGCTTTCACCTCGATCCATGCCGTGAGGCCTATGGCCGGACTCTGTGTAACTTTAGCTTCCAGGAGAGGAACTGGGTCATCAGGGCCAAGGCTGACAGTAGGCGTTACGGTCAGCCAGCCAGTGGAATCGCCCACGTTAAACCCATACCCAAGTACCAGCTCATGGGCAAGACTACCGTCTTCCCCTGGCTGAGTCGAAAGCCATTCACCCGTGCCTAGACCATCGCCGTTGTCGTCCAACAGAGGATGTTGGCCCCAGCTCGATCTGCCGGCGCTCGTGTCAGTTGCTGTATACTCCCACGTCTGGGCAGTGGCTATTTCGAACGATCTTTTGAGATTCTTGCCTTCCCGTGCGTTCCGGAAGAATTCTGTGACGAATACCTCGCCGTCCCGTATCAGGTCGTCCGGGTCGATTACGCCGCGGTGCGACACCTCGTCCTCTGTCGTGCTGGTGATGATCACGCGGTGCTCGCCGGAGACCGTCGGGATGAAACTCCCTGAGTGGCAAGCGCCATAGACTAACACGATCTTCTCGTCCTGTGCCTCGCCGTCCAGGTTGTCCTGTAGCCTATCGAAACTGCGCCCTAGTTCCGCAGAGGTAATCTCGCGGGACTCGCCATAGCTGCCGGAGTAAACGAAAAACGACCCACGTTTGCCGTGGTCCACCAACACGACATACAACGGAGCGGATGTCGCGTTCATTTTATCGGCGGCCCATGTCTCGATGGCCCGTTGCACATCCTCCTCAGTCGGCTCGGTATCGTCAACAACGATGTACGGGGAAGGTTGTTCAAGTCCTCCGCGCAGGTAGTAGATGTCCTCGTCAGCAAATCCACGTTCACGGAATGCACTGTACACGAAATCCAGTGTCTTCGCATGTTCTGGCAGTCCTTCTCCGTCTTCGTCCAATCTACCAAGCACAAGGACGGCGTAGCCCGCCCGGTCTTTGACCGTCAACCAACCTGACTCCCCAAGCGAAGTGCTCTGCAAGAAGTTCCTGTCCTCTTCAAACTCGACCACACATTTCCACGTCCCAGCAGTACTGAACGTAACGCCCGCATCCGTAAAGTGCAATGGTGTAAACGTTGCAACACCTTGCGCGTTGGTCTTGGCGACGAGTGGCATACCATTCGGCGCGCTACCGTCTGGCAGCTTGACATACAGATTCACTTCTATCCCCGTCAGCAAGCTGGACAATTCGTCCGGTAACGGCGCGGTCAGCTTTGCCGTTGCCGTCAACCTCGCGAAATTCATCGGTACAGATGACGCAGACAGCTCCAAAGACAGGCTTGTTGGGGCTTTTGTGACCTCAAAGCTGACCGGGTCACTTTCAGCGCCAGCGTAAACATTGTCCCCGATCCAAGATGCTGTTAGCTCCCATGGTGCCTCGTCCTCAGACGCCGCGTGGGGATAGAATACCTTGCTGTAATCATTGCTGTTGCCCGGAACCGGAACCGCCTGAGGATGATTTCCTCGCTCTTCGCCGGACGGCATAGTGCTGTTGAACGAAACGAAGGTTCCCCAGAAGTTCACAGCCTCAATCATGCCCGAGATGGTGACAGATTGGCCGAGTTGTATGCTTGCTGGTTCAACCGAACAGCTTATGGAGGATGGAGTGTCGCCAATTGCGGTGATCTGGCATTCGTCAGTTGTCGCCGATGTTCCATCGCTCGTACCGTCATTCGGAGTGACAATGCAATACCATTTGTCACGCTCCTCAGTGAAGCTCCGGTCTATCCAACTGGTGAACGCGTCGTCATAGTTCACCCAGTCAGAGCGAAACTCCACAGCAGTGGTTTCTCCCGCCACGATGTACCACCACTCGAAAGCGTAAGTACACTCGTCCCCGTCTGCATCATAGCTCGGTTCCACAACAATGCAATACAGGTTCTTTCGATCACTTTCTTGCGACGGGAATGAGAGTACTGGCGGTTCCGGTAGGGAATTAACGATAACGGTTTGAGCCTCGACAGGATCAGATTCTCCAACACCGTCCAGACAGCGTACCGTGCAGGTCCAGGTGTCGCCTTTCATGGTCAGTGTCGCATCAAGCGCGTCGAGCAGGGCTCGTTTAGGGCCACTGACCAAAGTAGCGGTGCCGTTCGTCCACGTATACTCGTACAACGTCATGCGGCCTGGAAGAGTCGTACTTGGCACAGTCACAAGGCATACTAGGTCATCGAGGGTCGTCGGTGCGTCGGGCTGTAGCTCTATTTCCGGTGGCGTTATGCCCGATTCGATTACATGAACTGGGCGCGTCACCTCCTTCGCTTGGTTGCCCGCCGAATCGCTCACGTTGTAGCTGACCATGTAGTCGCCGGCCTCCGACGTGTTCACTGGATTAACCGTGACGATGCTCTCCGTCAAGTCACCATCGTAGTTGTCCCATCCTGTCGCACCTGCATCCACATATTCTTCGCCTACCCCTATCGTCTCTTCATCATTACCCAAGAGCGAAATGATCGGCAGCGTTTTGTCCAACGTCACAGCGATCATATCTGCAACTGAGGGGTGTTCTCCAGCATCATACGCCACAACCGAGAAGTGGTTGTCTCCCTCTGCCAAGGTCACCGAATACGACCATGTCGTCGCGCCCGGGGCATAGTCCACACCCGAGGTTGAACCATTCACACGGAGCTCTGCCGTGTCAGACGAACACGTGCCCTCAAGTGCCAGCGCCGACTGATTAGTCGCGTAGTCGTTGCCACCGTTCGTCGTGATCACCGGCGGATTCAGAGCCGCCGTGTCGAGTGTGATAGTAACGGTGGCCGGTGACGAAATACTGCTCACGGCATCAACCGCAACTACTGAGAATGTGTTTGCACCTTCCACCAAGATGCACGTATAGGACCACGTCGTCGCGCCCGGGGTATACGTCACACCAGACGTTGAGTCGTTCACCCGAATCTCGTTCGTGGCCGCGTCACACGTGCCCTCGAGCGTGAGATTCGGCTCACTCGTAGTGAAATCTTGGCCGTTGTTGGTTGTAATCACCGGGGAATCGTGCTCAATCGTAGTGAACGCGGTCTCCACGCTCCATGCACTCCAGGCGCCCGCCGAGTCCTGATACCGCACGCGCCAGGAGTACGATGTGTTGCCGGCGAGCGTCGAGGGCGAAATTGCCAGTGACGTCAAGTTCGTCGCGTCCGTTCCCGAATCGAACACCGTCGTCGAATAATCCGACGAGCTCAATGATTCACGCACCTGCCACCGCGACGCCTCGTGCGTGTCGCCCGCATCCCGATCGCTGAACGCCGAGGAGGTGAGCGTCGGAGTCAGCGAAACGTCCGTCGCGCCGTTCGATGGAGAAATGTTCGTCGGCTGATCCGGCACATTGCCGGGAGCGCCCTGGGTGAAGAACTGAGACTCCGCAGACCACTCGCTCCACGTTCCATAATGGTCCAGGTAGCGCACCCTCCAATAATAGGAGTAGTTGTAGACCAATCTGCCCGGTGGGACCTCGATGGACTCAAGGAAGGTGGTCGTCTTGCCCGAATCGAAAGCGAGGACCGAGTAATCCGAAGGTCTGTTAGACGCTCTGATTTGCCAATGGGACGCGAGGTGTGTGTTGCCCGGGTCGGGATCGGAGAAGGCCGTTCCCTGGAGCGTCGGCGAGCGGGGAACCCCGGTTTCACCCTCCGACGGCGTCACGTTGCTCGGAGTAGCCGGCGCATTGGGAGAAGGCGGGGCAGCGCCGTACTCGTAAGCCCCGATGTCGACCCCTCCGTCCAATGTTCTGACGTTTCCGTCAAAATCCACGGTGGGCGCTCCCTGCTCGGTTCCTGTGTCGATGCAGGGCGAGGAGGAGGCCAGACCATACTCGAGAACCACGTAGATTGTCGGAACGCTTCGTGCGGCGTCCCCCCAGACAACTAGGGATGTTGCTGCGTTATCCTGGACGACGAAAAACTCGGGGCTCACGGCCCCAATTTGTACCACTTCTCCAGCCAGCGCGCCAGGGACAAGATCGGCAAAAGGATCGAACAGTGTGGTTAAGAGGTTATCCGAGTCGTAGGTGAGGGTTTGAGCCGTGCCCGCTCGTCCGCTGTCGAAGCTGGGTTCCGAGTCGATGTTTCCAACGCCGTCGTATCCTCCTTCTACGTCGCAATATGTCACTTCGCCGCCAGAGAACTCTAATACTCCCGAGGCCCAAATGATCGAGTTCCGGATACTAGCGCTAGCATGTGGGTCGTACGCACAGTCGATGCCGCTGAACCCGGCCGAGTTGAAATTGCTATCCAGAGTGCAGTTGGCGATTTCTATCAAATCATTTACATAGGAGGAGTAGATGACGGCCCCCGAAGTACGGGCGTAGTTCTGAGTGAAGATGCAGTTCCATATTCGATTGTTGTCAGACGTGATCCTGATTGCGCCGCCATACCCAGAACTCGTCGTTCCCGGTGCGCGATTGGCAACGAAAACCGAATCGCACAATGACAGGTTGCCAGAGACGGAAATGGCGCCGCCAGAACCGTACTCAGTCTCGTTCCCGACAAAGACGCACTGTTGGATATTGATAGTCCCACTCGAACTTATCGAGCCTCCACCGCAACCAGTCGAGTAATGAGTCAAATTGTCCGCAAAGACGCTGCGGGCGATAAGACCTGTTCCGCCGGACACATTCACCGCTCCGCCATAGGTCGCGTCATTGCCCATGAACACACACTGCACGATGCGAACCGTGGAGTGCGCGTAGACACCGCCGCCGGAGCCGCTGCCTGTGTTTTCAAAGAAAACGCTATTCGACACGGTGAGCACACTATTGGTGTCTGAATAGACAGCAGAGCTTCCGAGATTACGCAAGAAGCGACAGTTGAGGATTTCCACTGAAGAAGTGTCAGCCGAATAGACGCCCGAGCCGGTGCTTGCAGAGTTTTCGGTCAGCAAACAGTTGGACACGCGAAGGGAAGCGATCGAGCCGTATACGCCGCCGCCCGCCGGCGAACCGCCCGCCGCCCCGGTGATCGTGAAGCCGTCGAGCGTCGCATTGGCGCCCCCACACACCACGACATGCGGGGCCGGCGAGCCATCGTTTGCCGTCGAACCATCAATGATCGTGGGATGCAAATCCCAATCTCTCTGCGAGCGCAGCGTCTCACCCCCAGCAAAGCCGCCATACAAATGCACGCCGTCTGTGAGGGTTATGAATTCCAAGTAGGTACCTTCGGCGACCCAGACTTCGGCGCCCGGACCGGAGGCGGCGGTAACGGCCAAGGTCAGGTCAATATAAGCATTCTGCCACGAGCTGCCGTTGTTGGCGCCATTCGTGGCATCTGCGTCCACAAAGATGACCGCCAGTCCGCTCCCCGGCTCCACGACGAAAATCGTTTCGCGAGACCACGGTCCCCACTTGCCGTTGCTGGCCATGTAACGCACACGCCAAGCGTAGGCCGTGTTGTACTGGAGCAATCCCCCCGGAATCAGCAGCGACGTGAGGTCGCCGAAGGAGACGCCGGAATCATAAACCGGCGCCGAGTAATCAGGCGGACTTGTGACTTCCCTGACCTGCCACTGCGATGCTAGATGCGTCGTGGCGGCCGTGGGATCGTTGTAGGCCGAAGACTGAAGAATCGGCGTCAGAGTAGATACCGTCCGGCCGTCAGCCGGCTCGGCATTTCTCGGGACCGCTGGTACCGCCGTCACTTGGCTCTCGGCCGCCACAGTGAACAGGGTCTCGCTTGACCATTGACTCCACGCTGCATGATTGTCCCGATGGCGAACACGCCAGGCGTAGGACGTTGCGTAGCTCAGAAGTCCCGGGGGCACCCTAATGGATTCTATGTCGACGTGGGTTTCCACCGAATCGAATGTATTGACGGAATAGTCGCCGGGATTTGTCGTTTCTCGGATTTGCCAGTGAGAGCCTACATGTGTGTCTCCCGCGTCGGGATCCGAGAAACCCGAGCATGAGACGATCGGCGTGAGCGAGGCGTTTGTAGCGCCGTCCGGGGGTGAGTTGTTCGAGGGGGTGTCGGGAGCGACGTTGGCCGGTGGCGACGAGGCGTATTCGTAGGCGCCGATATCGGTTGCCGCGCCCCACGGCCTCGTATTGCCGTCGAGGTCGAGGGACGGGGCCCCGCTGTCTGTTCCCGTGTCGACGCACGGGGAACTGGCTGAGAGGTGGAAGTCAAGCACCTCGTAGACTTGGGGTGCCGAAACAGAACCACCTTCCGTGGCATCACCCCAGACCGAAATCGAAGTGGTGGTGTTGTTCTTGATGACGTAGTAGTGCTGGTCGAGGGATCCGACACGTACAACCTTTCCGGCCATGGCGCTAGGAGTAAGGCTTGCAAGGGAATCCGTAATCTCTGTGAGGAAGGCATCCGAGTCATATGTAATAGTCTGAGCGGTGCCTGCCGGGCCGCTTGCAAAACTTGGGTTGGCATCTTGGTGCCCTATACCGGGATATCCACCCTCAATGTCGCAGTAACTGATGTTGGCTGCGGAACCTCCTGTCATCGCGTTATCCCAGATAATGCAGTTTCTCACCGTCGAAGGACTCTCATTCAACGAAAGGCCGCTACCACCCGGGGACCCCAACGTGTTGCCGTCGAATGTGCAATTCACTATCTCCGTGGCCTTCGATATATACAACGCAGCCGATTCGTTGCTCGCGAACAGACAGTTCTCTACTACATTATCCGCGGACCCAATGTAAACGGCCCCGGCCAGCCCTCCCCCCGAACCGTTCCCGAAGAACGCGCAACCGTGGAGCGACACGTTCCCGTAATTGAAGGAGTTCGAGTACTGGCACACAAGCGCGCCCCCCCCGTCCCAGTATCCCCCGGCTTCGTTCTCAACAAACACACTATCGGCGACAGTCGCATCCCCCCTGTCAACGAACACGGCGCCGCCTTCCGCGCCCGTGGAGAAGTGCGCCAGGTTTCTCCAGAATTCGCTTCCCTTGATGAGCGCCGTGCCGTTCTTGACATGAATCGCGCCTCCGGCTTCGCCGTCGTTTTCAAGGAACACACAGCACAGCAAATCCAAGGATCCGGATGTCTTTATTGCGCCGCCTCCCTCGCCATAGCCGTAGTATGCCGTGTTCTTGAAGAATACGCTGTCGCGAACCGTAAGAGAGCAGTTCGCCGCCACTGTGACGGCGCCACTGTAGCCGTAGTTATCGAGAAACTTGCAGTCGACCACCACCAATGAGGAACTGTCTGTCATGTCAATGGCGGCGGCGCCGCCACCTGAAAGGTTCGAGAACTCGCAGTCCACTATGGCGAATGAACTGAACGCACACGCCAGCCCCCCTCCCTGTTCGGCCGCCGAAGTCTTATCGTAGGGGTCAACGCGAGAAATCACAAGACCGTCAAGGCGCGCATCTCTCACGCCCGAGAACGCATGGGCGTTGGTCTCGGCATCCAGTATAGTCCGATGTTGAATCGTATCTCTTTCCGACCGCAACGCTTCCCCCCCGCTGAAGCCGCCGTAGAGATGCACGCCGCTCATCATGACGATGGCTTGCTTGTAGGTGCCTTCTGCGACCCATACCTCAAGCCCACCAGCGGTTCTGGCGGCGTTGATTCCCCTTTGTATATCAAGAAACGCATTCTCCCACGAACTCCCATCGTTGGCGCCGCCCGAGGCGTCGATGTCCACATATATGACGTTGTTCGGTTCCGCGAAACTCGCCCCGGCAAGGATTAGAATCGAGAACAGCAACCCAAGTCTTCTCATGTTGGTGAGACTGTACGTCCGACGTGGGTCCATGGCGCAAACCCTCGCTGAAAACTCCACCTCGTTGCTATGCCCGCATATGGCGAGCAACGTTCCCAAGCAGCGCAATTATAACCCGTACGACGCACATTTGTAAATCGAGGTCCGACCTCTCTGGGCAATTCTGGCTTGCTGTCAGTATAGTCTGTAATATAATCAACTCTAGCGAATAGAGGGCGGTCATGTACAGAGGGGATCACGCCATAAACACGCGCAGCTGCTTCACGACCTCTCTGGCGATAGTACTGCTCTGTCTCACCCCACTTGCTTCTGCTTCCTGCTTCATGGTCACCTCCATATCTCTTCGATGCTCCACTCTACCATGAAGCCGAACCGGTTGGTAAGTCCTGGAGGGCGTAGCCCAGAAGGACTTACCAACTCTCACCACCTGCCAGTAGTCCATCTGTCCCAAATGTGCTGAAACTCAACGCACGCGATAGACGTGCAGCTCGTGATCAACGCGGCGCTCGGAATCGAAACATAGAGCGACAACGTGAAGGTTCTAGCTTAACCCAGAGCGCCCCATCGTGTGTGCCCGAGGCCTATCCTAACCCGGATAATTGCCAGTGCATAATACGCCAGAAATGTCTCGATTTCCCGCTACTTCTGGCACTTACCGTGCACTTACGAAACGGCTGCCGTGTTGCAGTGAGGCCATAATCGCCGGGGCAACAGTAGGTTGCGAGTCTCATGTAATTGGCGACACGCGCACATACGGAGACACCGCCACCGATAAGGGACTTCTGGCCGCCCAAATGGTGGACGGTATCAGTCCTCGTGTGCGGTATCATCGTGCCTTTCTCTATTGCAGGAATCCGCCCATTCATCACCCAGGCGACCACTGTCCGGACCGTTGATTCGCGGGTCTTCCTCGCGCAGTCGGAAGATGATGTGGTTGAGTTTCCTGTCTATGTCGTTGAGTTTTCGTTGGAGCGTTTTCCTCGCTCGCAAGTATTTTCGGAGTCGTGCTTCTTCGGTCATACACCTCGAGAATGGGTTTGGCTTTATAAACCTATCGCCTCTGTCACTACTCGCGCGGAGCGACTATTCGTGTCCGGCTTTGCGAAACGCATGCACTCCGAGCGCGATGAGCGCCAGTATAATGAGCCCGACCGCCCAAGGACCGAACTCCCGGATGCTCCGGTTGCGCTCGTCACCCCACACAATGATCGCGATAGTCAGCAACAGCGCAAGCCCGACTGCAAGCGGGCCGCCCACACTCATCCCCTCTTCCTTCCTCCAGAAGGCTATCCTTCCCAGCCCTCCGAATATGAGTAGGCCGATCACCACGTTGCATAGCCCCGGGTTCCGGTAGTAGGTATCCTGTAGAAACTCCATCATCACCACTCCTTTCTGTGAATGTGACTGCATACCGTCTACTATAATATAGCATACCATCATACTTCTTGTCAATAGCATATCTTATGGTATATCATTGTAGTCGTGACGGGAGTGAGACGATGACGCTTGCAGAGAAACTCAAAGGCCTCAGAGAAGAGAACAACATGAGTGTGGCGGAACTCTCTGAGATGTCGGGAGTCTCGAAGCCCTACATCTGGCAGATTGAGGACGGCAGGCGCAAGAACCCGTCGGGTGAGATACTTCGCAAGCTTGCATCGGCGCTGGGCACGACGGTCGCGGACCTCATGGGCGCTCCGGTGGGCATCTCCGAAGCGGATTTGGAGCAGGTTCCCAAGTCCCTCAGGGACCTGGCGCGGAAGAAAGGGAAGCAACTGGACCTCCGCAAGGAGGACCTGGAGATGTTGAAGCTCATCCATTACCGGGGCAAACGCATCAGTAAACCAGAAGATTGGGAGTTATTGTTTCTTTTCATAAGGAGAATCTTGGGATAGACACGGCCCTGCCTGTTATGCCGAGATTCTCCTTATCTTGAATTGAAACACCTTCACTATAGCTTCATCTACAAGAATGAGAAGAAGCAATGGCGGTATCTCTGGAATCTCCGTACTTCTGTGTCAGATGCCCTTCTTCTCGTCAAACAGTCCTTTCTTCAGCAGATGCTCGAGTTCCTGAGCCTGGACGACGCTGACGGGGCGTTTTGAGCCCTCATCCTTCAATCCGGCCTGTATTCTCCTGTGTACTTGTTCTTTGGTTGCTACGAACACGAGCAGCCCGAACTCCCGGCTCTCGTTCTTTGCCAGATTGGCACGCCAGTTGGATTTCCCCGTTTCGACCTCGATGGCCACTCGCCTGCCGTCTCTTACTGCAACGATGTCCGCGTACCCGTTCACAGGCTCTTCCATACGCACCTCATAACCTGCCGCCTCCAGATGTTCGGCGGTCTTGTACCTCCAGTACTCATGCTCAATGCCTCCCGAACGGATACTGTCTCGCACATCCCTTCCGAGTCTTCTCAGTACGTGCTTCCCCGAGTCCGTCACCTGGAAGAGGACAACGCGCCCGCTGGCGTGCATCCGAACACCTCTGCCTTGGCCAGTTCGACGGCGCGGTTGGCGAGGATGTTCCTGTAGATGAACCCCAGCCTGCGGCCGTCCAGCGCGATCTCGCCTTTGGTTTCGCGCATGAGCAGGTCGGCGAACTTTGCCAGGAACTCTGACAGTGTGGACATCTCCGCACGCAGCACGTTGAAATGACCGGCGGCCTTGCACAGCATTCCGCGCATCTTCGCCCCGGTGGCCTCTACGGCCTGTCCCGATATGGTTCTGCCATTTCCTCCCTGTGCCCATTCGCCGATGCCCGGCGCGTCGTCACCGTTGATGTGTGTGGTGACGCGGATACGGTCTTCCTCGTTCATCTCGAGCACGTCCGGCGCGTAGATGAACAGCGCGAACCTGCCTACGAGCGCATCGTCCAACGCTTGTGTTGCCGAATAGCTCATAGGGTTCATTGCTGCCCATACCCATTTGACCTGTGTGGAGAATCCCATGATCTTCCTGCTGCGGATCACCTCGAGCCATTTCGACTGGAGTTCCGGGATGGCGCGGTTGAGCTCGTCGATGAGGATCAGCTCTTTGTCCCACACAGTCACGGGACTGGGCACGTACTCGACCACGCCTTGCTTGAGTTTCTCGACGTTGGGATAGCCAAGCACGTCCTCGAACATCGCCTTCGAGGCGTCGTACACCAGAAACTTCTTCCCTAACGCCTCTGCCACTTTGTTGGCGATGTGTGTTTTGGCACACCCGTGGTTACCGATGAGCAACAACGGATCCCCTGTGAGCAGCGACGCCATCACAACGTTCTCGTCCTGTTCTTTCCATCCGTAGATACCAAGTCTTTCAAGTATCATTTTCTTGATCCTCCTTGCTTCATGTCTGTTTGTGGTAAGAAAGACGGGGGACGCCCTCATCGTGGGGACATCCCCCGCCACACCAAATATAACACGAGTCTGGTTCTGCCCCCCCCCCGAGAGTATCCCAGCTTCGCGCCAGAACACGGAAGTACCTAGATATTGGGTTTGACGCACGGGTCGCAGCTCTCGTAGGCGGGCTGCTGGGCTAGATCGAGGAACCGGCTGGACCGATCTGTACTGGAGCGCAGCAAGGGCAGATTAACTATGCGCGTGGCGACCCACTACTATCCGGGCCGTCATGCACACTTGATTGACTAGGTAGCGTATCATGTTCTGTGTAAGAAGGGATTGTCAGAGAAAAGAGGAGGGTGTATTCTTCCTTGGAAATCGGTCCATGAGGGACCGAGCAAACAGGAAGGAGGAACACACCCATGGTAGTGAAACCACTGACCGAGCTGACAGTAACAGAGCTATGGAGGGAAGTCAAGGACAACGGTGACGAGCTGGTTGTGGAATCGAGCAGGGTGGAGCGTATGAGACTAGCCAGGGAGTTGTTTGAGAGAGCGATGGTGGAGGAGCGAAGAGGCTACCTGGGGATCTGCGAGAGCTACGAGCGTAGCGCGTCGAGGACCGACCAGGCCACCTCCTCCTTCGAGGAAAAGTGCTGGTAAACTGTCGGCTTGCTCCACCCCACCTGCTCGGCTATTCGATCCATTGTCAGACCAAGATAGCCCAGCTCATCCAACAGCTTTCTGGCGACACTGAGTATCTGTTTCTCCCGTTCGAGAACCTCCTGGTGCTTCTTGCTCACCCTCTGTGTGATGGTGTTCAAACCCGCACGTGGCATTTCGATCTTCCTGATGTCGTGGCGCTCACAACATGTCCAAAACCTGAAATGTGCTCTGAGCGTCTACCAGCCGCATAATCTGCCTACGAATCGTAACCATACTACACTATCCGTCTGGATGTGTCAAGATCTTTTTCATTCTCGTAATGGGATCGGACAGGTACATTGTGATCCACCCCAGCTGATGTGCATGGGGAACGCGGCTGACGGGATTTTCGCAGCGTACCCGGCAAAGACCGATGGCGACGTGCGCTATGCCGTGAACCGCCTCGGGACAAACAGCGGCATTCTGCTGCACGCAAGGAATCAGGTTCGATGGATGGAGAACGTGGGCTCGAAGGCGTACTTCTACTATTTCATGCGGGTACCTCCGTGCCCGACCGGGCGAGTGCGCGGAGCGTTTCACTGCGCCGTAATACCGTACGTGTTCGGCAACATCGAACGTGGTTTTTTTGGCGATCGCATGAGACTGGGCGATTGCGACCGCTACAGGGTTCGTTGGGTTCCGACCCCAAAATTCGTCAAGAAGGGCTTTGTTTGCTCAACACCTTGACAAGTAATGCGTTGGAAACTCCCCCGAAAGAGTAGCTACCCATCGGTCGCTACCCAAACAGACGGGAACGGCTGAACTCAGGTTTTTCTAAGTCCAGCCGTTCCAAACATATGGTGGCGGGGGCTGGATTCGAACCAGCGACCTTTGGGTTATGAGCCCAACGAGCTACCAGACTGCTCCACCCCGCGTCAGTCTAGTTTCATTTGATTATACACAGTACTCCAATGCTTGTCAAGCACAATTCTCCCGGATTTCGGCAGGTGGTCCGGGGAGCTTACGGTGAGGGCGGACGGTGGCGCCGGAGCATTTCCTCGTAGCGGGTTCGGATCTGCGGCGGCATTTCGTCGAGCGAGCTGTAGGTGTGCATGCGCCCCTGCTCGTCGCGATATGCAAAGGTCTGGCTTGCGGACTGCAAGGGCCGGCCGGGCTGGGCACCGTGCTCCTGCGCGGCGGCGCGCATCTCCTCGAACCGGGCCCGGAGATGCGGGGGCACTTCGTCCGCGGACCGGAACGTTTGGCGCGTGACTATCGGCTCGCCGGTCGAGACGGCTGTGCGAACCGGCGTCCCGACGCGACGACGGCTGAAATCATAGTCCGAGATCGCGGGTCCCGAGTAGGAAAGGCCGGTGAGATTGCATAGGATCGCCAGAAACGCGCCGACGCGTTTCGGCATGAACCCCTCGCTTGGACGGTCCTTCTGCTGGTGTACGACGAACTCGATCAAAGGTTCGCCACTCGTGATTGTGCTTCCGGAAGGTCCGACTGCCTGGGGCTCGGGTCGCGCCGTCAGCATTATCCGCCACCGCCAGCCGACTCTCCTGAGGTGCGCTTTCGAGCGGACCACTACCTCCTGGGCCAGCACCGAGATAGTGCCGAACGTTTCCATAGGCCATGCGCGCGTTGACGGCAGGAGCACTCCCATCTTCCTGACCACAAGTTTCCCCCACGGGTCGCGTTCGATGCTGACGCGGTTCCACAGGCAACTGAGCGGGGCAAGCACTCCGACCAGTACGCAAAGACCCATCACTGCCAAACAGACCCACGTGCCCGCTTCCACGAACGTCGTGAAGATCTGCTCCTCTCGGTCCCGAGTCGCCTGGACCTTCGCGTCACGCTCTGCATATTGTTGTTCCCGGTCGAGCTTCCGTGCCTGGTACTCCTGCCAGGCGGCTTCACCCTGCGTATCGCGGATGCGCTGCTCCATATCCGCCAGATCTCGCTCCCCTTCGGCAAGCATCTCACGAAGCTCTTCTTCCTGGACTACCGTGGTGGTCTGACGACGGACACGCGGCTGCCCAACCCGGCTGTATGCCACATACGCGCCCGCGAAGACCAGCGCCGCAAGCGCCGTGGCCCCGAGCCGCCCGAAAAGTGTCCTCACTCCCGGCCGGTAGACGACGCCAGAGACATCGTGACGCGACAACGTCCAGTCTTTGAACGAATAGCTGGGTATTCGTGCCATTTCGTCTCCTCTATTTCCAGGACAGCTCCGACCCGCCTCATAGTACAACAGCACGGGCTCTTGTTGTCAACCAATCGAAAATCCTACAGCACCATTCTTCCCTGTTGCGTCTCGACTCGCGTGTGCGGTAAAATTGATGCAAAGAGGAGTTGTTCGTGTGTCTGGATGTAGCCGAGACCTGCCCGTCAAACCCGACACAAAGGTGGGCCCCCTATCTGACGATAGAGGACAATAAGGAACCCCAACCGGTGGCGGACTGGCTGTTCTCAAATGTGCCCGACAACGCGAAGCTGCCCATCGCCTTGGGTCTCGCCGGTTTGGTTTTGTGGGTACTCGAGGCGGGGTGGCTGGTCGTGAAAAGTGTGCCGCATAGAAGAACTCTTCGTGAGGACAGAGGATCGTTTTGGCTGGTGGCATCGGCATGGACTGCCGCCAGCATCTGCTCGGTTCTTGACGCGTTGTCGTGGAGAATCACCCCCTTTCCCAACGACCTCGTCAGACTTCAGTTCTTGGGAGTGCCTCTGTTTGTTGTGGGCTGCGGGCTGCGGATACTTGGCAGGCTGACCCTCGGCGAAGCCTGTAAGCCGTTTGTTCAGACATCGGCCTCTCACAAATTGGTAACGACGGGAATATACGGGGTTCTCCGCCATCCTGCCTATGTGGGAGCGCTGAGCGAGCTGACGGGACTCTCGCTGTGTTTTGGGAGCATCATCGGGATTGGAGCGGCTCTCGCGGGAGGCATTCCCGCGGTGGCCTACAGAATACATGTGGAAGAGCGGGCACTTCGGGCAAGATTCGGCCTGCAGTACGACGAGTACGCCGCCCGAACACGCCGGGTTCTCCCCGGGTTTAGGTAACAGACGCCGATACGGACTCCGCTGGTGCCGGGTGTTCCAGACGGCAGTTCCGGGTGCACACTATCGCTCGCGGCACGAGACGTAAAGGAGGGAAGCCGTCATGAAGAAGTCAAAGGGGTTTACGCTCATCGAACTGCTTGTGGTGATCGCCATTATCGGCATTCTCGCCGCCATACTGCTGCCTGCGCTTTCCCGTGCGCGTGAGGCCGCGCGACGCGCAAGCTGCGCCAGTAACCTCAAGCAGTGGGGGCTCGCGCTAAAGATGTACGCGGGTGAGTGGAACGGGAGGTTCCCGCAGTTGACAAGCACGCATCCCGGGTACATCAACCTGGTTCCTCAGGGACCGGCGCTGTTCCCTGAATATGTGAGCGAGATCGGCATCTTCGTCTGCCCCTCCGACAAGCACGGCGACGCGGTATTCCCTCCGCCTCGAGGGGACTGCGAGTGGTGTGACGTCAACGGGAGAATCGATCCAAGGCTTATCAGGCACAAATCCTACTGGTACCTGGGCTGGTGCACCACCCAGGAGTACGAAGGGTACGCCACGCTGTTTGCGATCGGGACCGAAGATATCCTGCGGGGCAGCGAGCGACAGTTCGTCGACCACAATACGGACGTGGATCTCGATATTAGTGTATACCCAGGGATGGCTCATCCCGCATTCAGCAATGCGGGTACGGGCACCATATACCGGTTGCGCGAAGGAATAGAACGGTTCCTCATCACCGACATCAACAATCCTGCGGCATCAGCGACAGCCGAAAGCCTCGTCGCCCTTATGTGGGACCAAATGCAGACCGACGGTGATTTCAACCATCAGCCCGGCGGCTGCAACGTCTTGTACATGGACGGGCATGTCGAGTTTGTGCGGTACCCGGGCAAGTACCCCGTCACGTCACTGGTTGCGCGAATAGGCACCGGGCAATGGCACCCGGCACCCACGCCGGAGTAAGGGTAGCCGGCGCATCGCTGAAAACGTTACCGATGCAAATCGGGGTGAAGTCCGACGAATGACAGGAGGAGTCGTCATGTTTGGGCTGGAGTTTTTTCCTTGACAACGGGAAGTCTCCGATCCATAATTGAGGGAAACGGCTGATGATTGTGGGACTATGGAGGAGCAGTCATGAAAGAATTCCTGTACACCATGATCGTTGTCGGGGGATTCTTATGTGTGGTGGGCGCGACCGCGGAGGAGCCAGCCGAGCAAGCCCGGCCACTGGGTCTCCCGCCTGTGCCTTACCCAGAGGATAATCCCCAGACACCCGAAAAGATCGCCCTTGGCGAGAAGCTGTTCAATGACACGAGGTTCAGTTCGACGGGCGAGGTCAGTTGCGCCACCTGCCATTTGGCTGAGAAGGGGTTCACCGACAGCCCGCTGAGCGTCTCGGAGGGCATCAACAAGCTCAAGGGCACGCGGAACGCGCCCACTGTGGTAAATGCCGTGTACTTCGAGACGATGTTCTGGGACGGCCGTTCGCCAAGCCTCGAGGACCAGGCGTTGCACCCGTTCGTGAACCCGGTCGAGATGGGGCTCGAGGACCACCAACCCATACTCGATATTGTCCGGTCGGACCCGGCGTACGTGAAGGAGTTCGATACCGTCTTCGGCAAGACAGGCGACGCGGTCACCATGACCGAAGTGACCCAGGCTATCGCTGCATTTGAACGTACACAGGTGGCCGGCGACTCGCCGTTCGATCGCTGGCATTACGGTGGCGAGAAGGACGCGCTCACCGCGGCCCAGAAGCGAGGGTTCGAGCTCTTCGTCAACGCTGGGCGTTGCGTATCGTGCCACGTTATCGAGCAGACGCAGGCGCTGTTTACCGACAACCGGTTCCACAACGTCGGCGTGGGGATCAACGACATCCAGAACGACGTGCCCGACCTGGCACGCGAGTTCCTGAAGGCCGAGGCCGCCAAGACCGATGTCGACGTCCAAGTGCTGACCGACAAGCGAACGTCGGAACTCGGCCGGTTTGCGGTCACCCGCGAGTTCGACGATCTCGGCTCGATAAAAACCCCGACGCTGCGAAACGTGGATGTTACCGCCCCGTACATGCATGACGGCAGCCTGGAGACTCTCAAAGACGTAATGGTGCATTACAACAATGGTGGGGTCACCAACGAAGACGATCCCGTAAACGATTTTCTCAGCGGCGGTATCCGGCCGCTTGACCTGACCGACGAACAAATCGACGATTTGGTGGCGTTTATGGAAGCGCTCACCAGCCCTTCGTACGCCCGCCCCGCCGAGGCGGACAGCAGCAAGTAGAGGAGGCGATCATGAGCGAATTTCGTCCGACCCGTCGTGACTTCCTCAAGAGCGCGGGAGCGCTCGCGGCAGCAAGTGCGCTACCGGTAAGCACGGTTGAGCTCGCGTTTGCCGAACCGGAGAAGAACTTCACGTTCGCGCACATCTCCGACTCGCACATCCAACATATAGAAGGCACGAAATTTGTCCGGAATTGGGACCGGGGTCTCATCCGCGCTGTGGCCGAGACCAACCTGCTGACCCCCAAACCCGACTTTGTGATCTTCGGAGGCGACCTCGCCCAGCTCGGCAAGAAAGAGGAACTCGACCACGGAGCAGAGATGCTTTCCAAACTCGACTACGAGGTTCACTGCGTAATGGGCGAGCACGACTACTACCTTGACCTCGGCGAGTACTGGTCAGAGTTGTACGGACCCCATTACTATAGCTGGGACCACAAAGGTGTGCACTTCGTGACGCTCAACAGCATACTCACTTACGACGACTGGACGTATGATCGGTGGCCGACGGCCGAGCAGCGGATGCTCGAGATGGCCGGGCTGGACAACCCGAACGGCTCGCCGTTTATGGTTGGGCAGAAGCAGCTCGAATGGCTTGGCAAAGATCTCGAGGGGGTGAGCAAGGATACCCCGGTCGTGGTGTTCTCGCACTCGCCCATCCAGAAGATTTACAAAGGGTGGAACTTCTGGACCGAGGAAGCGGAAGAAGTCCAGGCGCTGCTGCGGCCCTTTGAGAACGCGACCGTGGTCTACGGGCACGTCCACCAGATCCAGTACAACCAGATAGGGAATATCAGCTTCCACGCGGTGATGGCGACCGCCTGGCCGTGGCCGTACCCGCAGAGTTACGCGCAGGCGGCAAGCAAGCTGCCGAAGCTCACCGTGCCCATGAACCGGGCGGACCCGTTCTTCGAGCGGGACGCTACGGGCTGGCAGTTCATCGACGTCGAGAACGGACGCATCGCGATGGACTATAACCTCTACAACAACACGAACCGGACCGTGGCGTTCAACCCGAACACGGGGCAGCCCGAGGACAGCAACTACCAGGCTTCGGACCGTCGGATCGCCCCGCAGATCCATTACTAGGAGGAGAGGGCTATGCTAAAGAAGATCTTGGTAGGAGCAACGTTCGCGGCGGTCGCCGTGGCGGTCTGCGTGGGCGGCGTCGTGATCTTCGCCGACGAGTTTACGGACGCGGACGCCGAACGCTGGCAGGAAGAGTTCATGAGTGTGGTCAAGGCCGGCCGCGAACTGTGGGTCAGCGCCGACCTCGGAACCAACGGCGTAGCATGCGCCCAGTGCCACCCGAACGCTGCGAATACGCATCCTGAAACCTACCCCAAGTTCCAGCAGCAGTTGGGCAGGGTGATCCCGCTTCGGGAGATGATCAACTGGTGCCTGATGCATCCGCTTGAAGGACAGCCGCTGGAACTCGACGATCCCAAGATGGTGGCAATAGAGTCCTACATCGCCTACGAACGGCGGGGAGTGGCGATGGCGCCCGGCAAGCATTAGCCGGCGGCTTGGTTCATAGGGTTCGAGTTTGTGCAGCAGTTCTTTTGTGGCCAGAGTTTCGGTTCGGGGTGACTTCGAGAGCAGCGTCTCGAATATGAAGAAGGGAGGGTGCGTACCGTGAAGATTCGTCGGAGCGTTGCTGTCGCAGCCGTGTGCGTTGCGGTAGTGGTCGCAGGTGGGTCTGCGTACGGTCATCCGCCTGCGAACGTGTCACTCGAGTTTGCCGCAGAAACCAACGTGCTTACCGTGAAGGTCGAGCATGGCGTCGCAGATGCCGGAGAGCATTTCGTCAAACAGATCGAGGTGTCGATCAACAAGAACGTCGTTGCAGAGAAGAGCTACGACCGCCAGACGGACCAGAACGGCACTGAGGACAGTTTCACGCTCGAGGACGTCGTCCCCGGGGAAAAGATTGTTGTCGAAGCGACCTGTAACATGTTCGGTTCGAGAACGGAGGAACTGGTCGTGCCTGCAGATCCCGATGCCGCAAAGAAGCTGCTGAAAGTGGGGCAGCGCGCGCCAGCGTTTTCGCTGAAGGATCAAGATGGAAAAACCGTCAAGCTTGCGGGTTACCGAGGACAGAAGAACGTCGTGCTTGTGTTCTATCCGCGCGATAATACGCCCGGCTGTACGAAACAGTTCTGCACGATTCGGGATGAGTTCTCGTCGTTCAAAGAGGCCGACACGGTCGTGTTCGGTATCAACCCGCAGGACGCGAAGTCGCACAAGAAGTTCGTCGAGAAGCACAAGTTCCCGTTCCCTCTGCTCGTGGACAAGGATAAGAAGGTCGTAGCGGCCTACGGGTGCAAGGGGAGGTTTATGACCACCCGCACGGTGTACGCCATTAGCAAGGACGGGGTGATTGTGCTCGCCAAACGCGGTATGCCGTCCAACAAGGAGATCCTTCAGGCGCTGAAACCTGAGAAGAGCGAAGAACCCGTCTCCCAGTAAGATAGGCTATTGAGGTTTTGGACCTAAGACCGAAGGTCCGATCCCCCGATAGGTGAATACGCTGCAACTCTTGTGCGGCTGGCCTTCCTGTGTTGTCATTCTGAGCGAAGCGAAGAATCTCAACCGTACCCGTAGCACCCGAAAGCGAGATTCTTCGCTTCGCTCAGAATGACAGTCTTAGTTGATAGTTCGAAAACTCGACCCATCTGTTCAGCTTTACCTTCATAAAGGCGTCTAGATGGCGAACCGTTCGTAGTGGATTCTTCCGCGTTTGACCCCGAGCGCGCGCAACGATCGGATCACGCTCGCCATCATGGGAGGCGGACCGCAGACGTACACATGCGTCTCGGACAGCATCTCGCCGGCGTGTTCCCTGATGGCCGTCTCGTCGACAAATCCCCGTGGTCCGTCCCATTCAGCGCCCGCGCTCGAGAGGATATGGACCACCCTTATGTGTTCGGGTAACGACGCGAGTTCGTCCCGGAATATGATGTCTTCCTCGGTCCGGTTGCCGTAGATGAGGAGCACGGGCCGTGTGTCGCCGGTGTCCGCCAGGAACCTGAGCATGCTCATCAGCGGCGTAATCCCGACACCTCCCGCTATAAACACGAGCTTGTCCGGTTGGTCGTGTACGAAACTGAACCTGCCGAACGGTGCCTCAATTAACGCCTGATCGCCGGGTTTCGTCTGATCGATGGTGTTCGTGAAATCGCCGACCTGCTTGATCGTCGCAGTCAGCTGTCCCTCCCGGGTCGGCGACGACGAAATGGTGAACGGATGCTCCTCGGAGCTCATCCCTTGGCGTAACAGCTTCAGGAACATGAATTGGCCGGGCTGATAGACGAGCGCGCCTTTGTCGATAGGCTCAAAGGCGAGTGTATAGGTGTTGTGTGTCTCACGGGTGACAGCGGCAACAGTGAACCGTCGCCGACCAAGTTTTGCCGCGAGAACGTTTCTGAACAGGAATACACAGACGGTGACCGCCAGGAGCGCGCACAAGTACACCTTCGTCGGCAGGGCGAACGAGCCGACGGTCAAGGCGTGCGCAACTCCCACGGCGCCGACGCAGATCATGCCTTTGTGCATGAACCGCCACGTCTGGTAGGGCACGCGCAGTTTCTTGAATCCGACGGCGACGAGCGTGCCTGCTACAACAATAAACAGGGCCGCTTTTCCGAGCATCACCTGCCAGCCTGTCTTGAACGAGAACAGCGCAAGACTTCGGTAGCTTGCGGAAAGCAGAACCGGGTGCAGCAGCAGCAACACCACCGCCGCAACCGCCATGAACCGGTGAAGCCACATGGCCTTGTCAATACCGAACGCGCGATCGATGGATTTGTTGCGGGACGCCAGCACCACCTGAAGCAGCACGATGGCAAGACCCAGACGAGCGGCTCCCTTGCCCGCGTTCTCCAGGAAACCGGCTTCTGACGAAGAACGCTCAGCAAAAAGCAGGATCAGGGTCACCACTATCAACAGCGCATAGCAGACCGCCAACGCCCATCGCCGAACGCTACTTTTCTTGCCTTTCTCGTCAGCCATCACTTCACCCTCCTGTCTGTATCGTTCCCTAACGCGTTCCCCGATACGCAATGGAGCGCCTGTGAATCAAAGCACACGCTCGCAGTCAAATCGACGACACAGGAAACATTCTACCACACTGGAACCCTCTCCTTCTGGGAGAGGGTAGGGTGAGGGAACTGACTACCAGCCACTAGCAACTAGCCACTGATTACTCCCGTTCTCAGTTCTGAATTCGCTATTCTCAATTCACCATTCTCAATTCGCTATTCCCTGTGTCGAACTCTTACGACGCAAATGACGAGCTGCTCGTCTTGAATCTCGTAAATGATCCGGTACGCGCCGCATCGCAGTCGGTACTTCTGCTCGCCCGAGAGCTTCTTCGACTGCGGAGGGCGGGGGTCATCAGACAGGGCTCTCATGGCCTTGACGATACGCCGCGCATCTTTCCTTGTTATTCGGTCGAGGTCCTTCGAAACCGATTTGCGAACAACTACCCTATATCTTCCCATCGCGCTTCAGTTCCCTCACGAACTCCTCGAACGTCACGGTGGGTTCATTCTTGCGTGCCTCGAATGCGGCGAGGTCGTCCGCGTCTTCTGCCAGTTCTTCTCGGATGGCATCGTTGATGAGATCCGACATCGACCGGGATGTTTCGACCGATTTCAGGCGCAGCGCCTTGTGCAACGCCGGGTCCAGATAGACTGTTGCTCGCTTTGTCAGTCCGGCCATAGCTCACCTCCTTTCTCGACCATAGTATAGCATCATAACGTTCTGACGTCAAGACGTCACAGCAGTATTGCCAGGGGAATTCTCGTTCCCACGGTCCTCCGTGGGAATGCATAGGCGTCTCCCGCTGGCCTGACATACGTTCCCACGCGGGAGCGTGGGAACGAGGTGATAAGTCGCATACCTCCATTTAGATGGGGTGTCAAGCATGAAGTCTACTGTTCTACGTTGGGGGACGGAGCGGCTGGAGACCGTTGCCAACGTCAACCTTGACGATGTATACTCTGGGAGAAGGGAGGCGATACTCCAAGCATGAAGAAAGCTCAAGGCTGATTCCCTAGCACGACGTAAGACTCTCAACCTGGACGGTTGGAAGAGGCCGAATCTCTACCCTAACTTGAGCTCGCCAGCGTGCTGAATGTTCTGAAGAAGTACACTGTGAGTCAAGGAGGCTGTTACGGGCAAGAGGAGGATTGGGGAGATGACGAAACCACAGAGTCACGGCAAGGTGAGGATACGCTTGAAGTGTGGCCGAGGTCATCTCGGGGTGCATCGAGTCGCGTGTGTAGGAGTGCTGTTAGTGTGCGCGAGCCTCTTTGTCCCCGAGGCGGTCGCTGACCCGGGGCAGCTGACGTTCGTCGAGGCGGAGTCTGATGGGGTCGGCGGCGTCGATGGATTATACGGAGCTGTAACCGTGGCCGTCTCGCCCGACGGTGCTCACGTGTATGCAACTGGGAGGTATGACAATGCGGTGGCGGTGTTCTCGCGCAATGCCACCACAGGTGAGTTGACCTTTGTGGAAGCCCAGTTTCAGGGAGTTGGCGGAGTGAGCGGGTTAAATGATCCATACTCATTGGCTGTGTCGCCGGACGGTGCCCACGTCTACGCTACAGGCAACCTGTCCGATTCAGTGGCGGTGTTCTCGCGCAATGTCACCACAGGCACGCTGACGTTTGTGGAAGCCCAGTTTGATGGCGTCGGCGGCGTCAATGGGTTATGGCGAGCTGCTGGCGTAGACGTCTCCCCGGACGGCGCTCACGTCTACGTTACTGCAATGTTAGACGATGCGGTGGCGGTGTTCTCGCGCAATGCCACCACAGGTGAGTTGACCTTTGTGGA